>NZ_CP067125.1:0-300000 GCF_028553725.1 Paracoccus alcaliphilus
CCAGACCAGCGCGGAAAACAGCACCGCCGCCACGCCGATCCCGTATTCCCGTGATGACATCGTCACAGCGTCTCCAGCATGTCAGAGGCCATACGGCGGGCTTCAACGACCAATACGCTGCTGCCCTCCAGCCCCGCCCGCGCCATCGCCCCTTCCAGCAGGAACGCCATCTGTCTGGCCATGCGCGCCGCCCGGGCTTCATCCGCGATCAGTTCGGACAGATGCGCGGCCAGAATCGCCTGAACCTCTTCCTTGTGGTGCCGGACGGCCTGACGGCCCACATCGCCCGTTGTCAGTTCGGCGGCGGCATTCAGCAGGCCACAACCGCGAAAGCCGCGTTCGTAATCATCTTCAGCATGGTCCTGATAGGCATCAAAAACGGCCAGCACCTTCTGTTGCGGGGTCACGGCCTGCTGCACCCGGCGGTCATAGAGACCCAGCCACTCGGCATGACGCGCCTGAAGGTACTGGTTCACCAGATCGGCTTTGGACGCGAAATTGTTATAGAGGCTTTTCTTCGCCACCCCCGCCCTTTGCACGATGGCGTCGATGCCGGTCCCGTTGATCCCGTTGTTGTAAAACAGGATGCCCGCCGCCTTCAGCAACCGCACGCGCGCACTTTCCAGCGCCTGTTTTTCGGATTGTTCCATGATCGCCCCGCCAGTAGGTAGATCGGTATACCTATATCAGCACGGGCAGGTCAAGACGGGTTCACCGGCGGCGTGGCGGCCAGATTCGCGACCAGATACCGTCGCGCCGGATCAGGACATGGTGCAGCGCCGCCCCGATATGCAGGGCCAGCAGCAGGATCAGCAGGAACGCCGCGACGGCATGGACCAGTTGCGCGCTGTCGGCCAGCGGATCGGATTTCGCCAGCCAAGGCCCCGCGCCCAGCAGATCCAGCAGCTCGATTGGGAACCCTCCGGCACGCACGCGTATAAAACCGCTGAGCGGCATGACCAGCAGCAGCCCATACAGCGTGACATGGGACAGCCCGGCAATGCGCCGCTGCCAGCCCGGCATCGTATCGGGCAGGGGCGGCGGCTTGTGGGTCAGCCGATAGATCAGACGCGCCAGAATGACCGGGACCAGCAGCGTTCCAAGGTTCTTGTGAAACACGAACAAGGTATCCTGCACGCTGCGGGACAGCCCGTCCTGCGTCATCACCAGACCGGCCGGGATCATCAGCAGCACCGCAGCGGCCACGCCCCAATGAAACATCCGGGCGGGCGTCCGGTAACCGGGCTGATGATCCGTCATCGCACCGTCTCCTTTCGCCCAGAATAAGCGAAACCCGCCCGTCTGCCTAGGCCGCGCCATGCAGCGCTTGACGCAAGGCCGGGTTGGCCTAGGCTTGAACGATGCGCGACCCGGTCCGACCTTCCCAGCTGCGACCTTCCGGCCCCCGGACGGGCATTCCCGGCCAGATCGCGGTGACCGCTCTGTTCGGCGCCGTCGCGCTTCAGGCGGTGCGGCTGGCCGGGCTGCCGGGGGATGCGGCGGGGTGGCTGGCCGCGTCTGTCGCCTGGCTGCTGGGCTGCGTCCTTGTCGCCGCGCTGATGCGGCGCAGCTATCCCCATGACCGGCTGGGGGGCGGCAATATCGTGACGCTGCTGCGCGGTGCCCTTGTCTGCGCCCTGCTGCCGCCGCTGCTGGCGGGCGAGGTGGGCGGCTGGGCGGTCGCCATCACGGGCGGCGTGGCATTCGCACTAGATGGCGTGGATGGCTGGCTGGCGCGTCGCAGCGGGCTTGCGTCGGATTTCGGCGGACGTTTCGACATGGAGGTCGATGCCGCGCTGGCCCTGATCCTGTCGCTGCACGCCCTTGCGGGCCCTCTGGTCGGGGCCGAAGTGCTGATGCTGGGCCTGATCCGCTATGGTTTCGTGGTTGCGGGCTGGTTCCGGGCGTGGCTGCGCGCGCCCCTGCCGCAGCGTCTCCGGCGCAAGCTGGTCTGCGTCATGCAACTGGCGGTGCTGATCGCGCTGCAACTGCCGGTCATGCCCGCTGACCCGGCCATCTGGTTGACGCGGCTCATGGCAATGGTGCTGATCTGGTCATTCGTGATCGACATCCGCTGGCTGTGGCAACACCGCAGGGAACGCAGGGCGGGTCAGATTGGTTGATTCCGCACGCCCTGTTGCCCTATCCCAGTGGACGGAGGTTTTCTGATGTTTCCCATAAGCCTGACACGGCGGCGGCTGCTGGCCGGTGGAGCGGCGGGGCTGCTGATTGGCGGTCTGAACCTGCGCGTGGCGCGGGCGGAAACCGCAGTCGGTCTGCAACTGTCATGGCTGCATTCGGTGCAGTTCGCGGGCAGCTATCTGGCGCGCGAGAACGGCTGGTGGCGCGAGGCGGGGCTTGAGGTGTCGCTGTTGCAGGGCGGGCCGAACGCGCCGGTCGAGCCCCCGGTGGTGTCGGGAACGGCGCTGGTCGGGATCTCTGCCGCCGATTATACCGCCGCCGCACTGGCGCAGGGCGCGCGGTTCCGGATCATTGGCGTGGCGATGCAGAAAAACCCTTTTGTCATCGCCTCGCTGCCCGACAATCCGGTCCATGCCCCTGCCGATCTGGCGGGCAGGCGGATCGGGATGGCGCTGGCCAATATGCCGGTGCTGCGGGCCTTTTGCAGCCTGAACGACGTGGATTTCGACTCTATCGAGGTCGTGCCGACCCAATATTCCGCCCAGCCTCTGGTCGCCAAAGAGGTTGATTGCCTGCTGTGCTGGGAAACCGATCTGCCAGTGGCGATGGCGATTCAGGGGATTGAATCGGTGACGATGCTGATGGCCGATCACGGCTATGCGCTGCATTCCCAAACCTATATCGCGACCGAGGACAGCCTTGCCGACCGCCGCGCCGAACTGGTCTCGCTGATGGCGGGCGAGGCGCGGGGCTGGGATGCCGCCCGCGCCGATCCGGGTGCCGCCGCCGAACTGGTGGTGCGGATGTTCCCCGATGCCGGGCTGGATCTGGAGACGCAGAAATTGCAGGCCGAACGGCAGATGCCGCTGATGTTTTCCGACCTGACCGACGAACATGGCTTCGGCTGGTGGGATGATGCCAGCGTCAGCGCCAATATCGAAACGCTGGCCCTGCTGGGATATGAGGTGGCGTCGGATTTGTGGGACCGCTCGATCCTTGAAGAAATCCATGCCGGTTGACGCGCAGGCCGGGATCACCTGCTTTGGGCTGGGCAAGACCTTTGCGGGCGGGGTTCAGGCGGTCGCACCCGTCGATCTCGATCTTGCCGCAGGCCGGACGACCGCGCTGATCGGGCCATCGGGCTGCGGGAAATCGACCCTCTTGCGTCTGATCGCGGGGCTGGAGCAACCGACGGTGGGACAGGTCCGCATCGCCGGGCGAACCTCCGCCGAGCAGCGCCGGCGCGGCGCGATCTCGATCGCCTTTCAGGATCCGTCCTTGCTGCCGTGGCTGACGGTGCGCGGCAATATCGCGCTGGCGCGGAAACTGGCGCGGCAGACCCCCGACCCGGCGCTGATCGGGGAATTGATCGGGCTGGTCGGACTGGACGGTTTCGCCGATACCAGACCCGCCGCGCTGTCGGGGGGGATGCGCCAGCGCGCGGCGATCGCGCGGGCGCTGGTCACGCAGCCGCAGATCCTGCTGATGGACGAACCCTTCGGCGCGGTGGACGAACTGACCCGCCAGCAACTGGCCCGCGATCTGCCGCCGCTATGGCAACCGCGCGGCACGACGACGCTGCTGGTCACCCATTCGATCCGAGAGGCGGTGATGCTGTCCGACCGCATCCTTGTGCTGTCGCCGCGCCCCGCCCGCGTCGTGGCCGATATCGAAGTGCCTCTGCCCCGCCCCCGCGCGCCCGGACTGGCCGACAGCCCCGCGTTCCGCCAGGTCGCAGCGCAGGCATCCGCCGCGCTGGCCCTTGGCGAAGACAGCCCGCCACTGGCCGCGCAATGACCCGGTTGGCGGGATCGGCCGGGGCCATGATGGCTTTGGGGGCTCTGCTGATCGGCTGGTCCTGGCTGGCGGCCGCCACGGCGGCCAGCCAACTGATCGCCGCCCCGGCCGAGGTGATCCGCTGGTTTGTGGACAACCCCGGCCTTATCTGGCGGGCGCTGGCCGTCACCTTCGGCAATGCGGCCATCGGCTTTGCCCTTGGCAATCTGGCGGCGGTGCTGCTGGCCGCCATCGCCTTCACATGGCCGCGGCTGCTGAATGCGATCAGCGGGCTGGCGCTGGTGGTGTTCTGCCTGCCGCTGATCGCGACCGGGCCGATCCTGCGGGTGCTGATGGGGCCGGGCGAGGGGCCGCAGATCGCCCTTGCCGCGCTGGCGGTCTATTACACGACGCTGATCCCGCTGCTGACCGGGCTCAGGGCCATGCCTGCGGTCTGGCTGGATCTGGTCCACAGCTATGGCAGGGGGCGGATGGCCGAGCTGATCCATATCCGGGCGCGGGCCGCGCTGCCCTATCTGTTCGCGGGACTTCAGATTGCCGCACCCGCCGCCTTTCTGGGCGCGATGGTGGGCGAGTTCACCGGGGCCGAGCGCGGCATGGGCGTGCTGACCATCCGCTTCATGCGCGCGATGGATGTGCCCGCGCTGTGGGCCATCGCACTGCTGGCGGCGGCAGTGTCGATGGCGGTCTATGCCGCGATCGGGACGCTGGCGCGGATGCTGCTGCATGACCCGCCGCCGGTGATCCTTGCGCCGCCCCGACCGCCCGCATCGCGCGCGACGACCGGGCCACTGGTGCTGATCGCCGTGGTGGTGACTCTGTGGTGGGGCGGGATGGAGCTGTTCGATCTCAATCCGTTTTTCGCCAAACGCCCCGACGATGTGATCGCGGCGCTGACATCGGCCCCGGATGCCGCCGTGACACGAGGCGCGTTGACGCAGGCGCTGCGCGAGACGGCGGTGTTCCTGCTGCCCGGCTATCTGGCGGGGCTGGCACTGGGCGCGGGGCTGGCCGTCCTGCTGACCCTGCTGCCCGGGCTGGCGGCGCTGGTCATGCCGGTGGCCGTCGCGCTGCGGTCCATCCCCATCGTCACCACCGCGCCGCTGATCGTGCTGTTTCTGGGGCGCGGCGCGACCGGGACCATCGCGCTGGTGGCGGTGATGGTGTTCTTTCCGACGCTGGTCGCCTGCCTGCACGGGTTGCGGCAGGCACCGGGCCAGATCCTCGACGTGTTCCAGACCTATGCCGCGGGTCCGCTGCGCCAGATGATCCATATCCGCATCCCCGCCATGCTGCCCGCCCTGTTCGCCGCCGCAAGGATCAGCGTTCCCGCCGCCGTCCTTGCCATCACCGTGGTCGAGTGGCTGACCACCGGGCGCGGCCTTGGTAGCCTGATGGCGCTGTCGGCATCGACATCGAACTATAACCTGCTGTGGGCGGCGGTGGTCGTGGTCACGGTGATCTCGGTCCTGTGCCACGCAGCGGTGGCGATGGTCGAGCGGCGCGTCCTGCGCATCTATGCGCCCGAGCAGTTGCGGCCATGACGCCCGCCGCCTTCGCCATTCCCGGAGACATCGCCACCCTGACCGGCGGCTATATCTATGAACGCCGCCTGCTGGAGGGGCTGCGCGAACTGGGCCACGACATGCAGCATCTGGAACTGCCCGCCAGCTTTCCCGACCCGGACCCGGCCGCGATGGCGCAGGCCGTCAAGGCGCTGCAAGCCGTCGATCCCGCCCGCCTGCTGATCCTTGACGGGCTGGTCTTCGGCGCCATCGACACAGCCGGGCTTGCCAGGGTGCGCGCGCCCGTCATCGCCATGTGCCATCACCCGCTGGCGCTGGAAAGCAACCTTGCCCCCGCGCGCCGCGATCACCTGTTTCGCACCGAATACGACAATCTGCGGCTGGCCCGGCATGTGCTGGTGCCCAGCCCTCATACCCGGCAGATCCTGATCCGGCGCTATGACGTTGCCCCCGATCGCATCACCGTCGCGCGGCCCGGGGTGGACCGCCCGCGTCTTGCGCCAGCGCCGGTCACGCCGCCGCTGATCCTGTCGGTGGGCATCCTGCATCCACGCAAGGGCCACGACATCCTGATCGAGGCCCTGTCACGGCTGTCCGATCTGAACTGGCAGGCGGTGATTGTCGGCAATCCGTGGGACGCGACCCATGCCGATGATCTGGCCCGGCAGATCGCAGGGTCGGTTGTCGCCGCAAAGGTCAGGCTGGCAGGGCGCGTGCCTTCGACTGAACTGGAACAGCTGTACGCCGACGCCTCGATCTTTGCGCTGGCCACCCGGTATGAAGGTTACGGTATCGTCTTTGACGAAGCCCTTGCGCGCGGCCTGCCCATCGTCAGCTGCCATGTCGGCGCGGTCCCCGTTACCGTTCCGCCGGACGCGGGCCTGCTGGTCCCGCCCGAAAACGCAGAGGCGCTGGCCGATGCCCTGCGCCTGCTGATCTCTGACCCCGCGCAGCGCGCCCGGCTGGCCCGGGCGGCGGCAAAGGCGGGGGACAGCTTGCCCGGCTGGGATCAGACGGCGCGGATCGCCAGCCGCGTGATCGCACGGATCGCAGGTTGATCGGCACCGCCCGCGAAAAGGGTCCTCGCAGGCGGTGCGACGTTCTAGCCCTTGATATAGACCACATGGGTCGTGGTGAACTCGTACAGCCCGTGCTTGCCATCCGCGCCGCCGATCCCGGATTTGCGGCGGCCGGCGTGGAAGCCCTGCATGGCCTCGAAATTCTCGCGGTTGATATAGGTCTCGCCAAAGCGCAATTCCCGCGCCGCCTTCATCGCCGCGTTCAGGTCACGGGTATAGACCGACGAGGTCAGACCGTAATCGGAATCATTGGCCAGCGCGATGGCCTCGTCGAGGCTGTCAACGGGCTGGACCGGCAGAACCGGGCCGAAGGTTTCGCGGCGCATGATGTCCATCTCGGCGGTCGCGCCGGTGATCAGCGTGGGCAGGTAGTGGAAACCCTCGGGCAGATCGGCACGCCTGCCGCCGGTCACGATGGTCGCACCCTGTTCGCGGGCCCGCTCGACCGCTTGCGCAACCTTGTCCAGCCCGGCCTGATTGACCAGCGGACCCATATCCAGATCGGCCTCGGCAGAGGGATCGCCATAGCGGGTCGCCTCGAACAGCTGTTTCAGCCGGGCGACCAGATCGTCATGCACCTCGCGCTGGACATAGACACGCTCGGCGCAGTTGCAGACCTGCCCGGTATTGATCACGCGCGATGCGTGGATGGCCTGCGCGGCAAGCTCCAGATCGGCATCCTTCAACACGATGGCGGGGGCCTTGCCGCCCAGTTCCAGATTGACCTTGGTCAGGTTCTTGCCCGCCTCCTGCATGATATGAGAGCCGGTGCCGACACTGCCGGTAAAGGTGATCAGGTCGATGCCGGGATGAGAGATCAGCGCCTGACCCGCCACAGCCCCGTGCCCGCCGACAAGATTGAACACCCCTTTCGGCATGTCGGTTTCAGCCAGCAGTTCCGCAAAGACATAGGCATTCAGCGGCGTTTCTTCGCTTGGCTTGATGACGATGGTATTGCCGGTGACCAGCGCCGGGGCCATCTTGCGGGCGATCAGGAAGAATGGGAAGTTCCACGGCAGCACCCCGGCCACCACGCCAAGCGGCTTGCGCAGCAGCAGCATGGTCTCGTTCGGGCGATCGCTGGTCAGGACCTCGCCCTCGATACGCCGCGCCCATTCGGCCATATAGTCGATGTAATCGGCGGTGAAATCGACCTCGACCTGCGCAAGGGGGCGGATCTTGCCCTGTTCCCTGACGATGATATCAGCCAGTTCGACCCGATGCTGGCGCAGCTTGGCCGAAACCTTGCGCAGATGGTTCGCGCGTTCGATGGCGGGCAGCCTTTCCCAATCTGGCTGCGCCTGACGGGCGGCCCGGACCGCCGCATCGACCTGATCGGCAGGGGTTTCGGGGATATGGCCCAGAAGCGCGCCGGTCGCCGGGTTACGAACCTCGATCAGATCGGAACCGGCATCCGTAAAGGCGCCGTCGATGTAATTGCGATAGGTCCGCAGCTCGGCAGGGAAAGCCTCGGCGGGCAGACGGGTGGCGGGGGACAAGGTCATGCTGCGCTCCTCCATGTCAGCATCTTCACTGTCTCGGCCAGACGGGCCGACACCCGTCGAATTCGACGGCGGCAGGGGCGGCAGGTCAATTTCTGGTCGGATGGAAGTTGCGCCGGACCGGCTCAGAACTGAGCCGTTTGCGCGTGGGGCCGGATATTGTCAGCGCCGGATCGCGTGGCTGCATATCTTGCGCTTGGCCGTTGCCAGACTGATGCCCAGCCGCCGCGAGGTCGCAGTGACATTGCCGCGCTCTCGCAGCAGGGCGCGGCGGATGGCGCCGCGTTCGGCATGTGCCAGCCCGTCCTCGCCCTCGGCGCCGTTCAGCGCGTCCAGACAATCGGACGCCACCACGCCCTGCCGGATGGCCGCATCGCACAGCCCCAGCACATGACGCGCACCCCGGCTGGCCCCGATCACCACATTGTCGCGATCCACCGCCAGCAGGACGGCCCCGCAGCGCGCAGGCCAGGGCAGGGAAATCACGCTGGCATGGCGGAAATGGCGGTGGAAATGGTCGATCTCGATCTGCCGCGCGGCATCGGTGATCGTGGACAGCAACAGACCCGCCGGGGCCATATTGCTGGCAATCCCGTAGAAGGTCACATTCAGCGCCCCGGCCAGCGCGCCGTCATGGTCATAGACCGGCGCCGAGGCGCAGGTGATCGCCAGCGCGCGGGCGTAATAATGCTGATCCTGCCGCACCACCAGCGCGCGGCGTTCGATCAGCGAGGTACCGATGCCGTTGGTTCCGTTGTGGACCTCGCTCCAGTCCACGCCGCGGCACAGGCCCCAAGCCTGCAATTCGCCCTGATCGCATTCGGCCCCCGACCAGTGCAGCGGGATGCCCTCGGCATTGGTCAGCAACTGGCAGACGCCACGATTGCCCGTCGCGCGTTGCAGCCGCTCCAGCGCGGGCCCGGCCGAGCGCAGGATCGGCTCCATCCCCTGCTCCAGCTCGCCCAGTTCGGCATCGCTCAGCCGACGCATCCGGGGCGGAGTCGCGGGATCGAGACGGTATTGCTCGGCGCAGCGCTGCCAAGAGGTCGCCACCGGCGATCCGGCAATGGCACCCGAAGTCAGAACGCTGCGCACATATTCGGCATGTGACGGCACGACTGCCATGTTCTCCTCCCAGAGTGCCGAACGGACTTCTTGTGACCCATGCCGGCGTTGGCCGTCCGATGATAGGAGAGACCGGTTCATAATCAAGCGCCACGCATCATCTCTGCGATCATCCGCCGAGGCAGATGGCGCTGTGGACGGTCGCGCCCGACGCAAGGCGGATCGTCAGCCCGCCCGCGTCGATATCCAGCCCTGTCACCGCGTCGGGGCCTTCGTGGATCAGGCTGGTGGCACCCGTCGCCGCGCCGATATTCCGACAATCAGAGCTGTGGAAGACACGCGACGGGCCATGCCGGTCGGCATCGCCGGTCACCGACACGACACCGCTGCCGCATTGGGCCAGCGCCATCAGTTGACGACTGCCGTCAAGGACCGGATCGCGCACGGGCGGGTCGTTATGCACCCAATAGATCCCGCCCGTCGGGGCGCGGACATAGAAGCCGCCCCCGCAGGACACCCCGATCAACGGCGTTCTGGCCAGCGAGGGCGCGGCAATGGCCGACAGGGCCACAATCCCGGCAATCAGAAACGCCGCGCGATGGATCGTCGCCCCCATGACTATCGCCCGCCACCCACGCGCGCGGTGAACGGCGCATCGACGACCAGCTCGCCATTCCCGGACAGGCGCAAGGGCAGGGCGGGCAGCGGGCGATAGGCCGGGCCGCTGACAAGGTTGCCGCCCGCCGTCGCGTCAAAGCGGCTTTGATGGCAGGGGCAGACATATTGCCGCGTATCGCCGTCCCAGGATGATACCGGGCAAGCGTCATGCGTACACATCGCGGAATAGGCGACCACCCCTTCGGCAGAGCGCGCCAATGTCGCCTCGTCCAGTTCGCCCGTATCCAGCCGCGTCAGCATGATCTGGTTGAAGCGCGACCCGTCGCGGACCGTGCCGCTGGCGGGATCGACGGGCAGGGCGACAAGCTGTCTCGCATTCATCTTCAGGTCATCAAGCGTCAGATGTGGCCCGCGTTTCGATTTGGCCTGCCATGTCAGGAAATCGCCGGGCTGGGGGGCCGCGTCGCGGATCGCATCCCCGGCGGCAAGCGCGGTCGAGGGGCGCAGCGCCGACCCGACCGCAACAAGGGCGGCAACCGCCCCCGCGATGAAGCCGCGCCGGTTGTCAGGATTGGCGTTGCAGCAACGGCATGCAAATTCTTTGTCTCGCATCTGTCTGTCCATGCTGGAGAATTCGTGGAGAAGGCCCCGGACCATGCCGCCGGGGCCCCTTGGCCGGATCAGGCGTCGGGCAGGGCAAAGACCCAGATGGCGCCGCCCACGGGCACATCGCCATTCCATTCGCCGGTCTCATCGGCATCGGCCAGAACCGAGTTGGTCCATTGCGCATCGACGCCGTAACCTGCGGTGATCGCGATATATTGCTTGCCATCGACCTCATAGGACACCGGCGGCGAAATCGCGGCCGAGTTCAGCGGGAATTCCCACAGCACCTCGCCGCTTTCGGCATCGAAGGCACGCAGCATCCGATCATTGGTCCCGGCGTTGAAGACGATCCCGCCCGCCGTGGTCAGCACCGAACCCCAGTTCATCGTCTTGCCGAATTCATGGGTCCATTCGACCTCGCGCGTGTTCACGTTCCACGCCTGCAACTGGCCGACGCCTTCCTGCGGATCGCGCAGAAACACCTTCAGCTCGGCCAGATCCATCCCGGCCCACCATTGCCCCGAGGCAGGTTCGGTATCCTCATCCAGAAAGCCGGTCCACGAATTGCAGACATTCTCGTTGGCGGGGATATAGATCATGCCGGTCTGCGGGTTATAGGCCTCGTAGGGATAGTTTTTCCCGCCCCACAGGCTGGGGCAATATTCGACCTTGTTGCCGGTCGTGGGCACATGCGCGGGATCATAGGTCGGCCTGCCGGTGTCCTGATCCAGCGACACGAAGGCATCGTTATAGACGAAGGGCTTGCCCTCCAGATAGGTGATCCCGCCTTCGGGGTTCCGCTCCAGCCAATACAGATAGCCGTTGCGCTGCGGGCTCATCAGGCCGGTCACGGTCTGGCCGTCCTGCTCGATATCCAGCAGCATCGGCGCATTCATCGCCGCCCAGTCCCAGCTGTCGTTGAAATGGTACTGCATATGGCCCAGGATCTCGCCCGTTTCCGGGTCCATCGAGATCGACGATGCCACATAGAGGTTGTCGCCCGGACGCTGATCGCCCAGCCAGGGGGAACCGTTGCCGACGCCCCAATACAGCTTCTTCGCCTCGGGGTCGTAATTGCCCGGCATCCACATGCTGCCGCCGCCATATTTCCACGCATCCGGGCGCGGACCTTCGGGTTTCCATGTCTCGTGGCCCGGCTCGTCCGGTCCCGGCACGCTATAGGTGCGCCAGGCCTGTTCGCAGGTCTCGGCATCGGTGGCCTCAAGGAAGCCGCGCACGCCGAATTCGCCGCCCGAGGGACCGACAAGGATCTTGCCCTCAACCGCCAGCGGCGCCGAGGTGATATAGGCGCCGATCTCCCAGTCGCCGATGCTGGCCTGACACAGCCGCTGCCCGGTTTTCGCATCCAGCGCGTTCAGCGTCCCGTCCAGACCGGCGGCAAAGACCCGGTCCCCCCACAGGGCCACGCCGCGGCTGGTATTGTGCATCACGCCCAGATCGGGCGGATTGTCATGCTCGTAACGCCAGTAAAGGCTGCCGGTTTTCGCATCCAGCGCCAGCACATGGTTATAGGGTGTCGAGACGAACATCACCCCGTCATTGACAATTGCAGGCGCCTGATGGCCGCTGTCCAGCCCGGTCGAATAGACCCAGGCCGGCGTCAGCTGGCTGACATTTTCCGCTGTGATCTGCTCCAGCCCGCTATACATCCAGCCCTGATAATTGCCCTTGGGCAACAGCCAGTCGCTGGGGTCCGCCGCGTTCAGCCGCTCTTGCGTGACGGGGTTATAGTCGGAAATCTCCTTGTTGACCCGGCTCAGATCCTGCGCCGTGGCCGAGCCTGCAAACAAAAGCACCGCCACCGAGCCGAGCAGTCGTCGCTGCGCCATGCATCGCATCTTTTTCTCCTCCCAGATATATCGCCCGACCTTCCTCACCCGCGCGCCATTCCAACCACACGGAAGCTGGGCCACGAAAAGAACTGTGGGCGCGGGGGGTTTTATGCGTCAATCACGCCCCGGACGGGCGCGGATCGAACCGGCTCAGATCTGAGCCGATGGCGGCGCGGGATGGCCGGTCGGTTGACCTTTGGGAAGGCAGAAGGCCCGGATCGCGGTGCGGGCCTTTGACCTCAGCGGGCGATCCTGAAACCGGCCCGGTCGCCCGCGCGGATGAAATCGTCCAGCAGAGAGGGATCGTTGGCAAGGCTGCGCGGCGGCTCGGCGGCGAAATCGTCCGGCGCGATCCGGTCCCCGAACAGCAGCAGCGCCCGGGCCGAACTGTCCCGGATCGAGGCCCAGACGATGCCATCGGCCTCGTCGAACTCGCGCCAGGCCAGCGCGGCCAGCGCCCGGCAGTCGGGATAAACCGACGCAGCCGCCCGGAAAACCTGCTCGGGGTCGATCTTCCAGCCCTTCAGCTCAGGGCTGAAAAAGGGGACCAGCCGCAAGGGTCGGGCAGGGCGGATCACGCTGACCCCGCGCTGGTCCAGATCCTGACGCGGGATCGCGGCATAGGGCGAGGGGATGCCGCGAAAGATCGTCTCATAGGCCGCACCGTCAAAGCTGGTCGCGGCATAAAGGCTGGGGATGCAGGCCCCATCGGGGTCGGTCAGCGGCGCGAAACGGGTCGGCGCGCCCTTGCAGGGGTTGAAGCTGGCGCCCGGAAACCCGATGGCGTGATTGCGGTAAAGCCGGGTGCCGGGGGCAATCTCATGCAGCGGCACATGGCGCAGCGAGGCCGGGACGGCAAAGCTCATCCAATGACGGGCTCCGCCTCATGCACGGCGGCGGCAAGGGCATCCTCATTACCCGCCCGGATCAGGTCGACGGGCCGTCCGCCATCCAGCCATTCATTCGGCGCCACCAGCCAGAAAGCCCGCTGCCAGTCCGTGCGGTCGGCGGGCAGTCGCCCCAGCACCTTGCGCAGCAGCGGCAGCGGCTGGCCATCGGCGTTGAACTGAAACACCGGAAAGACCACACGCCCCTGCAACGGCAGGCCCAGAACCCGCCCCGCCGCGCGCCAGCTGGCCGCCGTCTGGGCTTTGTTCCGGCCGCCATATCCGGCGCGTTCGTGAACCGTTGCGGCATCGATGACCGGAAACTCCGCCAGAAAGGCCCGGCGCATCTCGGCATTGGCCAGATCGATCTTCGCTTCGGAGGCCGACAGCGGGTCAAAATCCAGAATGACATCCAGCATCTCGTCGATCCGCCGCTCGTGCCGCTGCTGGCGTCGCTGGGGCAACAGCCGCAACATGGTCGAGATCGCGGGCCAGATGTCCCGCACGCCCAGCCCCGAGCGTGACATCACCATGATCGCGCCGTCCCCGGCATTGCCGCGCAGGGTCCGGCGCAGCGATGCAACCGGCACGGCCTCGGGGATGGCCATCGTCGGGCTTTCCGTATCGAGAACATAAAGCTTGTCGGTCATCACGGCTCCTTCCCGCCGCAATCCGGCCCGGCGCAGGTCGGAAACGGCTGTCGGCATATTCTGCATATCCAATGTAGTGCCTATGTCAAATATGTCAATCTTGCCGTTCCGACGGATGCGAGGCCGGATCAGATCGTGCCGCCAAGCGAGGCTTCCAGCTCGATCAGTTCCTGCCCGCCGGCCATCATGTCCTGAAGGGTCGCCGCATCGACCTCTCCGCGCCGGGCGGTGCCAAGGGTCCGGCCCCGGTTCAGCACCGTAAAGCGATCCCCAACCGCAAGGGCGTGTCGCGTGTTGTGGGTGATGAACACCACGCCGATGCCATTCTTGCGCACCCGGTCGATCGTGCCCAGAACATTCGCCGTTTGACGCACGCCCAGGGCCGAGGTCGGCTCGTCCAGGATCAGCACCCGCGCACCGAAATGGACAGCGCGGGCGATGGCCACCGTCTGACGCTCCCCTCCCGACAGGGTGCCCACGGCCTGATCGGGTCCGCGCAGGCTGATGCCCATCTTTGCCATCTCGGCCATGGTGATCCTGTCCGCGCGGGCCGAGTCGAAATAGCGGAAGGGCCAGAACCCTTTCTCGGGCTCTCGTCCCATCCAGAAATTCCGGCTGACACTCATCAGCGGAATCATCGCCAAGTCCTGATAGACGGTGGCGATCCCCGCCGCCATGGCGTCGCGGGGGGTGTCGAAACGGGTGGGCTGGCCCTCGATCAGCATCTCGCCCGAACTGGGCCTGAAAACACCGGACATGGTCTTGATGAAGGTCGATTTGCCCGCGCCGTTGTCGCCCAGCAGGCAATGGCACTCGCCCGCGCGGATATCGAAACTGACCCCGTTCAGCGCGATCACACGACCGAAATGCTTGCGGATATCGCGCATTTCCACGATCGGAGCGGTCATTATCGTTCTCCTGTGATGATGCGACGGATATAGGTGTTCATGATCACCGCCATCAGCAGGATCGCCCCCAGAAACACCCGGAACAACGAGCTTTCGGCATTGGCAAAGAACAACCCCTGCTGCACCACGCCAAAGATGATCGCGCCAAGCGCCGCCCCGATGACCGACCCATAGCCGCCGGTCAGCAGCGCGCCCCCGATCACGACGCAGATGATCGCCTCGAATTCCTTGAGCAGCCCGCGATCTGCCGAGGCCGAGCCGAACTCCATCACCTGACAGGTGGCGAAGACGGTGGCGCAGAAGGCCGAGAACATGAACATCAGGATCTTGACCCTGTCCACCGGCACCCCGACATAGCGCGCCGCCTGCGCATCCCCGCCACTGGCATAGATCCAGTTGCCGAATTTGGTGCGGGTCAGCAGCAGATGCGCGACGATCACCAGCCCGATGGCCCAGACGACCAGCATCGGCAGGCCCTCGATCACCGGCTGCCCGGCGCGCGAGCCACGGCTGAAGGTGGCGATCCAGCCCTGTTCCGCCATCCACTGAAACAGCCCGGTCAGCACCTTGCCGCCAAAGATGGGGGCCAGCCAGTCGCCCTGCGCCTTTTCGGCCACGCCACCGATGATCGTCTGGCGGGTGAAATAGACCGATCCCCAGATCGTCAGCCCGCGCAGGATATAGAGAAAGGCCAGCGTCACGATGAAAGAGGGCAGGCCGGTGCGGATCACCAGCCAGCCATTCAACGCGCCGATCGCGATGCAGAAGGCGAAGGTGAACAGGATCGCCATCCACAGCGGCCAGCCCATATGCACCGCCAGAATCGCCATGACCGTGCCCGAAAAGCCGATCATCGAGCCGACCGACAGATCGAACTCTCCCGCGATCATCAGCAGGCAGGCGCCCACGGCGATGATCATGAACTGGGCCGAAACCACCGTCCAGTTCATCACCCCTTCAGAGGCGAACATCCCGCTGTCATGGGCGATCATGCCGAAGAACAGAAAGACCAGTATCGTGCCGCAGATGCCGCCCAGCTCGGGCCGGATCAGTGCACGCCGGAATGACGAAACCGCCTTGATCCGCTCGTCAGGCGCACCATGGGACGTATCGGGCATGAAGGACATCCTTTCGGGTCGCGTGATCCGGGGCAGGGCCGCCCCCGCCCCGGCCTGTTCTGCGGATCAGCGATATTCGCCGGCCAGCGATTCGACGAATTCGATATTCTCCGAGGTCACGAAGCCCGGCCCGGTAAAGATCGAGTTCGACGGCGCCACACCATATCGCACGTAGGCCGTCAGCACCTGGATCGGGATCGAACCCTGCAAAAACGGCTGCTGATCGATGGCGAAATCAACGGTGCCGTCCTTGATCCCTTGGGAAATCGCGGGCGACAGATCGAAGGTGCCGAAATAGATCTCGCCATCCAGCCCCAGATCGGTGACCGCCCGGATCGAGGGTTCGGCCGAATTGGGGCCAAGCGTCAGGATCGCGCCGGTATCGGGATTGCTGGTCAGATAGGCCTTCACCTTGTTCAGCACCTCGGACGGGTCGATGCCGGAATCGATCATCTGATTGCCCAGCTCGACCCCCAGCCCATCGGCAAAGCCGCGACAGCGTTCGACCGATTGCGGGTTGGTGATATAATGGTTCACGCACAGGAATGTCTCGATCCCCGCCTCTTTCGCGCGCTGGCCCGCACCCAGCCCAGCCTCGTATTCCGGCTGGCCGACATGCAACAGCGCGCCAAGCTGCTGGCTTTCCTCGACCGTGCCCGAATTCACCGTGACCACCGGGATGCCCTTGGCGATCGCATCGGTGATCGGGCCGGACAGCACGTTGTAATCAGCGATGGTCACGATGATCCCATCGACCCCCGCCGCCGAAGCCTGCTGGACGATCCGGGCCATATCCGCCAGATCGCCGGTCGGCGGATTGCGATATTCGGTCGAGACGCCCAGTTCGTCGCTGGTCACCGTAATCGCGTTCTTGATGACGTTGAACCAGCTGTCGCTGTCCGGGCCGTGACTGATCCAGACGAACTGCTCGCCTTCGGCATGTGCCGCGCCAGCCAGTGTCGTCATTGCCGCGATTGCGCCGATCGCAACCGATTGCAGCATGAATTTCATTGTGATTTTCCTCCCCCTGATGGTGTCACCGATCCGCCTTGCGGCGGATATTCCGCATCCCGCCCGACTGTCGTCCGTCCGGTCCTCCCCGACCGCCCGGCCATTCTGGCAGAGTCATAAATTGCAGCGTAAACACTTTAGCAAAATTAATTGCACAATCCGCTGCGAGTCAACGTTTAAATCCGGCATGGCCAGACCTGCGGGATTACGCGCGGGGCAGGGGTCAGAACTGGTCGGCGACCTCGGGCGCGGGAACAAAGCGCCATTTGCGCAGCGGCCCCGCCATCACGTTCAGGTAATACATCTGGAACCCGACCGGCACACCGCAGGGGTGGTGGCCGCGCGGAACCAGCACCACATCGCCATCGCGCACGGTCATCGTCTCGTTCAGGCTGTCATCGTCGGTATAGACGCGCTGAAAGCCGAAACCGTCACCGGGGCTGATGCGGTGATAATAGGTTTCCTCAAGATAGGTGATGCGGGGGAAGTCGTCCTTGTCATGGCGGTGGCTGGGATAGGATGACCAGTTGCCGGACGGCGTAAACACTTCGGTCACCAGCAGGCTGTCGGCGACGGCATCGGCCTCCATCGCGATATTGTTGATAAAGCGGGTATTCGCCCCCTCGCCGCGCTGGGTCAGGGTGATGCCGTCGGGCCCCAGCCTGCGCGCCTCATGTCCGCCATGACCGGGCGCGGCACAGACGGCGATGGTGCAATCGGTGCGGGCGACCGCCTGCCAGTTCTGCCCGTTCGGGACATAGAGGCTGTGCGGCGGCGTTCGCTCGAAGACATCCATCCGGTCGCCCAGAACACCCCAGTCCCGACCGGCGGCATGAATGGCGGCCTTGCCCTCGACCATCACCAGGATCACCTCGTTTTCGCCGGTCTCCTCGGCCACGCGGTCACCGGGCTTCAGCCGATAGAGGCCAAAGCCCACATAGCCCCAGCCCGCCGATTGCGGGGTGACGTCGAAGATCTTGCCATGGCTGGCGATCGGTCTCAGCAGCAGATCGCTCATCTGTCCTCCTCGGCCCCGTCGGGCGGGTCGAATGTCACGAAAAAGCGCCAGGCCGCGTAAAGGCCGATGGCGGTGAAGATCACCCCGAAGAACGGCGCGCCCGAGATGAATTCGAACAGCCCCCAGCCAAGCGTCAGCACCACCAGCAGCACCCTGAGCCAGAGCGGGCGATAGAAGGCATCATTCAGGTCGAACATGGGCAGGGCCTTTCGGGGTCGGGCCGGGATCAGCGCGCCTGTTCGCGCGCCTTGTCCCAGATGTTGCACAGCCGCATATAGCGTGCGGCCATTTCATCGACTGCGGCGCTGTCGGTCAACTCGTCCCGCAACCATTGGCTGGCGACCTGCCCGAAGATGGTGCGGCCAACGGCAAAGCCCCGGACCAGATCAAAGCCCGCCGCGACGCGGAAACTGGCGGCCAGTTCCGCCTCGGGCGCGTCGAGGCCCAGAACCACGATGCCGCGGGTATGGCGGTCGTTTTCCTCGATGGCGGCGATGGCATTGGCCCAGCCCTCGCGGGTCTTCATCGGCTCCAGCTTCCACCAGTCGGGATATATCCCCGCCGCATAGAACTGCCGGATCAGCGTGGCGGTGGTGTCGTCATCGACCGGGTCGACCTTCGAGGGGATGATTTCCAGCAGGAATTCCAGCCGGTTGCGACGCGATGCCTGCCACAGCCGCTGCACGGTGGCGATCTGGCGCGCCTGCGTTTCGGCATCGTCGCCGGGATGGCAGAAGCACAGCACCTTCACCACATTTTCGCGCGCCCATTGGCTCAGCCCGCCGCAATCGGGGCCAAGTTCCGGCTCCAGCTTCAGCGGGCGCGATCCCGGCCATTCGCAGGGCCGCCCGATCCACAACCCCGTGCCGCTGGCGGCGTGCAGCGCATCGCGACCGATGCGGTTGTCGCACAGGATGCCATAGCCGGGCCGGCCAGCCTGCACCCGCAACGCGGCCTCAAGGCACAGCTTCTTGAACGCGCCGCCCTTTTCCGGCGTAAACCCGTCCATATCCTCAAGCTGCATCCGGTGATCGAAGGCAAAGACCCGCATGGTGGACCAGTCGCCGCCATGTTCCGCCGCGCGATTGGTGGACCAGTGCAACTGCTCCAGCTCCGCGTCGTTTCGCAGATCGGGCCGGACCACGCCGCGCTTCAGGAAGAAGTCGAGTTCCGCCCATGAGGGATAGGCCGGGGTGCAGCCATGCCGGCTGACCGCGAAGGCGCCGCAGGCATTGGCATATTCCAGCGTGCGCGGCCAGCTTTCGCCGTCCAGCCAGCCCTTCATCAGCCCTGAGAAGAACCCGTCGCCCGCGCCCAGCACGTTGAACACCTCGATCGGGAACCCCGGTCCGGCCTGTCCGTCGTCGAGGCTGTCGGGGATCGCGCCCTCGAAGGCCACCGCGCCTGCCGCGCCGCGCTTGCAGACCAGCGTGGCAGCACTGACCGCCCGGACCGCGCGCAGGGCGGCAATGGTGTCGGTGCTGCCGCCGGCGATGTGGAATTCCTCTTCGGTGCCGACGATCAGGTCGAACAGATGCAGCACCGATTGCAATTCCTGCGTGACTTTGGCGCTTTCGACAAAGCGGCTTTCGCCCGCGCCGTGCCCCGCCACGCCCCACAGGTTCGGGCGGTAATCGATATCCAGCGCCGTCCTTGCCCCATGCTTGCGGGCCAGTTCCAGCGCCTTCAGCACCGCTGCGCGGGTGCGCGGATGGGACAGATGCGTGCCGGTGGCCAGAACCGAGCGGGCCTGCGCGATGAACCCCTCGTCGATGTCATCCTCGCACAGCGCCATGTCGGCGCAATTTTCGCGATAGAAGATCAGGGGAAAGCTGTCCTCGTCGCGGATGCCCAGGATCACCAGCGCGGTCAGCCGTTCCGGGTCGGTGACGACGCCGCCTGTCTCGACCCCCTCGCGGATCAGCTGCTCGCGGATGAAGCGGCCCATATGTTCGTCGCCGACGCGGGTGATGACTGCCGAGCGCAGCCCAAGCCGCGCCGTCCCGCAGGCGATGTTCGTCGGGCTGCCGCCGATATATTTCGCAAACGACCCCATATCCTCCAGCCGGCCGCCGATCTGCGCGCCGTAAAGGTCAACCGAACTGCGGCCGATCGTGATGACATCCAGAGTCTTCATTCCTTCCCCCACACGTTGCCTGTGCCCCCACACAGCCCCCGCCCTTCACACTTCGATTGGTTTGATCCATGGCTGGTTTTCTGCCTGGTGGCTGTCGACGACGGCTTCGACGAAGGCGACGCCTTTCAGGCCGTCCTTGGCCAGTGGCAGGTTCTGTCCGACGATGCCGGGCTGGCGGCCTTCGGTTCGTGCCCGGATCGCCTCGGCGAAACCGGCATAGAGATTGGCGAAGGCTTCCAGATAGCCTTCGGGATGGCCGGGGGGCGTGCGCGAGCGCGCCTTCGCGTCCTCGGACAGGTCGTCGGCGCCGCGCTTGATGATCTGCACGCGGCCGTCCAGCGGGGTCCAGATCAGCTCGTTGGGCTGTTCCTGGAACCATTGCAGCGCGCCCTTGTCGCCAAAGACCCGCAGCCGCACGCCGTTGGAATTGCCGATGGCCACCTGCGAGGACCACAGCAGCCCGCGCGCGCCGCCCTGATAGCGCATCATCACATGGGCATTGTCGTCCAGCGCCCGGCCCGGAACGAAGGTCGCCAGATCGGCGGTCAGGCTTTCCAGCGTCAAACCGGTGACGAAGCCCGCAAGGTGATAGGCATGGGTGCCGATATCGCCGATGGAGCCGCCGCGACCGTTCCTGACGGGATCGGTGCGCCAGGCGGCCTGGGCATTGCCGTCCTGCTCGATGGGTTTCGACATCCATTCCAGCGGATATTCGACCTGCACCGTGCGCACCGCCCCCAGCTTGCCCTGCGCGATGCGGACGCGGGCCTCATGCACCATCGGATAGCCCGAATAGGTATAGGTCACGCCCACGAAACGACCCGAATCCCGCGCCAGCGCCTCCAGCGCCACGGCGTCTTCCAGCGTCGCGGTCAGGGGCTTTTCGCAGATCACGTCGAAGCCCGCCTCGATCAGCCCCTTGGCGATCGGGTAATGGGTGAAGTTCGGCGTGCAGATGGCGACCGCGTCCACCCGGTCCTCGCGCGCGCCTTCGGCCTCGACCAGTTCCTGCCATGTGCCATAGGCGCGGGCGGGGTCGATGCCCTGCGACAGCGCGAAGGCGCGGCCGCGTTCCGGGTCGGCATCGAAGGCGCCCGCGACGATCTGCCAATGTCCGTCCAGCCGGGCGGCCAGGCGGTGGATATTGCCGATATAGGCGCCTTCGCCGCCACCGACCATGCCAAGTCGCAGGGGTCTGGTCATGTTTCCTCCAGTCCGAGCATCGCCCGGTTCGCGGCGCGGTCGGCGCCGGATTTCACGAAATCGTCGAAGGCCCGGTCCGACACGCGGATGATGTGATCGGCGATGAAGCGCGCGCCCTCGGCGGCGCCGTCCTCGGGGTTCTTGACGAAACATTCCCATTCCAGAACCGCCCAGCCATCGAAGCCGTGGGTGGTCAGCCTGGTGAAGATGGCGCCGAAATCGACCTGCCCGTCGCCGGGGCTGCGGAACCGGCCGGCGCGTTTCGACCAGGGCTGGAAGCCGCCATAGGCGCCGGATTTGCCGTCGGGGCGGAACTCGGCATCCTTGACGTGGAAGGTCTTGATGCGGTCGTGATAGTGGTCGATGAAGGCCAGGTAATCCAGCCCCTGCAACACGAAATGGCTGGGGTCATACATCAGGTTGGCGCGGGGGTGGTTCTTCACCTTCTCGAGGAAGAACTCCCAGCTATGGCCGTCATGCAGATCCTCGGACGGGTGGATCTCATAGCAGAGATCGACGCCATGCGCGTCGAAATCGTCCAGGATCGGCGTCCAGCGTCTGGCCAGCTCGTCAAAGCCTTCCTCGATCAGCCCCTCGGGCCATTGTGGATAGGGATAGAGATAGGGCCACAGCAACGAGCCCGAGAAGGTGACATGCCGGTCGATGCCCATGCGTTTCGAGGCGCGGGCGGCGAAGCGCAACTGTTCCTCGGCCCAGGCCCGCCGCGCGGTCGGGTTGCCATGCACGGCCTCCGGCGCAAAGCTGTCCATGATCGCGTCATGGGCCGGATGCACCGCCACCAGCTGCCCGGTGATATGCGAGGCGAATTCGGTGATCTGAAGCCCGTGATCGGCCAGCATCCCCTTGATCTCGTCGCAATAGGCGTCGCTTTCGGCGGCCTTCGTCATGTCGATCAGGCGGGTGTCCCATGTCGGGATCTGCACGCCCTTGAAGCCCTTGCCGGCGGCCCATTCCGCAAGGCCCGGCAGGGAATCATAGGGCGCCTCATCCGCCGCGAACTGGGCCAGAAACACGCCCGGACCCTTGATCGTGCGCATGGCTCAGGCCTCCAGCTTGGCGGCGGGGGCCGGCGCATCGTCATAGCCGCCATGGACCGACTGATCGAAGGGAATGACCGCCCCGGTCATCATGCCGCCATCATCAGAGGCCATCCACAGCACGGCGCGGGCGACCTCTGCCGGGTCGAGGATGCGGCCAAAGGGTTTCTGCGCCGCCGCCCGGTCGATGAAATCGGGATCGCCGGTTTCCGACAGCACCAGCGCACGTTCATGGTCGGAATTCATCCAGCCGATATCCAGCTGATTGACATGGATGCGGTGGCGCATCAGCGCGAAACCCGCATGCCGCGTCAGCGTGGCCAGCGCCCCTTTCGAGGCCGCATAGGGCGCCAGGAACGGCTGCCCCACCAGCCCCGACATCGAGCCGATATTGACGATGCGCCCCTCGATGCCTTCGCGGGCCATCACCCGGGCGGCGTCCTGGATCAGGAAGAAGGGCGCGCGGGTATTGACCGCGAACATGCGGTCGAACAGCTCGGGCGTGGTGTTCAGCATGTTGCCGCGATCGGTCAGCCCGGCGGCATTGACCAGAATATCCACCCGCCCGAAGCGCTTGTCGGTCGCGGGGATGATGGCCTGCACATCGTCGATATTGCCCAGATCGGCGGGCACCATTTCGACCGGAACGCCGGTGGCCTGGGTGATGTCGGCGGCGACCTTCCGGCCCTTTTCGACCCCGCGCCCGACGATCACGATGCCCGCCGCGCCGGCTTCGGCGAACAGCCGCGCGATGGCCGCGCCAAGGCCCTGCGTGCCGCCGGTGACGACGGCGATCTTTCCATCAATGCGGTTCATTTCACCACCTCATAGCCCGCTGCCGCCATGACGCGTTGCAGCTCGTTGTGACCTTTTTTCGCCATCTCCAGCGGCGGGTTGGCAACCGGGTCCTGTTCGGCCTCGACCACGAACCAGCCCTCGTAACCCTTGTCCGCCAATGCCTTCACGATGGCCTCGAAATCCAGATCGCCATCGCCCGGCACGGTGAAGGCGCCCTTGATGACGGCATCGAGGAAGCTGTCGCGCGTCCGGTCCACGGCATCGGTGACGGCGCGGCGGATATCCTTGGTATGGACATGGCTGATGCGGGCATGGTGATTGTCGATCACCCGCATCACATCGCCGCCCGCAAAGGCCATGTGACCCGCGTCATAGAGCAGCGGCACCGAGGAATGCCGCATGAACAGGTCCAGTTCCGCCTCGGTCTCGACCGCCGCCGCCATGTGGTGGTGATAGGCGATCGGCATCCCCTGCGCGGCGCACCAATCGGCGAAGTCGCTGATCCTGCGGCCATAGGCGGCCATCTCGGGTTCGGTCAGCTTCGGCTTGGTCGCCAGCGGCGCGGAACGCAGGCCCTGAATGGAACGGGCGGTTTCGCCATAGACGATGCAGGGCGCGCCGGCGGTGATGAAGAACTGCATCTGCTGCGCGATCCGGTCCTTTTCGGCCTCGATATCGCCATCCAGCAGCAGGCCCGAGAACCAGCCGCCGCAGACCGAGATGCCATGCCGGTCCAGCACCGGACCCAACTCGCCCATGTCCATCGGAAAGCGGCGGCCGGTCTCCATGCCGGTAAAGCCCGCTTCCGAGGCCTGCCGCAGACATTCCTCAAGGCTGACATCATCCGACAGCTCGGCCAGATCGTCATTCCACCATGCAATCGGGGCAATCCCCAGTCTTGCTTTCATTTCAGACACCTGCACGCTGTGCTTCACGGATCTTCTCTTGCGCGGCACGGGCGGCGCGGACGGTCTCGAAATTCGAGACCTCGGGCACGCCGACATCCCAGTCCGCATCGCCGGGCACCCATTTCCAGGCATCCGAGACGATCGAGATCACCGTCACCCCGTCATGGGCCAGCGCATCCTTCATCGCCCCTTCCAGATCGGCGAGGCTTTCGGCCTTGACGGCACGCGCACCCATCGCCTCGGCATGTTTCACGAAATCGACATGCAGCGGGTTGTCGCGGTTCTGCACCCGGCAATCGGCCAACAGGTTGTTGAAGCCCGGTACGCCCTTGGCCTGTTGCAGCCGGTTGATGACCGCGAAACCGCCATTGTCGCAGACCACGACCACCATCTTGTGGCCGGTCAGCGCCGCCGAATAGATGTCCGAATTCATCATCATATAGGTGCCGTCGCCCAGCATCACGATGGGCGTGCCGCCCGTGGCCCCCGGTCCATCCTGCGCCATGGCGCAGCCCCAGCCCGCCGCGATCTCGTAACCCATGCAGGAGAATCCGAATTCGCAGTCGAAGGTGTTGGGGTTCTTGACCCGCCAGCCCTTGGTCACCTCGCCCGGCGTGCCGCCCGCCGCCGCGATCAGCGTATCGTTCGGCCCGGCGACCTTGTTCAGCACGCCGATGACCTGCGCATAGGACGGCACCAGCTCGTTCGTCGGCGCCTGATATTCGTCCAGCAGGCTGTTCCATTCGGCGAACAGGTCCCTGGCGCGCTGCATCAGCCCCGGCTCGGCGGCGTAATCGCCAAGCGCCGCGTCCAGCTCGCCGATGGTTTCCAGCGCATCGCCGACCACCGCCAGCGATCCATGCTTGATTGCATCGAACCGCGCCGCGTTGACCGAGATGAACCGCGCATCCGGCGAAAACGCCGTCCACGACCCGGTGGTGAAATCCTGCAACCGCGTACCGATGGCCAGGATCACATCGGCATCCTTGGCCAGCGCATTGGCCGAGGTCGAGCCGACGATGCCGATGGGCCCGGCATGGACCGGATGCTCATGGGTCAGCGCGCCCTTGCCGGCGATGGTCTCGACCACCGGGATGCCGCGCTTGGCGGCGAAATCGGCCAGCGCATCCTCGGCCAGTGAATAGCGCGCGCCGCCGCCCGAGATGATCAGCGGCCTTTCCGCCGTCTTCAGCAGTTCCGCCGCCGCCGCGACCGCATCGCGATCCGGGCGCGGGCGCGGGATGGCCCAGACGCGCGGCTCGAAGAAGGCCTCGGGATAATCGAAGGCGATTTCCTGCGTGTCCTGCGCCAGCCCGATGAAGGCCGGGCCGCAATCGGCGGGGTCCAGCATCGTCGCCACCGCCTGCGGCAGCGATTGCAGAAGCTGCGCGGGCAGGACGATCCGGTCCCAGTAACGCACGACCGATTTGAAGGCGTCATTCGCGGTGATGGTCGGATCGCCGTAATGTTCGACCTGTTGCAGCACCGGATCGGGCAGGCGGCTGGCGAAGGTGTCGCCCGCGATCAGCAGCACCGGCAGCCGGTTCGCCATCGCCACGCCGGCGGCGGTGACCATGTTCAGCGCGCCCGGCCCGATCGAGGTCGCGGCGACCATCAGCTGCCGCCGCCGCTTGGCCTTGGCGAAACCGATCGCGGCCAGCGCCATCGACTGCTCGTTCTGGCCGCGCCATGTCGGCAGTTCGTCCTGCACCTGCTCCAGCGCCTCGGACAGGCAGGTCACATTGCCATGCCCGAAGATGCCGAAGACGCCTGCGAACAGGGGAACGCGGCTGCCGTCGACCTCGGTGAACTGGTTGCAAAGGTAACGGACAAGGGCCTGAGCCATGGTCAGGCGCACGGTCTTGCGGGTCATCTCGCCTCCTCCTGCGGATGGTGTTTCCCGAACATTACGGAATGATGATTGACAATGCAATAGTTTTGCAATGATTATTGCCAAATGGATTTTGGGAGGAGCTTCATGACTGGAATCGCAGTTCTCGGCACCGGCCGCATCGGCCGCATGCATGCAGAAAACATTGCCGCGCATCCGCGTGCCCGGCTGGCCGGGGTCTATGACATTCATGGACCTTCGGCGCAGGAGGTGGCCCGCAAGCTGGGCGTGACGCAATTCGATTCGGTCGAGGCCGTGCTGGGATCGGATGATGTGGACGCGGTGCTGATCGCCAGTTCCACCGCCACCCATGCCGACCTGATCGAGCAGGCGGTGGCGGCCGGCAAGGCGATCCTGTGCGAAAAGCCCATCGACCTGTCGCTGGACCGGGTGAATGCCTGTGCCGCGAAAATCGCCGGCAGCCAGTTGCCGATCATGCTGGGCTTCGTGCGCCGTCTGGACAGCGGTCATGCGGGCGTGCGCCGGGCCATCGAATCGGGCCGGATCGGCGATCTGCATCAGGTCATCATCACCTCGCGCGACCCGGGCATGGCGCCGGATGCCTATATCGAGGTCTCGGGCGGCATCTTTCGCGACATGACCATCCATGACTTCGACATGGCCCGCTTCATTCTGGGCGAGGAGGTCACCGAGGTCAGTGCCACCGGTTCCCGCCTTGTCGATCCGGCGCTGATGGAACGCTGCGACGATTACGACACGGTGACGGTGGTGCTGAAGACCGCTTCGGGCAAGCAGGCGATCATCAACAACTCGCGCCGCGCCGTCTATGGCTATGACCAGCGGGTCGAGGCCTTCGGCAGCGCGGGCATGGCGATTTCCGACAACCATGCGCTGGATCATGTCCGGCTTTACGGCGAGGGTTTCACCGACCGCGCCGCCGCGCTGAAGGATTTCTTCATCGAACGCTATGACGAGGCCTTCGCCGCCGAGATCGACGCCTTCGTGGATGCGGTCGAACAGGGCAAGCCGGTGCCGATCAGTTTCGAGGATGGCAGGCAGGCGCTGATCCTGGCCGAGGCCGCGATCCGCTCGGCCGCCGAGGGGCGCACGGTCAAGACCGCAGAGATCGGATAAGCCATGTATTCGCAATTCGGACTGTTCATCGACGGCGGCTGGACCCCCGGCACCCAAACGGCCGAAGTCATCTCTCCGGTCACCGAAAAACCGCTGGGGGCCGTGCCGATGGCCACGGCCGAGGACACGAAGGCGGCGCTGGATGCCGCCGCCCGCGCCCTGCCGCGCCTGCGCGAGATGGGCGGCTTCGCCCGCGCGGACGCGCTGCACAGGGCCGCCGACGAGATGATCCGCCGCAGCGACGAGGCCGCGGCCATGATCACCGCCGAGACCGGCAAGCCCATCGCCCAGGCCGGCCGCGAATGGGTGCTGTCCTGCGAGCAGTTCCGCTGGTTCGCCGAAGAGGCCCGCCGCATCTATGGCCGCGTCATCGACAGCCGCGTGCCCGGCGGGCGCTTCGAGGTCACGCGCGAGCCGGTGGGCATTGTCGGCGCCTTCACCGCCTGGAACTTCCCCGCCGCCCTGCCGGCCCGCAAGCTGGCCCCGGCGCTGGCGGCGGGCTGTCCGGTGGTGCTGCGCCCGTCCTCGCAGACGCCGGGCGTGGCGATGGTGATGGTCGATTGCCTGCGCGCCGCCGGCCTGCCGGACGGGGCGGTGAACCTTGTCGTCGGCGCCACCGCCACCACCTATGCGCCGATCATGGCCGACAGCCGGGTGCGCAAGGTCAGCCTGACCGGTTCCACCCGCATCGGCCAGCAGATGATCCGCGACGCCGCCGAGACGGTGAAGAAGGTCAGCATGGAGCTGGGCGGCAACGCGCCGCTGATCGTTTACGACGACGCCGATCTGGATGCGGCGCTGGATCTGACCGTGCCGACCAAGTTCGCCAATGCCGGGCAGGTCTGCGTGACGCCGGACCGAATCTTCGTCCATGACAGCCTGCATGACGCCTTCGTTCAGGGCTTCGTGGCGCGGACCGCCGGGATCAAGCTGGGGGACGGGCTGGACCCGGATACCGGCATGGGGCCGCTGATCAACGGCGGCCGCCTGTCCGAGATCGAATCCATCGTCGCCGATGCCGTCCGGGGTGGCGCGACGCTGGCCCATGGCGGCCAGCGCCCCGCGCATCTGAACAGCGGCTTCTTCTTCGAGCCCACGGTGCTGACCGATGTGACCGACGACATGAAGGTGTTCGCCGGGGAAAACTTCGGCCCCATCGCCGCCATCACCCGCTTTTCGACCGAAGACGAGGTGATCCACCGCGCCAATGCCAGCGACATGGGGCTGTCGGCCTATGCCTTCACCCGCTCGCCCGACCGGGCGCGGCGGATGGTGGCGGCGCTGAAAGCGGGCATGGTCGGCATCAACAGCTTCGCGCTGGCCGCGTCCGAGGCGCCTTTCGGCGGCACCAATCATTCCGGCATGGGCCGCGAAGGCGGGATCGAGGGGATCGAGGATTACCTCGACACCAAGCTCGCTCAACTCGTGTTCTGAGGGGGAAACGCGATGTTCACCAACAAGCTGAAACAGCAATGGGCCGGGGGACGCGCCGCGATCAACGGCTGGCTGTCCATCGGCAATGCCTTCACCGCCGAGATCATGGCGGCGCAGGGCTACGATTCCGTCACCATCGACGCCCAGCACGGCGCGCTGGATTACGGCGCCGTGCTGCCGATGTTGCAGGCGATGCGGGCCTCGGGCGTCACGCCCATGGTCCGCGTGCCGTGGCGAGAGCCGGGCGCGATCATGAAGGCGCTGGACGCGGGCGCGCAGGGCATCATCTGCCCGATGGTCAACTCGGCCGACGAGGCCGCCGAATTCGTCAGCTACATGCGCTATCCGCCGCATGGCCAGCGCAGCTTCGGCCCGACCCGCGCCGCTGTCGCCTATGGCGGTTATGGCGCGGCGGCCAATGATGAGGTGCTGGCGCTGGCGATGATCGAGACGCAGCAGGGCATCGACAATCTGGACGCCATCGCCGCGACGCCGGGGCTGGACGGCATCTATATCGGCCCCGCCGATCTGACGCTTGGCACGCAGGAGGGCCGTCTGGCCCCCGGCTTCGACCGCGAAGAGCCCGAGATGATCGAGCTGATCCAGCGCATCCTTGCCGCCTGCAAGGCCAGGGGTATCCGCGCCTGCCTGCATTGCGGCACGCCGGATTATGCCGCGAAGGCCATCAGCTGGGGTTTCGATCTGACGACCGTTTCGGGCGATTCGCGCCTGCTGGCGGCAGCCGCCGCCGCCTCGGTCGCGACATGGCGCGACCTGACCGGGGCGGGCACCGCGCCGGCCGGGCAGAAGGGGGGATATTGATGACCCATCTTCTGGTCGCCGGCAAACTCCACCCCGCGGGCGAGGCGCTTTTGCGCGATCTGGCCGCTGCGGGAACCATTACCTATGACTATGTCGAAGAGGTGTCAGAACCCTCCTATGCGCCGCTGATCGACAGGGCCGATGCGCTGGTCATCCGCACCCAGCCGCTGTCCGCCGCGACGGTGGCGCAGGCCGGGCGGCTGAAGGTCGTCTCGCGCCATGGCGTGGGATATGATTCGGTCGATGTCGCGGCGCTGGACCGGCGCGGGATCGCGCTGACCATCGTCGGCGATGTGAACTCGGTCTCGGTGGCGGAACATGCGATGATGCAGCTGCTGGCCGGGGCCAAGCGGGCGCTGCGCGCCGACCGCGCCGTGCGCGACCCGGGCCAATGGGGCTGGCGCAACCGGCTGGAGCAGCAGGAGATCAGCGGCAAGCGCCTGCTGATCATCGGCTATGGCCGCACCGGCCAGCGCCTTGCCCGCATGGCCGCAGGCTTCGAGATGGAGGTCCGCGCCCATGACCCCTGGCTCTCGCGCAAGGGCTGGCCCGCAGGTCCGGTCGATGAGGCCGCCGATCTGGACCAGGGGCTGGCCTGGGCCGATTGCATCTCGATCCATGTGCCCCGGGCCGACAGGCCGACATTGGGGGCCCGCGAAATCGCGCTGATGAAGCCCGGCGTCATTCTGGCCAATACCGCCCGCGGCGGCGTCGTCGACGAGGCCGCGCTGGCGGCGGCGCTGGCATCGGGCCATGTCGGCGCGGCGGGGGTCGATGTGTTCGACGACGAGCCCCCCACCGGCAATGCGCCGCTGCTGGCCCATGACAATGTGGTGCTGTCCCCGCATATCGCCGGGCTGACCGCCGAATGCGGCGAACGCATGGCCATCGCCTCGATCCGGAACGCCCTCGGCTTTCTGGACGGAACCATAGACCCGGCCCTTGTGGTCAACCGCGAGTCCCTCCATGCCTGACAAACCCGTCCTGCGTATCGGCCTGATCGGCACCGGCTTCATGGGCAAGGCCCATGTCTTCGGCTTTGCCTCGGCGCCAAAGGTGTTCGACCTGCCCTACCGGCTGGAACTGCACACGGTCGCCGACATCACCCCCGAGGCCGCCACCCGCGCCGCGCAAGAGCTGGGCTTTGCCCATGCCACCGCCGACTGGCGCAGCATGGTCGAAAACCCCGAAATCGACGTGATCGACATCACCGCCCCCAATGCCCTGCACAAGGAGATGGCGCTGGCCGCCATCGCGGCGGGCAAGCATGTCTATTGCGAAAAGCCGCTGGCGCCGCTGGCCTCGGACGCGCGCGAAATGGCCGAGGCCGCCGAGGCCGCCGGGATCACGACCCAAGTCGGGTTCAACTATCTGTGCAACCCGATGCTGGCGCTGGCCAGACAGATGATCGAGGCAGGTGAACTGGGCGAGATCCGCGGCTATCGCGGCCTGCATGCCGAGGATTACATGGCCGATGCCGAAAGCCCCTGGACCTTCCGCCACGATCCGGCGGGCGGCGGCGCGCTGGCCGATATCGGCAGCCATGCGCTGGCCACGGCGGAATTCCTGCTGGGCCCGATCACCGAGGTCATGGGCGATTGCGTCACCATGATCGGCCAGCGGCCCGACGGCAAGGGCGGCGCGCACGCCGTCGAGGTCGATGACGTGGGCCGCGCCTTCGTCCGCTTCGCCAATGGCGCGCAGGGATCCATCGAGGGCAACTGGATCGCCACCGGCCGCAAGATGCAGCATGACTTCGAGGTCTATGGCACCAAGGGCGCGCTGGCCTTCACCCAGGAACGCTTCAACGAGCTGCATTTCTACTCCACCGCCGACGCCCCCGGCCGCCGCGGCCTCCGCCGCATCGAGGCCAGCCCCGACCACCCCCCTTACGGCCGCTTCTGCGTCGCCCCCGGCCATCAGATCGGCTTCAACGACCTCAAGGCCATCGAGGTCGCAGGCTTCATCCGCGCCATCGCAGGACGACAACCCGAACCCTGCAACTTCCGCAAAGGCCTCGCCATCCAGACAATCGTCGAAACAATCCAAGCATCAGCAAAAAAACAAAAATGGATGAACGTCGGGCATTGAACCCGCATCCTGCCACTGGCCGCGTCATCGCATATGGCAGACGCGGCCAAAGTCGCATGAGCTGAAATCAGCACTGGCCGACCTGCAATATTCATTGCAAAACTAAGGAGACCCATACCCGCGAAGGAGCCGCCCGTGACCGCGCAGAAGCCGCCCGCTGACTATGAAGGACTGATCCGTCTTATCCATGATCGCCACGATCAGATGAGCAAGACCTATCAGCGGATCTCGGTCTATCTGACGCAGAATCCGAACGATGTGGCGGTTCATTCCGTCAATGCCATCGCCGAACGCTGCGGGATACATGCCTCCAGCTTCGTGCGGTTCGCGCAATCGCTTGGCTATCGCGGTTTCAAGGAATTGCAGGCGCTGTTCCAGCGGCGCCTTGCCACCGCCGCGCCGGGTTTCGAGGCCCGCGTCAAGGCGCTGGAAAGCGAGCTTGATACAACCGGCGAACGGGGCGAGATGGCCAATCTCAGCGAACTCGTCGTGCGCGACATCGCCTCATTGCAAGGGCTGCTGGAAGATGTGGCCGAGGCCGATCTGGCGCTGGCGGCCGATCTGATCTTCAAGGCCGATACGGTTTACCTGCTGGGCCAGATGCGTTCCGCCCCGGTTGCCGATCTGCTGCGCTATGTGCTGACGATGCTGGGCAAACGCTGCATCCTGCTGGACCCGGCGGGCGGGCTTTCGACCTATGTCGCGCGCACGATCAGCGAACGCGACCTGCTGATGGCGGTGTCCTTCCGCTTCTATGCCAAAGAGGTGGTGAACATCGCCGAGGAACTGGGCGAACGCGGCATCGACATCGTCGCGATCACCGACAGCACCCTGTCTCCGCTGGCGAAATCGGCGCGAGTGCTGTTTGCGGTGCCGGAACATGATTACACGTTCTCTCGCTCGCTGGCGGCGCCGATGTGTCTGGCTCAGGCGCTGACGGTTTCGGTCGCCGCGCGCATCCAGCAGGACAAATCGCCGCGTATTCCGACGGTGACCGGGACATAGGATCGCCGGGGCAGGGCCCCACCACCCGGTTCGGCATGAAAAGACCCGAAGCGCCGGGCGCTTCGGGTCGGTGTCGTGACAAGGGGACGCCTTCAGGACGTGCGGGTCCGCGCCTTCTGGCGATAGACATCGGCCACGACGGCGGCGACGATGACCACGCCCTTGACGATTTCCTGATAATAGGCATCCGCCCGCAGGAAGGTGAAACCCGACATCATCAGGCCAAGGATCAGCGTCCCGATCACCGTGCCGAAGATCTTGCCGCGCCCGCCCGCCAGCGATGTGCCGCCGATCACCGCCGCCGCGATGGCGTCCAGCTCGTACATGATGCCCATGCCGGCCTGTGCGGTCTCGGCGCGGGCGGCGGTGACGATGCCGGCCAGACCCGACAGCAGACCCGCCACGGCATAGACCTTGACCAGATGGTTCTGCACATTGATCCCCGACACCCGCGCGGCCTGCGGATTGGCCCCGATGGCATAGGTGTATTTGCCGTATCGCGTATATTTCAGCATGATGTGAAAGATCACGGCGACGGCCAGGAAGATGAAGACCGGCCATGCGCCCGACCCGATCATGGCAAAGCTGTCGCTGGGGAAAGAGATCGGCTGACCCTTGGTGTACCATTTGGCGATGCCGCGCGCGGTCACCATCATCCCCAGCGTGGCGATGAAGGGCGGGATGCCGGTTCGTGCGATCAGCTGACCGTTGATGATCCCGGCCAGCAACCCCAGCCCCAGCCCCACCGCCAGAGGCACGATGACCGGCAATCCGGTCAGGCCGGGATAGACCGCCCGGTCATAACCCGCCGCCTGCGCAAAGCTCATCGCGACCATGGCGGTCATGGCGACGACCGAACCGGAACTGAGGTCGATGCCGCCGGTGATGATGACCTGCGTGACGCCGATGGCGATGATGCCGACCACCGACACTTGCAGGATCATGATGGTCAGGCGCTGCGGGTTCATCAGGAAGCTTTGCCCCTGCATGATCCAGCCCAGCAATTCAAAGGTGGCCGCGACACCGAACAGCACCAGCAGGATCCCCAGATCCTGCGGGATTCCGCGCCGTGGCCGCGAGACGGGTTCTATCTGAACGCTTTCCATGATCGATTTTCTCCTTCCCGGCACCCGTCAGGTGCCTCTCACGGCTCAGCGCGCCGCCAATTCCATGATTTTGACCTGACTGGCTTCGTCCCGGTTCAGGATCCCGGTCATATGGCCTTCGTGCATGACCATGATGCGGTCCGACATGCCCAGAATCTCGGGCAATTCGGACGAGATCATGATCACCGCCAGACCCTGCGCGGCCAGTCGAGAGATCAGCCGGTGGATTTCCGCCTTGGCGCCAACGTCGATGCCGCGCGTCGGTTCGTCCAGGATCAGGATGCGCGGATTGGTCAGCAGCCAGCGGGCGATCAGCACCTTCTGCTGATTGCCGCCCGACAGGTTCTCGATCCGCTCTTCCATATTCGGGGTCTTGACCCGCAGGGTCTTGGACATCCCGTCACACAGGTCGTTGATCCGGCCCTGCTCGACAAAGCCCCGCCGCACCATGTTGTCGCACAGCATCGCCATCTGCATGTTTTCCAGAATCGACAGCTGCAGGAAGCATCCGGTGTCCTTGCGGTCCTCGGTCAGGAAGGCCATGCCGTGACGCATCGCCTGAAGGGGCGTGGTGACGGCGACCTCGGTTCCGTCGATCCTGATCTTGCCCGATGTGGCGGGAACGACGCCGAACAGTGCCTCGGCCACGTTAGAACGGCCCGATCCCACCAGCCCCGCGACGCCAAGGATTTCACCCTTGCGCAGATCGAAGCTGATGTCGTGAAAGGTTCCCTCGACCGTCAGCCCTTCGACCGACAGGATGACATCGCCGATCTCGGCCTCTTGCTTGGGGAACATATCGGTGATCTCGCGCCCGACCATCATGCGGATGATGTCGTCGCGGGTGACCTCGCTGCTGGCATGGGTGCCGACATAGGTGCCGTCGCGGAAGACCGAAAATTCATCCGCGATCTCGAACAGCTCGTTCATCTTGTGGGTGATATAGACGATGCCGATGCCGCGGGCCTTCAGGTCGCGGATGATCCGGAACAGATGCTCGACCTCGGTTTCGGTCAGGGCCGATGTCGGCTCATCCATGATCAGGACTTCCGATTCATGGCTGACGGCCTTGGCGATCTCGACCATCTGGCGCTGCGCGACGGTCAGCAGCCGAACCTCGGCGCGCGGGTCGATGCGGATGCCAAGCCGGTCGAACAGGTCCTGCGTCATCGCGAACATCCGGCCGTGGTCGATGATCCCGATACGGTTCACCGGCTCTCGGCGGATCCAGATATTCTCGGCCACCGTCATATAGGGCATCAGCGCAAGTTCCTGATGGATCATCGCGATACCGCGTTCCAGCGCATCCAGCGGGCCGGTAAAGCTGACATCCTCGCCATTCAGACGGATCGTGCCCTGATCGGGGGTATAGATCCCCGCGATGATCTTCATCAGCGTGGATTTGCCCGCGCCGTTTTCGCCCATCAGCGCATGCACGGTGCCGCGCCGCAGCCGGAACCGCACATCGTCCAGCGCCACAACGCCGGGAAACTCCTTGCGGATGCCTTCTATTTCCAGAAGCGTATCGCCCTGTCTTGCCTTGAACCGGTCGATCGCCGCCATGCTCCTCTCGGAAATCATGTCATTTCCTCCCCTTGCGGAAGGCGAAGCCCTGTCATGTCGCGCCCCGCGCTTTCCGGATCAAAAGGACGGGGACATTTCTGCCCCCGTCCCGTCAGGTCAGTTCTTCGTCTGGAATTCTGCAAGATTGTCGGGGGTGACCAGTTCGAAGGGCACGGTCACAAGCTGCTCGAACGGCTCGTCCCGCGCGATCTTCAGCACCGTGTCCAGCGCGCCTTGCCCCTGACCCTGCGCCGACTGATAGACGGTCACGGCCAGATCCCCTGCCTGCATCGATGCCAGCGCATCGCGGGTCGCATCGACGCCGGCCACGATCACGCTGTCGGTGCCGACCCCCGACGATTTCAGCGCCTGAATCGCGCCAAGCGCCATCTCGTCATTATTCGCGATCACCGCATCCGGTTGCAGCCCCGAGGTGATCCAGTTGGTCATCAGATCCAGCGCCGGAGTCCGCATCCAGTTTGCAGTTTGCGCGTCCAGAATGTTGATGTTGCTGCATTCTTCCGACGCCAGAACCTCTTCGGTCGCGCGGGTGCGGCCACGCTGGCCGGTGGTGCCAAGCTGACCCATCAGGATCACCACATCGCCTTCGCCCTCCAGCAGACGGCAAACTTCGGTGGCTTCCAACCGCCCGGCCTCTTCCTCGTCCGAGCCGACCCAGGCCTGATTGGCGGGGAATTCATCGACACCGGCAGGCAGCATGTTCACGAAGACCAGAGGCACACCTGCCCGGTCCGCGATCCGCGACATGGCGCGCCCGGAATCGGCGTCCACCAGCATCATGATCACGCCATCGACGCCCGAGGCGATGAAATTCTCAAGCTGCGCCTGCTGGCGCGCGATGTCGCCCTGCGCGTCCTCCATCTGGACCTCGACGCCAAGTTCGCCGGCATGGGCCTGAATGTTCTGGCGCAGTACGGTCAGGAAATTGTCGTCGAACAGCGACATGGCGACGCCGATCTTTTCGGCCTGCGCGCCCCCCGCCATCAATGCGGTGACTGCGGCTGCGGTCAGGAATTTTTTCATCTTGGTCTCCTCCAGTTGATCTCGGGCAGGTCACAGCCTGCGGTTCTTGTGCCGACCCGTCAGGGCCGGAGATCCGTTCCACGCCGGTCGCGATCAGGCACAGCGCAGCCATTGCGGGGGCTGTCGCCTCCGCCCGGTGCCCGTTGGCCGGGATGTCACCCTTGCTGATCGTGCCGCCTGCCCGGCGCCCCCCATATGCGGCGATCCCGCGAACGGAACCGCCTGTCTTGCAAGGACCAGACCCGGGTGGCCCGTCCTGCCTGCAACAAGCAATACTGCCTTCGCAACATTTCTGCAATAAAAATTGCTAACAATGATTATGGCAATGATCGCTTGCATATCCCCAAGGCGATCACAACGGCTTCTGACGCCAAGCCACGCCGTCTTTTCCCACAAGCTCAATCAGTTGCAGCGTATAACGGGCTGTGGCCAGCCTGCCTTTGACGGTTGCAACGCCTGCAACAATGCCACCGGCACGGCAAGTATTGGCCCACGCATGATCCTGCAATCGACTGGAATCCGCGAATCGGATGATCCAGTCGCCGCCATATTCGCGCGTTGGGGTATCGGGATCGCCCCATCAGGCGGTCAGGCTGACATCCGTCCAGACGCCGCCCTCTGCATCTGACCGGATGGCCGAGCGGATGAAGCCCACGCCCGATGCGCCTTCGGCCAGCCCCGGATATGCCAGCAGGTCGGCGGGCAATTGTCGCCCTTCGCGGCGGGCTTCGATGGCAATGGCCAGTTCCTCGTAAAGATTACCCCAGGCATCGGACAGCGCCTCGGGATGGCCGCGCGGCATATGGATGAACCGCGACGCATCCGCCAGCATTCCCGCCCCGTGCCCGCGCGAGATGCGGATATGAGGGGCGTCAAAGGGCCGGTGGTGCAAGTATTCAGGATTTTCCTGATCCCATTCCAGCGTGCCTCGCAACCCCGAGATGCGAATGCGCAACCCGCATTGCGCCCCCGCCAGTGCCTGCGAAATCAGGATCGTTCCCGGCACTTCGCCCTGATAGCGGCAGTTGACATATGCCGTATCCTCAAGCGGTTGCTCGGCGCCAAGGCGGTGGAATTCGGCCCTCAGCCGCTCCAGCTTCAACCCCGACACGAACTCGGCCAGATGATGCGCGTGGGTGCCGATATCGGCGGTTGTCGCGGCGCCGCCCACCTTGGCCGGATCCTGCCGCCAGGGCGTTCCCGACCATGCCGACCCCGCTGGCAACAGCGCCATTTCCTGAAAATATTCGGTATGGATCTGGCTGACCGGGCCGATCGCGCCCTCGGCCACCATCTGACGCATCTGGCGCACCATGGCATGAGCCGCGAAGGAATAGGTGACGCCGAAAACCACCCCGGTTTCACGTTGCTTGTCGATCAGCGCCTGAGTCTCGTCCGCCGTATTGACCAGCGGCTTGTCGCAGATGATGTCGATGCCCGCATCCATGAACGCCATCGCGACCGGGTGATGCAGGTGATTGGGCACGGTGATCGCGACAGCCTCGATTCCGTCGGGACGTGCGGCCTCGGCCCGCGCCATCTCGCGCCAGTCACTATAGATGCGATCGGACGCCAGGCCCCATTCGCGGCCCGATGCCTGCGCCACCTCGGGGCGCGACGACAGCGCGCCCGCGACGATCTGCCAACGGTCGGACAACCGCGCACCGCGCGCATGAACGCGCCCGATGAACGCCCCCGCACCTCCGCCAACGACACCCAGCCTCAGACGGCGGGTGATTGGCGGAAACCCCGAATCCAGCATTGAACCGGCCATGATTCCTCCGTGACAGCGGTAGTTGCTGCCAGGATATGAACGCATGCGGATCAGTTTTGCAATGATTATTGCCTGATCGTAAATTTATATATTTATGTTGCGATCATAGGCCGTCATCGGCGCGGCGACCACCCATTCCAAGGCCCATGCCCATCCCCATTCCGCCGCCGCCCATGCCGCCTCCACCGCCTCCGCCGCCCGAGCCGCCGCTTCCGCTGCGGCCCGACCGGTTGCTGCCCTGTTGGCGGGTCGGTCCCTGGCTGGGGATCTGGACATCGGCCGGCACCGGGCCAAGATCCAGCGCCTTGCGGATGAAGTCGCGCAGCGAAGTGACCAGCTCCGATGTATGAATGGGCTGCCCGGCCGCCAGATCAGCGGCGGCCCTTGCCGCCAGCCTGACCTGATCCTCGGTGCCCAGCAGGATGATATCGGACAGGGCCGCCTCGACGGAATCGCGAATGCGGCGGTTCCGGTCCGATCCGGTCAGGGACAGTTCGGCCTCGGGCTCTTCGGCGGCGCGGCGCTTCAGGTCGCCCAGATGGGTGGGGTCCACCAGCAGCTTGCCGGTAAAAGAGCCACCAAGCGCCTTGTAGGCCGCGATCAGGGTCTTCAACCTTTCGTTGATCTGACGGTTCGCGCGTTGCTGCCTTTGCTGAATGGTCAGCATCATCAGCACCCGGATACCCACCCCGACCAGCATGAAGACGGCCAGCCCCAGAAGGCTGAACAGCACTCCCTGCCAAGAGCTGAAATCCATGAAACGCATTTTCACCTCGACTTGCTGGCAACCGGCGGGCGCGGATCGCAACCGCGCATGACTCATCTGCCTTTGAGCACTAATCCGCCCCGGCAGCCAATGATTTATTGCGGATGTCTGCGTCGGTCCGGGTGCCCGGTCAGCCCGGCAGCAGCAGCACCTGCACATCGGCGACATTGGTGCCGGTCGCGCCGGTAATCAGCAGATCGCCCGCCGCCTTCAGCGCCGCATAGCTGTCATTATTGGCCAGAAGCGTCTCAACATCCTGTCCGCTGGCACCGATACGGGCCAGCGTGCCGCCATCGACAATCCCGCCCGCCGCGTCGGTCGGACCGTCGCGGCCATCGGTGCCGCCGCTGAGAAACACCCAATGGTCGGGCAGGCTGTCGCCTTGCAGCGCGACCCGCAGGGCCAGTTCCTGATTGCGGCCTCCGCGTCCCGTTCCGCGCAGTTGCACGGTGGTTTCGCCACCAAAGATCAGCGCGGTCGGGCCGATGGAACCGGCACTCGCGGCGGCCTGAACGATCTGGTCGGCAGCGTCAGTGACATCCCCGACCAGCCTGTCGCTGACGATCCGGGCGGTCCAGCCATCGCCAAGCGCGCGGCGCATTGCCTCCAGCGATATCTCGTTGCTGCCGATCAGATGGTTTTCGGCGGCATGTTGCGGATCGGGCTCTTGCGGGGTCTCCAGCAGATCGCGCACCGCAGGCGGCAGGCGGTCCAGCAGGCCCCGGTCGCTCAGCAAGGCCCGCGCATCGGCCCGGCTGCCAAGCGGCGCGGTGGTCGGGCCGCTGGCGATGGCGCCCAACTCGTTGCCGATCACGTCCGACAGGATCAGCGCGGTGACCGGGGCGGGCGCGGCGTGGCGCAGGAAGCCGCCGCCCTTCAGATCGGACAATTGCTGGCGGATCAGGTTCATCTGGGTGATGCCAAGCCCGCTTTCCAACAGGATGCGGGCAACCGCCTGCTTGTCGGCCAGCGTCAGCGGCGACCGGGGCACCGGCACCAGCGCCGACCCCCCGCCCGAGATCAGCGCATAGACCCGATCATCCGGCCCGGCCTTTTCCAACAGGGCGATGACCTCGCGCCCGGCATCCAGCCCGGCCTGATCCGGTTCGGGATGGCCAGCGGTCAGGATACGGGCGCCGGGTACCTCCTGCGCGTTCTGGTGATGCGTGACCCCCAGCGCCGTCACCGGGCCGGGGATATGGCGCAGGGCCTCGCCCAGCATGGCCGGGGTGGCCTTGCCGATGGCGATGACATAACTGTGCCCGCCCACCACGGTATCGGCGGGCGGATGATCGGCAAAGTGCTGATGCACGGCACGGGCGGGGTCCGCCGCCTCGACGGCGCGGTCGTAAAGCTGCCTTGCCAATGCACGCATATCAGTCACGCCCCCCTCAGCCTGCGATCTGCCGGGCCTTTTCGACCAGCACCTCGGCCTGCCGGATCGAGGCATAGTCGATCAGCCGCCCATCCAGCGACACCGCACCCTTGCCAGCCGCTTCGGCCTCGGCCATCGCGGCCAGGATCTTCTGGGCGCGGGCGACCTCTTCCTCGGACGGGCTCATCACCTCGTTGGCCAGCGCGATCTGGCTGGGATGGATGGCCCATTTCCCCTCGCAGCCGATGACGGCAGCGCGATAGGCGGCGGCGCGATAGCCCTCGGGGTCCGAGAAATCGCCGAAGGGGCCGTCGATTGGACGCAGCCCGTTGGCACGCGCCGCAACCACCATGCGAGAGATCGCATAATGCCACATATCGCCCCAGTGAACCTGCCGGTTGCCATCCCGATCGGGGTCTGTCAGCACCGCATATTGTTCATTGACGCCGCCGATCACCGTGGTCCGGGCGCGGGTGCTGGCGGCGTAATCGGCCACCCCGAAATGCAGGCTTTCATTGCGCTTCGAGGCCGCCGCGATCTCGCTGACATTCTGCATCCCAAGCGCGGTTTCGATGATGTGTTCAAAGCCGATGCGCTTCTTGAAGCCCATCGCATCCTCGATCTGGGTCACGATCATGTCCACGGCATAGACATCGGCGGCGGTGCCGACCTTGGGGATCATGATCAGGTCCAGCCGCTCTCCGGCCTGCTCGACGACGTCCACCACATCGCGATACATGTAATGCGTGTCCAGACCGTTGATTCGAATCGACATGGTTTTCTTGCCCCAGTCGATCTCGTTCAGGGCCTTGATGATGTTCTTGCGCGCCTGTGCCTTTTCATCCGGCGCCACCGCATCCTCAAGATCCAGAAAGATCACATCGGCGTCGGAATCCGCAGCCTTTTGAAACATTTGCGCCTGGCTGCCGGGAACAGCAAGTTCGCTTCGATTCAACCGGGCAGGGGCCTGTTCGATGGGAAAGAAACTCATGGCTGACTCCTTTTGCCGTCAGTGGGAACGTTCGGCTGAATACAGATTGGAAATAATATTTCCTGTCAAGGACGACCATTTTACGAATATTTCGTGCATGGGATGCATCAGTCGCCATCGCTGACAGGACGTCGGCCCGCCAGACGGCTGGAATAATAGAATGCGATGGCCTGTGCGCGGTTCTTGACCGACAGCTTGTCATAAAGGTTCGACAGGTGGAATTTCACCGTATTGGTCGAGATGCCCAGCTCTTTCGACAACTCGCGGTTGGTCAGGCCCTTGGACAGCGCCTCCAGCATGATCGCCTCGCGCCGCGACAGCGACTGGATCGGGTCGCGCTGCAATTCCCGCACATCCAGATAGGGGAACACCATATTCCCCGCCGCCACGGCGATGCAGGTTTCCAGCAGGGTCTCGACCGGACCGTTACGGGCCACGAACCCGGCGGCGCCCGCACCCATGGCCGCGCGGTGGGTATCGCCGCCCTCATCCGCATAGACCACGATGCGCGGCGCGTGATCCTGTTCGCGCAGCACCTCCAGCAGCCTTGCGCCGCCCAGCAGCGGCAGGTTCCAGTCGATGATCCCGACCTGGGACGGAACCCGCATCACCGTCGCCAGAAACCCCTCGGCGGTGGCAGAGGTCGCCACCAGAGAGAATCGGGGATCACGCTCGAAAACCTCGGACAGGGCGGACAGAACCAGCGGATTGCCATCCGCCAGCATGATCGAGACTTTGGGACCAGAACCGCCAGTCATTTGAATTCCTTGCATTTTCGCCATTTCCTACCCATTCGGGCGGGGATCGTTTTGGTATGCAATCGCATTCCCGCCGTAATGGGTGGTAATTTCCCCACCCATATAGATACCCAAAAGCAGGATCAAGTTACGTTGCGGAAATTACCGGCAGATGTGCCGAATAGCGCAGCAATTCATCTTGGAGGAAATCGACCGATGACTGCCGTCACGATCTTCCCGCAGCTTGAGATCCCGCAAACGATCGCCGCCGGGCCCGGCCCCGGCAATACCGATCCGCGGGTGCTGCAACGTTTCGCCAGCGCCGGAGTCGCCGACCATATGCAGGCCGATGTCCTGCGCGGCATGATCGAATGCAAGCTGATGCTGCGTGAAATCATGGGCACCGAAAATATCCACACCTTCGGCGTCGCGGGCACGGGTTGGAGCGGGCTTGACGTGATGTTCAGCGCGGTGATGCCCGGCGACAAGGTGGTGGTGTTCAGCAACGGCACGTTCTCGGGCATCGATGGGCTGACGGTGCGCATGAAGGCCGCCACGGCCGAAGAGCTGGCGGCGAACCCGCTTGATCCGAAACCGGCCTCGGTCACGATCATCGACGTGCCGCATGGGCAATCCGTCACCGCCGAGACCGTCGAGGCCGCACTGGCGCAGCACAAGCCGAAATGGGCGGCGATGGCGCATTGGGAAACCGGATCGGGACGGATCAACGACCTGCGCGGCTTCTCGGACGCCTGCGAGCGGCATGGCGTGATGGGGCTGATCGACGCCGTGTCGTCGCTGGGGGTCGAGGACTTCCGCATCGACGATTATCCCGGCGTGGCCGGCTGGGCCTCTTGTCCGCAAAAGGGCATCTGCTGCCTGCCGCTGACCTATGCGCCGGTCTCGTTCACCGACCGCTATATCCAGACGCTGCAGGCCAGCGGCACCCGCACCTTCGTGCATCACCCGATCCTCGAGGCCCGGCATTGGGGCATCATCGACGGCAAGGACGCCGAAAAGGGCACCTATCACCGCACCCACAGCGCCTATGCCGTCGCCGCATTCCACGAATCCCTGCGCATCCTGTTGCAGGAAACCGTCGCGCAGCGGGCCAAGGATTACGCCTTCCACGAGGCCGCTTTGCGCAAGGCGGTCACGGCGATGGGCTGCAATGTCACGTCGAACATGACCTCGCTTGTGGTGCTGAACCTGCCCGACAATCTGGCGGGACGAGAGGCGGAACTGGTGCAGGCCTGCCGCGCCTCGGGCTTCGGCATCTGGCCGACCCTGTCCGAACCGGTGCAGGTCCGCATCGGCATTCTCAACCTGCTCAATCAGGCGGCGATCACCGATATCGTCACGCGCTTCGGCGCGGCACTGAACGAGATGGGGGCGGGCATCGACATGGGCGCGGTCACCGACCAGCTGGACCGACAATTCGATCAGGCCGTGGCCGCCGAGTAATCGCCCCTGGGGAGGAGCAGAGATGAACATTCACGAATATCAGGCCAAGGAACTGCTTGCCAATTTCGGCGTCGGCGTGCCGCCCGGCGCATTGGCCTACAGCCCCGAACAGGCGACCTATCGCGCCCGCGAAATGGGCGGCAACCGGTGGGTGGTCAAGGCGCAGGTCCATGCCGGTGGCCGGGGCAAGGCGGGCGGCGTCAAGGTCTGCGACAGCGATGACGAAATCCAGGCCGCGACCGAAGCCATGTTCGGCCAGAAGCTGGTCACCCATCAGACCGGCCCCGAGGGCAAGGGCATCTATCGCGTCTATGTCGAGGCCGCCGTGCCCATCGCGCGCGAGATCTATCTGGGCTTCGTGCTGGACCGCGCCAGCCAGCGGGTGATGATCGTCGCCAGCAGCGAGGGCGGCATGGAGATCGAGGAAATCTCTGCATCCCGCCCCGACAGCATCGTCCGCGCCACGGTGGAACCCGCGGTCGGGCTGCCCGAATTCCAGTGCCGCGAGATCGCCTTTGCGCTGGGGATCGAGGCGGGCATGATCCAGCAGATGGTGCGCACGCTGCGCGGCTGCTATCGCGCATTCCGCGAACTGGACGCCACCATGGTCGAGGTCAATCCGCTGGTCATCACCCGCGACGACCGCATTCTGGCGCTGGACGCCAAGATGACCTTCGACGACAACGCCCTGTTCCGGCATCCGCAGATTTCCGAACTGCGCGACAAGTCGCAAGAGGATCCGCGCGAATCCCGCGCCGCCGATCGCGGCCTGAACTATGTCGGGCTGGACGGCAATATCGGCTGCATCGTCAACGGCGCCGGGCTGGCGATGGCGACGATGGACACGATCAAGCTGGCGGGCGGAGAGCCTGCGAACTTCCTCGATATCGGCGGCGGCGCGACGCCCGAACGGGTGGCCAAGGCGTTCCGGCTGGTGATGTCGGACAAGAACGTGCAGGCGATCCTTGTGAACATCTTTGCCGGGATCAACCGCTGCGACTGGGTGGCCGAAGGCGTCGTGCAGGCGTTGCGCGAAAACCCGGTGGATGTGCCCGTCGTCGTGCGCCTTGCCGGGACCAATGTCGAAGAGGGGCAGAAGATCCTTGCCCAAAGCGGCCTGCCGCTGATCCGCGCCACCACCCTGAACGAGGCCGCCGAACGTGCCGTCGGCGCATGGCAGAGCGACAGGAAGAACTATAACAATCTGAGGGCCGTCCAATGAGCATCTTTCTGGATCGCGACACCAGGATCATCGTGCAAGGCATCACCGGCAAGATGGCCCGGTTCCACGCGCGGGAAATGATCGACTATGGTTCGAACGTGGTCGGCGGCGTCGTGCCGGGCAAGGGCGGCGAAACCGTCGAGGGCGTGCCGGTCTTCAACACCGTCAAGGAGGCCGTGGCGAAAACCGGGGCCGAGGCGACGCTGGTCTTCGTGCCGCCCCCCGCCGCCGCCGACAGCATCATGGAGGCCGCCGATGCCGGTATCCGTTACTGCGTCTGCATCACCGACGGCATCCCCGCGCAGGACATGATCCGGGTCAAACGCTATATGTATCGTTACCCGAAAGAGCGGCGGATGGTACTGACCGGCCCGAACTGCGCCGGCACCATCAGCCCGGGCAAGGCGCTGCTGGGGATCATGCCCGGCCACATCTATCTGCCGGGCCATGTCGGCATCATCGGGCGCTCGGGGACACTGGGCTATGAGGCGGCGGCCCAGCTCAAGGAACACGGCATCGGGGTTTCGACCAGCGTCGGCATCGGCGGCGATCCGATAAACGGCTCGTCCTTCCGCGACATTCTCGAACATTTCGAGCAGGATCCCGAAACCCATGTGATCTGCATGATCGGCGAGATCGGCGGCCCGCAAGAGGCCGAGGCCGCCGAATATATCCGCGATCACGTCAGCAAGCCGGTGGTGGCCTATGTCGCGGGCATGACCGCACCCAAGGGCCGGACGATGGGTCATGCCGGGGCGATCATCTCGGCCTTCGGCGAAAGCGCCAGCGAGAAGGTCGAGATCCTGACCAGCGCCGGGGTGATCGTCGCCGAGAACCCCGCAGTCATCGGCGACACCATCGCCCGCGTCATGCAATAGGAGGAGCAGAGCAGATGGCGACACCCAAGGTTCTTGTCACCCGGCGCTGGCCCGCCGCTGTCGAGGCGCGGCTGTCCGAACTGTTCGACGCCGATTTCAACAGCTCGGACACGCCGCTGACGCCCGAGGATTTCCGCGAGGCATTGCAGAACTATGATGCAGTGCTGCCCACGGTGACCGACCGGATCGGCGCCCCGGCGCTGGAACTGACCCGGCCCCAGACCCGGATCCTGGCCAATTACGGCGTCGGCTACAGCCATATCGATCTGGACCGGGTCGGGCGGCATGGCATGGTCGTGACCAACACGCCCGATGTGCTCAGCGAATGCACCGCCGATCTGGCGATGACCCTGCTGCTGATGGCGGCACGCCGCGCGGGCGAGGGCGAACGCGAGCTGCGCGCGGGACGCTGGACCGGCTGGCGGCCGACGCATCTGGTGGGCACCAAGGTCTCGGGCAAGACGCTTGGCATCGTCGGTTATGGCCGGATCGGTCAGGAAATGGCCCGGCGCGCGCATCACGGCTTTGGCATGAAGATCGTCGCCTATAACCGCAGCAAGATCGCACCCGAGGTTCTGGCCCGCTGCGATGCCATTCAGGTGGACAGCATCGACGAATTACTGCCGCAATGCGATTTCGTCTCGCTGCATTGTCCGGGCGGGGCGGAAAACCGGCATCTGATCGATTCCACCCGCCTGAACCTGATGCGGCGCGACGCCTTTCTGATCAACACCGCACGCGGAGAGGTGATCGACGAACTGGCCCTGTCGCAGGCGCTGTGGTTCGAGACCATCGCCGGTGCCGCGCTGGATGTCTTTAACGGAGAGCCGAACATCAACCCCGCCTTGCAGGATTGCGAAAATCTGGTGATGCTACCGCATCTGGGCAGCGCCACCCGCGAAGCGCGCGAGGCGATGGGCTTTCGCGTCGTGGACAACCTGCGCGATTTCTTCGATGGCCGCGAACCGCGCGACCGGGTGAACTGAAAACCGGCGCGTCAGCCCTGCGCAAGGATCCGGCGCGCCGCCTCGGCCATATCGCGCAGCCGCACCCCTGCGGGCGGGATGTCATTGATCCGGCCCGCTCCCTGACCGGCGAACAGCGCCATCGCCTCCATATCGCCGGTGGTGGTGCGCAGCGGTGAATCGGTGCTGAAGCGCAGGCGGGGCGCATCACCGTCCCAGGCGATGGCGTCGCGGGGCAGGGTGGCCGGGTCATGCCCGAACAGCCGCCCGTCCAGCGCGTCGGTCACGCTATTGCCGATCACCCGCACCGCCGCGCCCTTGGGCCAGTTCAGCACGAACACATCGGTCAGCACGGTGTCATCACCCGTCGCGGCGGTCACGCGGGTCTTGTGATAGTCATGGGCAAAGGATTCCCCGGTGGCCAGAAAGGCGGTGCCGCATTGCACCCCGTCCAGCCCGGCCCGCAGCGCGGCCGCCAGATCATCGCCGGTCGAGATGCCGCCCGCGATCACCACCGGCAGGCGGCTGACCGCATGGACCCCGACCGCCAGATCAAGCCCGGCTTCGCGGCCATGAACATGGCCCCCGGCCTCGACCCCCTGCACGATCAGAACATCGACCCCGGCCTGTTCGGCCTCGGCGGCGGCCTGCCGGGTGCCGACCTGATGCAGCACCAGACAACCGGCCTGTTTCACCCGCGCAATCACCTCGGGCATGACATCCCAGAAGAACGAAAACGCGCCGATCCCCAGATCGAGACAGCACCGGATCTGCGCCTCCAGCAGGGCCGGATCGGTCGCGGAAGGGATCAGGTTCACCGCAAAGGGCCGGTCGGTCGCGGCGCGCAGGGCGGTGACCTCGGACTCGATCAGCGCCGGGTCCTCGCGCACCATGCCAAGGGTCGCATATCCCCCGGCTTCGGCCACCGCCGCCGCCAGTTCCCACCGCGCCACGCCGCCCATTCCGGCCAGCAGAACCGGCACCTCGCAGCCCAGCAGATCGCAAAGGGGCGTATGAAGCGGATCAATGGTGGCGGGCGTCATCATGCCGCCAGCCTATGCCCAAGCCCGACGAAAGGAAACCGCCACGCGACAATATGCCGGGGGCTGCGTAATGATGCAGGCTGGATTTGCACCCGACCGGCGCGCTATCCTGCCACGACCCCGCATAAGGAGCCGAACGTGTGACCATGACGACGCGCCGCCCGACCGGCAATCTGATCGAGCCTGTTGTCGGGGCAACGGTGCAATATGTCATCGACACTCTGGCGATGCGGATCGTGTCGCAGGAATACGGCACCGACGAGCGCCTGCCGTCGGAACGGCAACTGGCGCAGGATCTGGGCGTGGCCCGCAACACGGTGCGCGAGGCGCTGGACCAGCTGGAGGCGCGCGGCATGATCCGGCGTCGCGCCGGGTCGGGGTCATTCGTCACCTACAACCCCGAGGGCGCCAGCGAATCGCTCAGCCCGGTCGCCGCGGAAACCGGGCCGCTGCATCTGCAGGTGGTGCGCAGCATTCTGGAACCCGAAATGGTGCGGCTGGCGATCATCAACATGTCGCCCCGCAAGATCGAGGCTTTGGGAGAGACCCTGTCGCAGATGGAGGCGGTGCAGACGGATGCCAATGCCTTCGTGCGGCTGGAAGAGGAATTCCACCGCCAGATCGCGGCCGGCACCGACAATCCGCTGCTGATCGCCTGCTATAATCTGGTGATCGACGCGCGGCGCCAGTCCTTCCGCGCCGCCATGTATCGCCGTCACCTGACGCCCAGCCGCATCGCCGCCTATCAGCGCAGCTATAACGCGCTGTTCAATGCCATCACCGCCCGCGTGATCGAAGATGCGACCGAGTTCATGAAGCTGGCCCTGATCGAGGATCAGAAGCTGCTGCTGCAAGAGGACTGAGGTCGGGCGCCCCGATGCGCTGGTGCCACATCTGCCCCAGATCCTCGAAATGCTGGCGCAGCAGCGGGCCGTGACGCGCCAGCCAGTCAAGGATCGAGCCGAATTCGATGATCCGCGCCCGACCGTCGCGGATGCCGACCACCGGCCAGTCGCCGACCAGCGCATTGTCGATCCCGAACAGCTCGGCCCCCGACCAGCGCGCGTCACCAAAGACATGGGGCATCTGCTGGTGACGCTTCATCGCCGCCAGAACCGTGACCGGCACGGTCGTATCCGCGCTTTCAACGGCATTGTGCCACAGGTCCAGAATCGAGGCATATTCCCAGCTGACCGCGCTCCATTCCCCCGGAAAGCGGGTGTTGTATGTGTCGAAGAACGCCTTGGGACGGCGAAAGAAGAACGCCTTGTCGGCCAGCAGCGGATCGTCGAAATCGGGAAACTGGAAGGTAAAGCGCGACATGAAATCCGCCGAGGTGCGGGCGATCAGCTGCGGATAGTCGTCGCCGGTGCAGGTCAGGATCGGGCCGCGCCAGCCAAGGTCATGGGCGGCCTCGGTCAATGCGCCCACCATCGGCGCGGATGAGGAACACCAGCACAGCAGATCCGGCCCGTCAGCCAGCATCGCGGCGACGATGGGGCGGGCGTCGGTCTCGGTCGGGGCATAGCGGATTTCCCTGACCACCTGCCGTCCCGCCGCCTGAAACGCGGCGCGATAGACCGCCAGCGAGGGCAGCCCCAGCCGGTCGGTCTGGCTGCACAGCGCCACCCGCCGCATGTCGGGTCGGGTTCGCGCCAGCCATTCGACCCCAGTCACGTTGCACAGCGGATGCAGCTCTGCCGGGGCGATCAGCGACCGCGTGTCGGGCGACAGGTCCGAGGTCAGCAGCGTCGCCACCAGCACCCCGCGCGACATCAGCCAGGGCAGGGCGGGCGCGAAACTGTCGCCGCCAAGCGTCAGGATCAGCCGCGTCCGGTGGCGTTCGACCATGTCGCGCGCGGCCTCCAGCGTCGCGGCGGGATCGACAGCGCTGTCATGGGCGACGATCTCGACCAGATGGCGCTTGCCCGCGACCATCAGCCCGCCATGTTCGTTGACCCAATCCACCCAGATGCGACAGCCCTCCAGCCCCGGAAGGCCCCATCGCTGTTCCGGCCCCGACAGGGGCGCCAGAAAACCGATCCGCAACGGCGACCGATTCTCTGCGTTCAGTCTTGGGATCGAGCCCGCCACCAACAGGCGCTGAGCAAGCGATGGAATGCGCATAAAACCACCTATACCCGGTTTTTCGCGCATCCAATGCTTAATAATGAGCGGGAATCGTATTCCGGTGAAGAAAAATTCTTGACCGAGAGGCGCATCCGGTTCCTACTTGGTTCATGCCGGGGGAACCAGTTGGAAAAATTGGTCCATACCGCAAGACAGGGAGCTAGGATCATGACGAAACGTATCGCCATCATCGGTGCGGGCCCTTCGGGGTTGGCTCAACTGCGGGCTTTTCAGTCGGCGGCAAGGAATGGCGCGGATATTCCCGAAATCGTCTGCTTTGAAAAGCAATCGAACTGGGGCGGTCTGTGGAACTACACCTGGCGCACCGGGCTGGATGAAAATGGCGAGCCGGTGCATTGTTCGATGTATCGCTATCTGTGGACCAACGGCCCGAAAGAGGGGCTGGAATTCGCCGATTATTCCTTCGAGGAGCATTTCGGCAAGCAGATCGCCTCTTATCCGCCGCGCGCCGTGATGTTCGACTATATCGAGGGGCGGGTGCTGAAGGCGGGGGTGCGCGACTGGATCCGTTTTTGCACCGTCATCCGTCATGTCGAATATGACGAGGCCACCACCCGCTTCACCGTCACCGCGCATGATCTGGACGACGACCGGATGTACAAGGAAGAATTCGATCATGTGATCGTGGCCTCGGGTCATTTCTCGACGCCGAACGTGCCGGAATACGAGGGTTTTTCCACCTTCAACGGCCGCATCCTGCACGCCCATGACTTCCGCGACGCCCGCGAATTCGAAGGCAAGGACGTGCTGATCCTGGGATCGTCCTATTCGGCCGAGGACATCGGCTCTCAATGCTGGAAATACGGCGCGAAAACGATCACCTCATGCTATCGCTCGGCGCCGATGGGTTTCGAATGGCCCGACAACTGGGATGAGCGGCCCGCGCTGGTCCGTATCGAGGACCGGACCGCAGTGCTGGCCGACGGCACCCGCAAAGAGATCGACGCGATCATCCTGTGCACCGGATACAAGCATTATTTCCCCTTCCTGCCCGACGACCTGCGGCTGAAGACCGCGAACCGGCTGGCGACGGCGGATCTCTATAAGGGGGTGGTCTGGGTGCATAATCCGCGCCTGTTCTATCTGGGTATGCAGGATCAGTGGTTCACCTTCAACATGTTCGACGCGCAGGCATGGTATGTGCGCGACGTCATTCTGGGCCGGATCGAGTTGCCCTGCGACAAACAGGCGATGATGGCCGATGTCCGCGAGCGCGAAGACCGCGAAGAGGCGTCCGACGACGTGAAATATGCGATCCGCTATCAGGCCGATTACGTCAAGGAACTGATCGCGGAAACCGACTATCCCAGCTTTGACGTGGACGGGGCCTGCGGGGCGTTTCTGGAATGGAAGAAGCACAAGGCCGAGGACATCATGGCCTTCCGCAACCACTCTTACAAATCGGTCATCACCGGCACCATGGCGCCGAAACATCACACGCCGTGGAAAGATGCGCTGGACGATTCGATGGAAGCCTATCTGGTCAACTGAATATCGGTGATCCGGGGCAGGGCATCCCCCCCGGTCCTTTCATGGGAGGCAAACATGCTGCACCTTCAGCCCGATGGCCTGTTCCGGCCGGGCCCGCCATCTGCGTCTGTGGCGCGCCGTGCGGAGGCTTTTACGCTGGCCGGTGGCGTGGAACGATATGTCGTGCCGGGCGCAGGGGCGATCGCCGTGCAGATCGCCACGGGCGACCGGATCGGGATCACCAATGACGAGGGCGGGCAAAGCTGCGAGTTCCTGACCGCCCATCCCGACGGGCGACTGGATGCCGGGCTGGTGGATGCCCGCGCGGATCGCCCGGCCGAAGGGTTGCGGGCGCTGCTGGTCTCGGGCCATCCGGGGCTGAAACCGCTGCGCCGCCGTCTGGAAGAACGCGGCATCTCGCTGGACGGCGCGAGGGCCATCGGACTGTTCGGCCCCGGATCGCGCGCGGGCGAGACGGTGTCGTTCACGGTCCAGTCTCCGGGCTGGGCAATCATTGCCGCGCCGGGCGGGGCGATGGATTTCGACGCGCAGGACACCGCCACGCCGCTGACCGTCCGCATCACCCGCGCCACGCCGCGCCACAAGGGCCGTTTCGCCCTGCCGGTGCCGCTGGCCGATCCGCTGCTGGATCTGCGGGTCAGAACCGCCACCGCCGAGGCCTATACCGTCAAGGCGGGCGACTTCATCCAGATCATCGATGTGGACGGGCGCCAATGCACCGATTTCCAGTGCTTCGACGCGCGCAAGCTGGAACGCGGCATCATCGAGCCGCTGGACATGACCACGACCCGGACAGTGCAGCACCATGCCTATCCGATGCCCGGCCTGCATGGGAAATATATGGATCAGGGCATGACGCCGCTGGTCGAGGTGGTGCAGGACACATGCGGACGCCATGACAGTTTCGCGCTGGCCTGTTCGGCGAAATACTATGACGACATGGGCTATCCGGGCCATGTGAGCTGTTCGGACAATTTCAACGCCGCGCTGGACCCTTACGGGGTCACGCCGCGCGCGGGCTGGATGGCGGCCAATTTCTTCTTCAATACCGGCATCGACGCGCATGGCGTGCTGTATACGGACGAGCCGTGGTCGCGCCCCGGCGACTATGTGCTGCTGCGGGCGCTGACCGATCTGGTCTGCGTTTCCTCGGCCTGTCCCGACGACACCTCGGCCGCCAATGGCTGGCACCTGACCGATATCCACATTCGCAGCTACAGCGCGTCGCAGCGGTTCTCCCGCGCGGTCGCCTGGCGCCCCACTCCTGACGCGGAGCCGATCATGACGCGCGAGACCGCCTTCCATCAGAACTTCGCCGCCATGACGCGGGATTTCGTCGAATATCGCGGCTTCTGGCTGCCCAATTCCTTTCCGACCTGCGATCCGGTCGAAAGCTATTGGGCCTGCCGCGAGGGCGTCGTGGTCATGGACCTGTCGGCGCTGCGCAAGTTCGAGGTGACCGGCCCCGATGCCGAGGCGCTGATGAACTGGGTGCTGACCCGCGACGTCGCCAAGCTGGGCCATGGACAGGTGGTCTATACCGCTATGTGCCACCCGCACGGCGGCATGATCGACGACGGCACACTGTTCCGGCTGGGCGACCAGAACTTCCGCTGGATCGGCGGCAGCGACGAAGGCGGCGTCTGGATGCGCGAAGAGGCCGAGCGGCTGGGCCTGAACGTGATGATCCGCTCTTCCACCGACCAGATGCACAACCTTGCGGTTCAGGGGCCGAAATCGCGCGAATTGATGTCCGGGATCATCTGGACCCACCCCCATCAGCCGGCTATTTCCGAACTGGGCTGGTTCCGCTTTGCCGTGGGTCGCATCGGCGGAGAGATGGGGATCCCGGTCGTCGTGTCGCGCACCGGTTATACCGGCGAGCTGGGATACGAGGTCTTTTGCCACCCCAGACACGGCAACGAGGTGTTTCAGGCGATCTGGCAGGCGGGCCAGCCGCTGGGGATCAAACCGATGGGACTGGCCGGGCTGGATCTGGTGCGGATCGAGGCCGGGCTGATATTCGCCGGCTATGACTTCAGCGACCAGACCGACCCGTTCGAGGCCGGGATCGGCTTTACCGTGCCACTGAAATCCAAGAATACCGATTTCGTCGGGCGAGAGGCGCTGCTGCGGCGCAAGGAGCATCCCAGCCGCAAATTCGTCGGGCTGGAGATCGAGGGCCGCGATCCCGTCGCGCATGGCGACTGCCTGCGAATCGGCCGCGCTCAGGTGGGCGAGATCTGCTCGGCCATGCGCTCGCCGCGCAGCGGGCAGATGATCGCGCTGGCCCGGGTGGATCTGGCCCATTCCGAACCGGGCACCGAAGTCGAGGTCGGACGGCTGGACGGTCGCATCAAACGCATCGCCGCAAAAATCGTCCCCTTCCCCCATTACGACCCGAAAAAGGAACGTCCCCGGTCGTAAGACAGGGGGCGGCAGCGAAAGAAAGGCAAGAAAAGGGCAACCCGTTCCACAGCCAAGAGGGAGCTGAAATGTGGAAACTGATCTTGCAACCGCGACCGCAATAATCAAACCAAGGCAAGGGGCAGAAGCTGCCTTTTGCCCGCTGACGATCCCGCCCATCCGCTTTTCCCTTGGCTGGCGGCATTGGCTGACGATCCCCACCGGGCTGACTCCGATAGAGCACAACCGCCACCGGTCCCGGTTGCGACGATAATCCGCCCCGGGATCGCGAAGGAACGGCAGGTCCGCCGTCGGGGGATATGGCGATGCCCCACGGACCAGCCGGAATCGCCGCGATACAGATAACAAAAACTCCGATTCGACTGGCGCGACATTCCCTGATCGGGAATCGCGGACGGCTTGTGCGTGCGTCGTCGCGAATAACAAGACGCTGCGGGATCGGGAAAACAACACCAACAAGGAGAGAAGAATGGAAACCGTTGCCGCTACATTACATGCAGAACAGGTAACGCTGAATTCGCTGGTGCAGAACCTCATCTATGGGTCGGGCACGGTCGGCGCGATTCTTGTGGTGGTGGGGCTGCTGATGATCGACGCAGGCACCACCCGCAGCAACAGTCTTTTCAATTCGACCATCGAGAAGACTGTCGGTTTTTTTGTCGGTTTCTCGGTTTATTTCCTGATCGGTTTCGGCTTCTGGGCGGGCCAGTATTACATCATGGAAGGCGGCACACTGGCCGATTCGCTGGCGGATTGGTGGCTGGGCGGCGCACTGGCCAACGGGCATGCGCAGAATGTCGATCCGGCAGTCTTTCCCGGCCTGAACACCTTCCAGATCTTCGTGTTCTTTCTGGCCTGCTTTGCCGGGATCATCAACGTGCTGCTGCATTTCGCCGTGTCCGAGCGGATGAAGCCGCTGGCCTATTACATCACCTCGGCTGTGGCGGCCGTTGTGTCCTCGGCGCTGAGTCTGGCTGTCTGGGGTTCGGTCGGGCCGCTGACCAATGCCGGTTTCCACGATTTCTTCGGGGTGGGCTTCGTCTATCTGTTTCCGGCGGGCATGGCGCTTGTCCTTGTGCCGATGCTGGGTCAGCGTCCGGGGATGTTCGGGCCCCATCCCAGGGTGGCCTCTTATGACGCCCCCAGCATCGGGCTGGCGGCAACCGGACTGATGACCATCTTTGCCGGACTGCCGATGGTTATCCTGTCCTGCCTGTTCTTCTTCGACCCCGAGGCGCTGGCTGTCAGCGTCACCATGGCCGATACCAGCGTCGGCATCGTGTTCAACAATTACGGGCTGGCATGGGCGGGTGGTGCCATCACCGGCGCGATCATCGGCTATCGCAAACGCTCTTACGCCTATCTGCTGCTGGGACCACTGGCCGGATATGTTGCCGGGGCGCCGGGTTTCGACGTTTATGCGCCGTGGCAAACCTTCCTTGTCGCCCTGTTCGCGCCGGTCGTCTCGTGGGTGATCTATGAGGCCACGCTGAAGCGCGGCATCGACGAACACAAACTGTTCCCGCTGTTTCTGGGCGCGGGGGTCTATGGGATGATCATGGTCGGGCTGATTAAGGCCGGCACGCCGCATGGCGGCTATTTCGGCATTACCGAAGGCCCCTATGCCTTCCAGCACGGCCAGATCGGCGTTCTCATGCAGCTGGTCGGCGTGGCTGTCTGCATCGGCACCGGCATGGTGACTGCATTCATCCTCAGCTTCGTGCTGAAACACACCGTCGGCCTGCATGTGGACGAGGACGACCAGGCAACCGGGCTGGATGAGATCTATTGGGGCATGAAACCCAATGGGTCGCCGCAGCCCCAACAGTTCTGAGCGATATTCCCTCAAGGAATATATAATTCCTTGAGGGAATATTTATGCTGTGATAGCCTTCAAGGGGAGGTGGCCATCATGTATTTCGCAGAGCAGAAAAAGCAATCGCTCCATGAAAAACTTGGCGGCGATGAGGGCATCCGCATTCTGGTCAAGGAATTCTATGACATCATCGAACAGGACGAGGATGCCAGGGCGCTGCATCTTCTGCATCTGCAAGGGGCAGGGGTCGCCCATTCGCGGGCCGAGCAGTTCGACTATCTTTGCGGTTTCTTCGGCGGCCCGCAATATTATGTAATGAAACACCGCCATTCCCGGCTGAAGGAAATTCACGAGCATGTGCCGATCGGCCCGGATATGCGCGATCTGTGGCTGAAATGCATGGACAAGGCGATCCGCAATGTTGGCATCGACAAGGATCTGGCCCGCACGCTGATGCGCCATTTCACCACGGCAGCGGAAACCACCCGGAACAGGGACTGACGCCGGGGCGGCAATCGCGCGCCGGACTGCCCGAAAAACAGGCATTGGCGGCATATTGCGGGCAGCGCCCCGCCCCTGCCGTTGCCTGTGCCATCGCCCTGTGACAACGCGGATGCAGTCACGGGCGGATCATGCACAAGAAGCTTCTCATCGTCATTGTCGAGCCCGACCCGGAACGGGCGCACCCCATCGTGGACGGGTTGCAGGCCAGTGGTGACCACGACATCCGCATCATCTCGGAACCCAGCGGGCTGGCGCGGCAGGTCATGGATCTGCGCCCCGATCTGGTGCTGATCGACATTGCCAACCCTTCTCGCGACGTGCTGGAGGAACTGGCGCTGGCCTCGGGACCGGACGAGCGGCCGGTGGCGATGTTCGTGGACCGCTCGGACGAGCAGATGACCCGTTCGGCCATCGAGGCGGGGATTTCGGCCTATGTCGTGGACGGGCTGCGCGCCGAGCGGATCAAGCCGGTCCTCGATGCCGCCATCGCCCGCTTTCACATCTTCCGGCAGATGCGGGCTGAACTGGCCGCCACCCGCGCCGCGCTGGAGGAACGCAAGATCATCGACCGCGCCAAGGCCGTTCTGATGCGGGCGCGGGGCATCGACGAAGAGGCGGCCTATGTGCTGCTGCGCAAGACCGCGATGGATCAGGGCAAGCGCGTGGGAGAGATCGCGCAGCATCTGGTCATGGCGGCGGGATTGTTGAACAAATGACCCGGCTGCGCCTTGGCTATGTCCCGTTGATCGACGCGGTGCCGCTGGTCATCGCCCGGGAACTGGGCTTTGCCGCCGAAGAGGGGCTGGAGCTTGAGCTGATCCGGCTGGGCGCATGGGCGCAAAGCCGCGACATGCTGGGCGCGGGGCTGATCGACGCGGCGCATATGCTGGTGCCGATGCCCATCGCGCAGTCTCTGGGGCTGGGGCCGCCGCTTCCGGCGATGGATCTGGTGATGTTCCTGTCGCATGGCGGGCAGGCCTTCGCGGTGAATCGCGTGATCGAGGCGCGGTTGCGCGCCGCCGGTCACGATTTCGCCTTCGCCGATGCCCGCGCCGCCGGTCTGGCGCTGCGCCATGCGGTGCCGGACGGGCTGCGGGTCGGCGTGCCGTTCCATTTCTCGACCCAGACCGAATTGACGCGCCACTGGCTGACCGCCTGCGGCTTCCCGGCCACCGGGTTGGAGCTGATCACCGTGCCGCCACCGATGATGGCCGATGCGATGGCGGCGGGCGAGGTGGACGCCTTTTGCGTGGGCGAGCCCTGGGCCAGCTTTGCCGTCGATCGCGGCATCGCGGCGCTGTTGCTGCCCGGCACGTCGATCTGGGCCGCGCCGCCGGAAAAGGGGCTGGTGCTGCGGCGCGATATCACCCAGCAGCAGCCCGAACAGGCCGGGGCGTTGATGCGGGCGCTGTGGCGGGCCGGGCGCTGGCTGGACGAGCCCGACCATCGCGGCACCGCCAGCGAGATCCTGTCGCGCCGGGATTACCTGAACCTGCCGCCCGAACTGGCCGAGCGCGGGCTGACCGGGCGGATGATGATCTCGGCCAGCGGCGAATTGCGTGACTGCCCCGGCTTCATCACCTTCACGGCGGGCGGAGCAAGCTTTCCGTGGAAAAGCATCGCCGCGCTGATCGCCAGCCGGATCGCCGCCCGGCACGGGCTGGAGACGGGCTGGGCGATGACCCGCGCCATGGCGCATTTCCGCACCGACCTTTACCGCCAGCACCTTCGCCCGGCGGGAACACCGCTGCCGGGCGCATCGCTGCGGCTGGAAGGCGCGCTGGCCGAGAATCGCATGGTCGCCGCCGAACGCGGCGCGATGATTCTGCGGGCGGATCGGTTCTTTGACGGCTTCACCTTCGATCCTCCGGCCGCCTGACCGTTTCAGGACTGCGCAATCTTTCAGCAAAGCGCATCCATTTTCCGTGCATCCGCACCCTGCCGCCGCGATTTAGCCGCAATCGCAGGCCGATGACTTGCCCATCCGCCGCGATCTGCCGATGTTGGGTCATGGCCCGGCGCAATGGCGCGCCACCGGCCCGCTCGCAACGATGCGGCATCCCCTCTGAAAGCGTCGGTCGACGGTTTTTCCGCATCCTTTCGGGTCGCCTCCGCATGTCCCGCGCTTTCCGACAGCAACCGCCAGTTTCGCCATCGGAGCATCCATGTCCGCCATCAGCCATCCACAATCCAGCCGCGCGCTTGGCCTTTCGACCAGCGCCTTCACCATCTGTTTCGCCGTCTGGACGATCTTTTCCATCATCGGCATCCAGATCGGCCAGCAACTGAACCTGACCGAGACCCAGTTCGGCCTGCTGGTCGGCCTGCCGATCCTGACCGGCTCGCTGGTTCGCATCGTCCTTGGGGTGATGACCGACCGGCTGGGGGGGCGACTGGTCTATACGCTGACCATGCTGGCCGCCGCCCTTGCGACCTTTCTGCTCAGCCATGCCTCGACCTATCCGCAGATGCTGCTGGCCGCGCTTGGCGTGGGTCTGGCGGGCGGGTCCTTTGCCGTGGGCGTGGCCTATGTCTCGCGCTTTTACGCGGCGGATCGGCAGGGCACCGCGCTTGGCATCTTTGGCGTCGGCAATGTCGGTGCGGCGCTGACCAAATTCGCCGCCCCCTTCGTCATGCTGGCCTGGGGCTGGCAGGCCACCGCGCAGATCTGGGCCGGGGCGCTGGCGCTGACCGCCGTGCTGTTCTGGGTGCTGTCCAAGGACGATCCGGTGACCGCCACCCGGCGCGGCGCCAAAGCGCCCCAGCGCAGCCTGCGGGCCGAGTTCGCGCCGCTGAAAAACGCGCAGGTCTGGCGTTTTTCGGCCTATTACTTCTTCAGCTTCGGGGCCTTCGTCGCGCTGGCGCTGTGGCTGCCGCATTACCTGATCGGCGTCTATGGCTTTGACGTGAAGGTGGCGGGCATGATCGGCGCGGCCTATTCCATCCCGGCCTCGATCTTCCGCGCCTATGGCGGCGTGCTGTCGGACCGGATCGGCGCGCGCAAGGTGATGTATGCGACCTTTGCCGTCTCGCTGATTGCCACGGCGATCCTGTCGATCCCCTCGGGCGTGCCGGTCGCGGTCTTTCTGGCGGTGATCTTCACCCTCGGCTTCTTCATGAGCCTGGGCAAGGCCGCCGTCTATAAACACATCCCGACCTATTACCCGCAGAATGTCGGCGCGGTGGGCGGGCTGGTCGGCATGATCGGCGGTCTGGGAGGCTTCGTGCTGCCGCTGCTGTTCGGCTGGCTGAAGGACGAAACCGGGCTGTGGTCCAGCTGCTTTGCCGTGCTGTTCCTGCTGGTCGCGGGCTGCGCACTGTGGATGCACCTGTCGATCCGCCGCCTTGACCAACCCAACCTGCAAGCCGCCTGAAAGGAGCCCGCAGATGAAAAGGAAACTGGTTGTCATCGGTGCCGGCATGGCCTCGGGACGGATGCTGGAACAGTTGTTCGACGCCGCACCCGACGCCTTCGACGTGACCCTGTTCAACGCCGAGCCGCGCGGGAACTATAACCGCCTGATGCTGTCGCCGGTGCTGTCGGGCGAAAAGACCTATGAGGAAATCATCACCCACCGCCCCGACTGGTACGAGGCGCATGGCGTCGATTGCCGCTTCGGCCAGCCGGTGGTGCGCATCGACCGGGACGCGCGGGTGGTTCATTCCAACCATTCCAGCGCCGAATATGACGCGCTGGTGATCGCCACCGGCTCGGCCCCCTTCATCATTCCGGTGGTGGGCAAGGAGCTGCCGGGCGTCGTCGCCTATCGCGATCTGGAAGACACCCACGCGATGATCGAGGCAGGCGTGGCGGGCAAGGATGCGGTGGTGATCGGCGGCGGGTTGCTGGGGCTGGAGGCCGCGGCAGGCATGGCCGCGCGCGGGGCCAGCGTGACCGTGATCCACCTGATGGGCCACCTGATGGAGCGTCAGCTTGACCCCGCCGCCGGCTACCTGCTGCAACGCGATCTGGAGAAACGCGGCATCAAGGTCCATTGCAAGGGCGCGACCAAGGCCATCCTTGGCCATGACCGGGCCGAGGCCGTGCTGCTGGAGGACGGCACCGTCTATCCCGCCGATCTGGTCTGCATGGCGGTGGGCATCCGCCCCGAGACCCGCATCGCCGTGGACGCACATCTGGAGGTCGAACGCGGCGTGGTCGTCGATGACGCCATGCGCACCAGCGACCCGCATATCTTCGCGCTTGGCGAATGCGTCGAACATCGCGGGCAATTGTTCGGTCTTGTCGCGCCGCTTTACGATCAGGCCAAGGTGCTGGCCAAAACCCTGCTGGATCAGGCGACCACCTTTGCGCCCGTCCAGACCGCGACCAAGCTGAAGGTCACCGGCTGCGACCTGTTCAGCGCCGGTGATTTCGCCGAAGGCGAGGGGCGCGAGGATATCGTGTTCCGCGATCCGGGGCGCGGCATCTACAAACGGCTGGTGCTTGAAAACAACCGCATCATCGGCGTCGTCATGTATGGCGATACCGCCGATGGCAACTGGTTCTATGGGCTGATGAAGGACGCCACCGATATCGGCGAGATGCGGGAAACGCTGATCTTCGGCCCGGCCTTTCAGGGGGGTGCCGCACCGGACCCTATGGCGGCCGTTGCAGCATTGCCGCCTGAGGCGGAAATCTGCGGCTGCAACGGCGTTTGCAAGGGCACCATCACCGATGCCGTTCTGGGCGGCGCGACGACGCTGGACGCGGTGCGCGCCTGCACCAAGGCGTCGGGATCCTGCGGGACCTGCACCGGGCTGGTCGAGCAGGTGATGAAGCTGACCCTTGGCGACGGCTTCACCGCCGCCGCCCCGGCAGGCATGTGCAAATGCACCACCCACAGCCACGAGGACGTGCGCCGGCTGATCCGCTCGATGGGGCTCAAATCCATTCCCGCCGTCATGCAGGAGCTGGGCTGGGAAACGGTCGGCGGCTGCCATTCCTGCCGCCCGGCGCTGAACTTCTATCTGCTGGCGGAATGGCCGCTGGAATATACCGACGACCGCCAGTCGCGTTTCGTGAGCGAGCGCAACCACGCCAATATCCAGAAGGACGGCACCTATTCCGTGGTGCCGCGCATGTGGGGCGGCGTCACCACGCCAGCCGAGCTGCGCGCCATCGCCGACGCGGCCGAGAAATACGACGTGCCGATGGTCAAGGTCACGGGCGGCCAGCGCATCGACCTGCTGGGGGTGCGCAAAGAGGACCTGCCGCATATGTGGGCCGATCTGAACGCCGCCGGGATGGTCTCGGGCCACGCCTATTCCAAGGGGCTGCGGACGGTGAAAACCTGCGTCGGTCAGCAATTCTGCCGCTTTGGCACACAGGATTCGACCGGGCTTGGCGTCCGGCTGGAAAAGCTGCTCTGGGGGTCGTGGACGCCGCACAAGGTCAAGCTGGGGATCTCGGGCTGTCCAAGGAACTGCGCCGAGGCGACCTGCAAGGATGTGGGCGTGGTCTGCGTCGATTCCGGTTTTCAGATCAGCGTGGCGGGGGCCGCCGGGATGGAGGTCAAGGAAACCGAGCATCTGGCCACCGTGCCGGGCGAGGATGAGGCGGTTCAGATCATCGCCGCCTTCGTCCAGCTTTACCGCGAACACGCCCGCTATCTGGACCGGCCCTATAAATGGGTGGCCAAGGTCGGGCTGGACTGGGTCCGGTCGCAGATCGACGACCTGCCCACCCGCGCCGCGCTGGTCGAGCGGTTCGAGATCAGCCAGTCGGTCTATCGTCGCGACCCCTGGGCCGATCTGTCCACCCCCACCGAGACGCCCAAATGGGCACCACTTGCCGATCTGACGCTGGAGGCTGCGGAATGACCATTTTTGTCGATATCGGATCGCTGGAGGACATCCCCCCGCAGGGCGCGCGGGTGGTGAAGACCGCTCAGGGCTGCGTCGCCGTGTTCCGCACCGCCGACGACCAGGTCTTCGCGCTGGAGGACCGTTGCCCCCACAAGGGCGGCCCACTGTCCGAGGGCATCGTGCATGGCGATCGCGTCACCTGTCCGCTGCATAACTGGGTGTTCGACATGAACTCGGGTCAGGCGCAGGGCAGCGACGAAGGCATGGTCCGCACCTATGCGACCCGCGTCCGGAACGGTCGCATCCTGATCGACGCAACCCTGATCCGCACCAGCCGCGCCGCCTGAGGATTTACATCATGTTCATACCCTATCATAATGTTTTTATGTTTGAATTTAGTAATCGTGATCTAGGTGTCCGCCCATGAACATGCAGGCTTCGCGCCCCGCTATCCGCACCACCTGTCCTTATTGCGGCACCGGTTGCGGGGTGCTGGCAACCCCTGACCGGGCGGGCGGAATGGCCATCGCGGGCGATCCCGACCACCCGGCCAATTTCGGACGGCTCTGCGTCAAGGGCTCGGCTCTGGGCGAAACGGTGGGGCTGAAGGGTCGGCTGCTGACGCCACGCATCCACGGGCGCAATGCCAGCTGGGATCAGGCGCTGGATCTGGTGGCTCGGCGGTTCAGCGAAACCATCGCCGAACACGGGCCGGATTCGGTGGGCTTCTATGTCTCGGGGCAGTTGCTGACCGAGGATTACTATGCCGCCAACAAGCTGATGAAGGGCTTTATCGGCAGCGCGAATATCGACACCAATTCGCGGCTGTGCATGGCGTCTTCGGTCGCCGGGCACAGGCGGGCCTTCGGAACCGATACCGTGCCGGGACTGTATGAGGATCTGGAAGAGGCCGATCTTGTGGTGCTGGTCGGCTCGAACCTCGCATGGTGCCATCCGGTGCTGTATCAGCGCCTTGCCGCCGCGCGTCAGGCGCGCGGCACCCGTGTCGTCGTGGTGGACCCGCGCCGCACGGCCAGTTGCGACATCGCCGACCTGCATCTGGCGCTGAGCCCTGGATCGGATGCGGCGTTGTTCAACCTGCTTCTGTCTGAAATCATCAGAAAAACAGATTGTTCTACTGATAATATCGAAGGATTCGAGGATGCGGTGCAGGCGGCGCAGCAGGTGAACCCCGCCGCCACCGGCTTGCCTCATTCAGACTTGCAGCAGTTTCTGAATATGTGGCTGCAAACGACGAAAACAGTTACGATTTATTCTCAGGGTATCAATCAATCCGACAGCGGCACCGACAAGGTCAACGCGATCATCAACTGCCATCTGGCGACCGGGCGCATCGGTCGCCCCGGCATGGGTCCGTTCAGCGTCACCGGCCAGCCCAACGCCATGGGCGGGCGCGAGGTGGGCGGGCTGGCCAATATGCTGGCCTGCCATCTGGATATCGAGAACCCGGCCCATCGCGACGCGGTGCAGGGCTTCTGGGCCTCGCCCCGCATGGCCGACAGGCCCGGCCTCAAGGCGGTCGAGATGTTCCGCGCCGTCGAGGACCGCCGGATCAAGGCGCTGTGGATCATCTGCACCAACCCGGCGGTATCCATGCCCGAGGCCGACCGCGTGGCACGCGCCATCGCGGGCTGCGATTTCGTCGTGGTCTCGGACATGATCGCGCAAACCGATACAACACGGTTGGCCCATGTCCTGCTGCCCGCGACCGGCTGGGGCGAGAAGGACGGCACCGTCACCAATTCCGAACGCCGCATCAGCCGCCAGCGCCGGGTGCTGGCCCCGGCCGGGCAGGCCCGCGACGACTGGCGCATCATCGCGGATGTCGCCGCGCGCATGGGCTGGGCCGAGGCCTTTGCATGGGACAGCCCCGCACAGGTCTTTGCCGAACACGCCGCGCTGTCGGGCGTGGCGGGGGCTTTGGGCAGCGATTTCGACATCTCGGACCTCGCCGGGATCAGCGACGGCGAATATGACCGGTTAGAGCCGTTCTTGTGGCCGCAATCGCCGCGAAAACGCGGGGGGCGGTTCTTTGGCGACGGACGGTTCCACACACCTTCGGGCAAGGCCCGGATGATCGCGGTCACACCCCGGACGCCACCGCCCGTCAGCCGCGAATATCCGTTCCGGCTGAACACCGGGCGCGTCCGCGACCACTGGCATACGATGACCCGCACCGGCCTGTCGCCCCGTCTGTCGCGCCATCTGGCCGAGCCTTATCTGGAGCTGCACCCAAAGGACGCCGCCCGACTGGGGCTGCAACCAGCGTCCCTTGCACAGGTCAGCAGCCCGCATGGCCGCGCCATCCTGCGGGTTCTGGTCACCGACCGCGTGGCCCCCGGCCATCCCTTCGCGCCGATGCACTGGACGAGCGAGACTGCGCCCTCGGGCCGTATCGATACGCTGGTGGCCGGGCTGACCGATCCGGTCTCGGGCCAGCCTGCGCTGAAATCGGGCGTCGTGGCGATCCGGCCCTTCGCGGCGGCGTTTTACGGTTTTGCCGTCTCGACCCGCGCGATCCGGCCCGATTGCAGCTATTGGGCGCGGGCGGCCCTGCCTGCGGGCCATCAGGCCGAGCTTGCCGGAGAGGCGCAGCCCGGTGACTGGATCGCGGCGGCACAGGCGATGTTCGGGCTGGATCTGGAACCGCTGGTCATGCGTGACGACAGCCGCGGCCTGATCCGCATGGCCTTCGTCGAGGATCAGCGGTTGCAGGCGGCGCTGTTCGTGGCACCCGGACCCGTTGCGGTGGCGCGCAGCCATGTGGCGGCGGCGCTGGCCTCGACCGAGGGCGCCGACATTCTTGCCGGCCGTCCGGGAGAGGGCAGGGTCGATGAGGGCGCGCTGGTCTGCGCCTGCCTTGGCATCGGCGCGAACCGGATCCTGCGCAGCATCGCCGACAGCAAGCTGACCAGCGTCGAACAGATCGGCGCGACATTGGGGGCGGGCACGAATTGCGGCTCTTGCCGGTCCGAGCTGAAGGCCCTGCTGGCCACGGCCATGACGTGATTGCAGGGCGGCGGGCACAAACCCGCCGCCCTGACCGGTTCTTACAGCTGGAACACCTGATTGGCGATGATGACCACAGCCACACCCGCCGCCAGCGTCAGATAGGGCCGTATTCCGGCCTTGCGCACGCTCAGATCGCGGGAACCGCCGACGGCCAGATCATCCAGCATCGCCTCGGGGAAGCGACCCTTGTCGGTGACATAGTGGCGATAGGCAAAGACCGGCAGGATCAACGCGATGGCGATGACGGCGGAACGCAGCGTGCCCTCGCCCCAGACATTCGCCCCTGCGCCCAGCAGGACCGCGTTCACGAAGGCCAGACCGCCGCCGATCCACAGCAGGATCGTAGGCGCCTTCCACGGGCGATGCGCGCCGCCATTGTCGATCCGGTGCAGCCAGCCCGAATGCAAGTTCAGGAAGTTGAACACCAGATAGCAGCAGTTCGACACCGCCAGCACGAACAGGTAATCCGACATCATCAGCAGGATCAGGTTGAAACCCAGATCGGTCCACATGGCGCTGGTCGGCGCGCCGTGCTTGTTGGCATGGGACAGGAATTTCGGCAGCCAGCCATCGACCGAACCCTGATACAGCGTGCGCGACGATCCGGCCATCGAGGTCATGATCGCCAGCACCAGCGCCAGCAGCAGCATGACGACCATGACCCGTGCCACGATGGCACCACCACCGACCATGCCCGCCATCGCCCCGGCCACCGCCGAGCCATCGACGATGCCCGGCTGCAACATCCCCTCGACCCCCAGCACGCCCTGAAAGCTGAGCGGCACCAGCGTATAGATCACCACGCAAACGACACCGGCGGCGATGATCGCGCGGACCGTATCGCGCTTGGGGTCCTTGAATTCGCTGGTATAACAGATCGCCGTCTCGAAGGCATAGGCCGACCATGCCGCGATGAACAGCCCGCCCAGAAACAGCGTCGTGCCCTCGGTATCCCACGCGCCCGAGATGGGGATGATCGGCGTCAGGTTCTCGGCCAGCACATTGCCCGACAACAGCGGCACCAGCCCGACGATCAGCAGCGGGATCAGAACCGCCAGCCCGACAACGGTCTGGATCTTGGCCGCGCGCGAAATACCGTGATGCTGCAACGCGAACACGATCAGCAGGATCACCGTCCCGACGATCGAGGTGGTGTTGATCCGCAGCGTCAGGCCCTGATTGAGGAAATCGAGGTTTACCAGCGTGATTTCCCACGCATTGATCGCCGCCCCCGCGCCGAACAGCGTCGTCAGGATATAACCCGCCGCCAGCCCGCCCCCGATGGCCAGAACCGGCGTCCATGCCAGCCAGTTGCACCAGACCGAAAGCGGCGCGATGATCTTGGAGTAACGCACCCATGCCGCCGCGCCATAGACCGACGCGCCGCCGGATTTGCTGGGAAACAGGCCCGCGATCTCGGCATAGACGAAGGCCTGCAAGAAGCCGAAGGTCACGGACAGCATCCAGATCGCCCATGAGGGATTGCCGACCGTGGCCGCGATCCCGCCGATGGAAAACAGCACCAGCGCCGGGACGCCGGATGCCATCCAGAAGGCATCCTTCCAGCCGATCGCCCGGTGCAGCGTGCCGCCGCCCTCGGCGGACGGTATGCCTGCTTCGGTTGTCGATGTCATCTTGTTCTCCCTGTCGATTGTTTTTGTTCGGTTATTCTTGCGTCGCCCGTGGTAGGTCCAGCATTTCAGACCCCGAACAGAAGCAACCGGACATTCGGCAACAAGGGATCATCCCGCGCCCATGCAGGTGCGCAGCGGAAAGGCCGATCCTTTGGGGCGTCGCTATCCTTGTTAGGTCGGTTCGTCGGGGAAAATTCCGGGCGATGTCGGCTGTCCGTCATCGAACCGGGACAGATACTCGATGATAAGGGGCCGGTTGACGGCGAAACCCTTGTATTCGGCAAGCTCGTCGGGCAAGTCGCGGATCACCCGATGCAGGCGGCGGCCCCATTTCGGCACCTTGACCAGATCCTGCAACGCGATCAGGTAACAGCGGATCGGAAAGACCAGCGCATTCGAGCGCGGCAGCCGGAAGAAAGTCTGCAATTCGACCCGAAGATATTGCTTTTCACCGATATTTTCCGGCGTCACCGTCCGCTTTTCCGGGCCCCATTTGTGATAGTTCTCGGGGCTGGTATCCAGACGCGGATTGACCGTCATCGTCCAGTTCAGCCGCCGCGACGGCGCGTCCTGCTGGATCGCCAGCAGGAATTTCAGCGCCCGTTGGAAAACCCCCATCTTCTCGGCCAGCGGCACCGGCGCGTGCCATTCAAAGAAGTTCATGCCGATGTCGAAATCCAGCGACCAGTCGGCTTGACTGGTCACCATTCCGGCCTCCATCCACAGATTGCCCTCGCGCTGATCCAGCAGCGCGAAATCCCCCTGCGCCTGACGGGTGATATATTCCATCGGCCCATAGGGCAGCGTCGTCGGGTCCAGAAACACGAATTTATGGTCGATGCCCAGGGGGCGGTTGATCCAGTGCCAGCGATCGTCATCTCGATTCAGGCTGAATAGTTCTGGATAATCTTCTGATTTTGCTTCCATAATCAGTTCCAGCAGATCCCACCCGGCCAGATCCATATGCGGCAGGGACTGGCAGCGCAGCGGGTCTTCGCGCAGGGTGATTTCCCGGTCGCGCATCTCCGAGACGTAATGTTCGTCAACGTCAAAGCGGTTCTGGAACGGGGTGCCTTCGCGCCCGCCCATATGCGGCTCCATGTTGACGGAATACATGTAATCGTCCTTGTCGAACGGGAACGGAAACCGCCGCAGCGCCTGAGCCGTGTTATAGAAGCTGTAATCGTCGCGGAACGTTTCATCGTTGAACTGGATGGTCATCGGTTCCTCCTAACGGTTGATGATCAGCTCTTCGCCGCGAAAGCGGGAGACGCAGGGCATGATCCGGGTCTGTGACGAATGTTCGTCCTCGGTCAGCCAGTGGTCGTTGTGCTCGATCCGGCCGTGGCACGAGACGACCTCGGTTTCGCAGCGGCCGCAGGCGCCGCCGCGACAGCTCCAGTCGATATCGACCCCGGCTTCCTCCAGCGCCTCCAGCAGGCTTTGATGCGGGCCGACGGTGACGCGTTGCCCGGATTTCGCCAGCGTCACCTCGAAGGTGCGGCCGGGCGGAGGGGCAAGGAACACCTCGGAATGCAGCGAACTGCGCGGCCAGTGCAGCCGTTCGGCGCATTGGGTAACGGCGGTGATCAGCCCCTGCGGGCCGCAAGTATAGACATGCGTGCCGATGGGCTGGCGGTCGAGGATCGCGCCCAGATCCATCCGGTTGTCCTCGTCCGAGATATGGGCGTGGATATGCGGCAGATCCGGCAGCAGGCGCAGCCCGGCGGCCTCGGCCCGGGAACGGGCGGCATAGTGGATTTCGAACCGCCCCTGCATCCGCAAAAGCTGCTGCATCTGGGCGATGATCGGGGTGATGCCGATGCCGCCCGCCAGCAACACATGCTTGCGCGCCCGCATGTCCAGCGCGAACAGGTTCAGCGGCGTGGAAATCCGCATCATGTCGCCCAGCCCGACCTGCCCATGCATGAAGCGCGAGCCACCCCGCCCGCCATCCTCGCGCCGCACGGCGATCTCATAGCCCGAGCCGTCCTCGGGGTCCGAGATCAGCGAATAGGCATTGCGACGCAGCACATCGCCATCGGGCATCTCGACCACGATATGCGCGCCACCCGAAAACAGCGGCAGCTTCCGGCCCTGCGGATGCTCAAAGCGAAAGCGTTTGACCAGCGGCGACAGGGATTCGATCTTGGTTACACGCAGCATCTGGGTGCTCATGCCTTGATCTCCTGCTGGGGGGGGACCTCGCCGGGGGCTTCGGCATCGACGCAGACGCCCTGGAACGCGGCGTGACGGCGCGAGTAATGATCGCGCACGAACAGCGTCAGCCCGCAATGCGAACAGGTGAACGGGTCGGTGGTGACATCCTCGGTAATGCCCTTGCAGTGGACGCATTGCATCCGCCGCGCGATCGAGCCGCGATGATCCGCCTCGATCATCTCGGGCAGCATCCCCGCCGCCATCGCCTCGGTGCTGGCCTGACCGATCAGCCCCTCGGTTCCGGCCAGATAAAGCCGGGTGTTCATCCGCGCCTCGGCCAGCAGTTTGCGGAACCGCGGCAGGATCGAGCCATAGCTGGCCGCCTGCACGAAACTGGCCGGGTCATGGGCCTGAAGCGCGGGTCCCAGATCGCAGCCCTCGGGGATATAGATCACATGGGCATGGGGCAGAATCGAAGGGTCCGCCGCGATCAGTTCCAGCAGCGCCTCGGCCCCCGGCCCGTTGGCAAGCATCAACGAGGGCACGGCGCCGTGCGATTTCAGCCCGCCATAGACCGGGCGGCTGGGAATCGACGGCGTGAATTTCGTGGCTGGCATTGGCTACATCGTCCTTCCTGTCGGTCGGGTGGGGCGGTCTGACGCCGCCCTCTGCCCCATCTGGTTCAACCCTTGGCTGTGCGGCGCTTCTTGTCCTCGTCATAGAAGGGCATCGGATGCGCGACGGCGCGGATCTCGCTGCCCGAATTGCGGATCGTCAGCGGGCTGCCGGGGGTCGCGCAATCGACCGGCATCCGGGCGATCCCGATATTGTGTTCGTTCAGCGGGCTGTAGAAACCGATGGTGACGACGCCGACCTCTTTGCCATCCCTGAGGATCTTTGCCCCGATCTCGGCCGGTTCGGTGCCTTCCAGCTTGACGCCATAGATCTTGAACCGCTCTTTGCCTTGCAGACGGTAATGCTCCTCGGCGCCGCGAAAGCCGGTCTTGCCTTTCGAGACGGTGAATTCCAGCCCCAGCTCCCACAGCGTGTCGCCGCCGGGTTGGTCCGGGAAGGGATAGGTCTCGGAATTGTCGTCGGGGAAGAACAGCAGATAGCTTTCAGCCCGCAGCAGATCCAGCGTGCTGAAGCGCGTCGGGATGATGCCCATCTCGGCGCCCTCGGCCACGATGGTATCCCAGATTTCCGGCGCGTCCTGACGGCGACAGAAGATCTCATAGCCGCGCTCGCCGGTATAGCCGGTGCGGGATATGGTGACCGGCTTGCCAAACAGCGTGGTGTGGATATGGCTGAAATAGCCCACGTCGCGGATGCCCGGCACATGCTTGTGCAGATAATCCACCGCCAGCGGCCCCTGCAAAGAGATGTCGTGCAGATCGTCGTCGAACAGCACCGTCGCATTGCGGCCCATGGCGCCCATTATCAGCTGCTCATAGCCTTGCCCGGCGCCATGCACGACCATAAAGCTGTGCGGACCCATCCGATAGACGACACAATCGTCGATGAACTTCCCCTGATCGTTCAGCATGCAGCAATAGGTCGAGCGCCCCGGCTTCAGCTTTTCGATGTCGCGGGTCACCGCCCGGTCGATGATGTGGCTGGCATGGGGGCCGGTCACATGCACCTTTTTCAGCCCCGACACATCCATCACCCCGGCCTTGGTGCGGATCGCCATATATTCCTCAAGCTGGTCCTTGTCATAGGTCCAGGCGGTTCCCATCCCGCTCCAGTCCTCGAGGTTCGAGCCGAGGGCGCGATGCCGGTCGGCCAGCGCAGAAAATCTCCATGATGCCGTCATGATGTCTGTCCTTTTGTCGTGATACGCTCAAACCGAATCTGATGTCGGAACTGCGTCGGCTGCCGGTGGCTGGCGAAGTGGTCGTCAAGGGCCGGGTGATCGCCCGCGCCCGGATCGATCGGCACTGAGGGTCTGCCTTTCATGGCATTGCGGATTGTCACGAGTTCGACACCTCCCCGCCCAGGTCCGGTCCAGTGCCAAAGACTGGCACGCCTACCCGAATCCATTACAACAGCAAAAATTCCTGTTAGGCAACAATTTTTCTTTTTAGGAACTTAAAGCGGCGTTTTCCCGTGAATTTCCAAGGTAAAACAGCCAATCGACCCAGTCCGCACGGGCCGCAGGCGATAGGATTTCCGCTTGCCGGAAGTTTTATATATACGGTTGGCCAGTTTTTGCCGAACCTGATTTCAAGACCGTGGAACCCGCAGGGAAACAGATAATGACCAAAACGATAGATCCCGAGATCAAGCTGACCCAGAACCCCCATGCCCTGCGGGACGGACGCGAAAAGAACCTTGAGGTCGCCATCGGTCGGCAGGTCCGCGAATTGCGCAAGCGTCAGCGGATGACCGGATCGGAACTGGCCAATCAGGCCCGGCTGTCGGTGGGGATGCTGTCCAAGATCGAGAACGGCGTGATCTCGCCATCGCTGGCGACCCTGCAAACGCTGGCCAATGCGCTTGGCGTGCCTCTGGTGCAGCTTTTCTCGGGCTATGAAGAGCCGCGCGGGGCCATGCATGTCAAGGCCGGCGCCGCCCTCGAGGTCGAGCGGGCAGGGACCCGCTCCGGCCATCAATATCACCTGCTGGGCCACATCGGATCGAACAATTCCGGCGTGGTGGTCGAGCCCTATCTGATCGTTCTGGATACCGAAAGCGACCGCTTCCAGACCTTCCAGCATGAAGGGATCGAGCTGATCTATATGCTGGAGGGCAGGCTGGGCTATCGCCACGCCGACCAGATCTATGACCTCGATCCCGGCGACAGCCTGATCTTCGACGCCGACGCGCCTCATGGTCCCGAAATCATGAATGACCTGCCGATTCGCTATCTGTCGATCATCTGCTATCCGCAGGCGAAATAGGCGGTTTGGCCACGCGGACAGGCGGAAAGACGGCAAAAATCGCCAAGTGCAAAAAATATCTTGTAGGGCAATAAATTTTCCTATTAGTTAATCCGTGAAGGCTTTGAGCCAAGCTGAGCGGAGGTGACTATGTGTGGCATTGTTGGCCTGTTCCTGAAAAAGGACGACTTGCGGCCGCGTCTGGGCGATCTTCTGACCGATATGCTGATCACCATGACCGATCGCGGACCGGACAGTGCCGGGATTGCGATCTATGGCGATGACGCCGATGGTCTGAAGATGACCATCCAGTCCGAAACGCCGGACAAGGATTTCGACGGGCTGGAGGAAACGCTGACGGCGCTGCTGCGCAGCCCGGTGCGGATGCGGGCGGTCGATACCCATGCGGTGCTGACCCTGCCGAAGGGCAGCGAGGCCGAGACCCGCGCGTTTCTGGCCGAAAAGAACATCCGCGTCATGGGCGTGGGCCATTCGATGGAGATCTTCAAGGAGGTCGGCCTGCCCGGCGATGTCGCGGCGCGCTTCGGCATCCGGCAGATGGCGGGCAGCCACGGCATCGGCCATACCCGGATGGCGACGGAAAGCGCGGTGACCACGCTTGGCGCGCATCCGTTCTCGACCGATGGCGATCAGTGCCTTGTCCATAACGGATCGCTGTCGAACCACAACCAGATGCGCCGGGAACTGGCGCGCAAGGGCTTTGTGCCGCAGACTCAGAACGATACCGAGGTCGCCGCCTGCTATATCTCGTCACGGCTGGCCGAGGGCGCGACACTGGGTGAGGCGCTGGACGGCACCTTGCAGGATCTGGACGGCTTCTTCACCTTCGTCGTCGGCACAAAGAACGGCTTTGGCGTGGTGCGCGACCCGATCGCGTGCAAACCGGCAGTGATGGCCGAGACCGAGGATTACGTCGCCTTCGGGTCCGAATATCGCGCCTTCGCCAGCCTGCCGGGGATCGAGACCGCCCGCGTCTGGGAACCTGAACCCGCCACCGTCTATTTCTGGGAGCGCTGAGATGCAGACCATCGACATGGCCGAAACCGACCTGCGTCAGCTGAACAGCACGCTTCAGGCCCAAAGCGGAAATGCCGAATGGGTGATCGAGAATTCGCGCGGCTCTCATGCGCTGGCGGTCGGGCTGGATGCGCCGATCAGCGTCAGGGTCAACGGCTCGACCGGCTATTACTGCGCGGGGATGAACAAGCAGGCGACGATCCATGTCACCGGTTCGGTCGGGCCGGGCGTGGCCGAGAACATGATCTCGGGCGCGGTGATCGTCGAAGGCGATGCCAGCCAGTATGCCGGGGCGACCGGGCATGGCGGGCTGCTGGTGGTCAAGGGCAATGCCAGCTCTCGCTGCGGGATTTCGATGAAGGGCATCGACATCGTGGTGCATGGCAATGTCGGCCATATGTCGGCCTTCATGGCGCAGTCGGGCAATCTGGTCATTCTGGGCGATGCCGGGGATGCCCTGGGCGACAGTCTCTATGAAGCGCGGCTGTTCGTGCGCGGCGAGGTCAAGTCGCTGGGGGCCGATTGCGTCGAGAAAGAGATGCGCCCCGAACATCTGGATCTGCTGGCCGACCTTCTGGGTCGCGCCGAAGCCGACGCCCGCCCCGAAGAGTTCCGGCGCTATGGCTCGGCCCGCAAGCTTTACAATTTCAACGTCGATCACGCCGACGAGTACTGAGGAGAGGCCGATGGAAAAGACACCGCAGACCCTGCCACGGCAAAGCTCGACCTATTCGCAGGAGATCGGTTCCGAGATCCGCCGGGCCGCAGCGACCGGGATCTATGACATCCGTGGCGGCGGCGCGAAGCGCAAGGTGCCGAATTTCGACGATCTGCTGTTTCTGGGCGCCTCGATCAGCCGCTATCCACTGGAGGGCTACCGCGAGAAATGCGACACCTCGGTCGTTCTGGGCACCCGCTTTGCCAAGAACCCCATCGAGCTGAAGATCCCGATCACCATCGCCGGAATGTCCTTCGGCGCGCTGTCGGCCAATGCCAAAGAGGCATTGGGGCGCGGGGCGACGATGGCCGGAACCTCGACCACGACCGGCGATGGCGGCATGACCGATGAGGAACGCGGCCATTCGGAAAAGCTGGTCTATCAGTATCTGCCATCGCGGTACGGCATGAACCCCGACGACCTGCGCCGCGCCGACGCCATCGAGGTGGTGGTCGGGCAGGGCGCCAAGCCGGGCGGCGGCGGGATGCTGCTGGGCCAGAAGATCACCGAACGGGTCGCAAAGATGCGCAACCTGCCGGTGGGGATCGACCAGCGTTCCGCCTGCCGCCATCCCGACTGGACCGGCCCCGACGATCTGGAGATCAAGCTGCTGGAACTGCGCGAGATCACCAATTGGGAAAAGCCGATTTATGTCAAGATCGGCGGCGCGCGGCCCTATTACGACACCGCTCTGGCGGTGAAGGCGGGGGCCGATGTGGTCGTGCTGGACGGCATGCAGGGCGGCACGGCGGCGACGCAGGATGTGTTCATCGAACATGTCGGCCAGCCGACGCTGGCCTGTATCCGCCCTGCCGTGAAGGCGTTGCAGGATCTGGGGATGCATCGCAAGGTGCAGCTTGTGGTGTCGGGCGGGATCCGCAGCGGCGCCGATGTCGCCAAGGCGCTGGCGCTGGGGGCTGATGCGGTGGCCATCGGCACGGCGGCGCTGATTGCGCTTGGCGACAACGACCCGCGATGGGAGGACGAATACCAAAAGCTGGGCACGACCGCCGGGGCCTATGACGACTGGCACGAGGGGCGCGATCCGGCAGGCATCACCACCCAGGATGCCGAGCTGATGAAACGACTGGACCCGGTGGCCGCAGGCCGTCGCCTTCGCAACTATCTGGCGGTTCTGACGCTGGAATGTCAGACACTTGCGCGGGCATGCGGGAAAAGCCATGTTCACAACCTCGAACCCGAGGATCTCTGCGCACTGACCATCGAAGCGGCCGCCATGGCCGGTGTCCCGCTGTCGGGAACCAACTGGATTCCCGGACAATCCGGGTTCTGATCATCGTCCAGAAGGGCGGGGCACAAGACCCCGCCACGGATCGAAAAACGCAACAGGGGAATCATTAATGACAAGTCTTGCCGACTTCGCCCGTGAAAACGGAATCAAGTATTTCATGATTTCTTACACCGATCTGTTCGGCAGCCAGCGAACCAAGCTGGTGCCGGCATCGGCGATTTCGGGCATGCAGAAGGACGGGGCCGGCTTTGCGGGCTTTGCCACCTGGATGGACCTGACACCCGCGCATCCCGACATGCTGGCCATTCCCGACGCCTCGTCGGTGATCCAACTGCCGTGGAAGAAAGAGGTGGCCTGGGTCCCCTCGAACTGCGTGATGCAGAATCAGCGACTGGCGCAGGCCCCGCGCAATGTGCTGGCCCGGCTGGTCGCCGAGGCCGCCGAGATGGGCCTGTCCGTCAAGACCGGCATCGAGGCCGAATTCCAGCTGCTGAACCCCGAGGGCAGCGCCATCGCCGATCTGGCCGATAACGCGACCAAGCCCTGTTACGATCAGCTGGCGATCCTGCGCCGCTATGACATGATCGCCGAGATCTGCGATTACATGCAGGAGCTGGGCTGGGAGCCCTATCAGAACGACCATGAGGACGCGAACGGCCAGTTCGAGATGAACTGGAAATACGACGACGCCATGGCCACCGCTGACAAGCACAGCTTCTTCAAGTTCATGGTCCGGGCGATGGCCGAGAAATACGGGCTGCGCGCCACCTTCATGCCCAAGCCGTTCATGGGGCTGACCGGCAATGGCTGCCATGCCCATGTCTCGGTCTGGAACACGGCAACCGGCGAGAACGCCTTTGCCGATGACAGCAAGGAACTGTCCCTGTCGGATCGCGGGCGGTATTTTCTTGGCGGGATCATGAAACATGCCTCGTCTCTGGCGCTGATCACCAACCCGACCGTGAACAGCTATAAGCGGATCAACGCGCCGCGGACCGCATCCGGGGCGACCTGGGCGCCCAACAGCGTCACATGGACCGGCGACAACCGCACCCATATGGTCCGCGTCCCCGGTCCCGGACGGTTCGAGCTGCGCCTGCCGGACGGGGCGGTCAATCCCTATCTGTTGCAGGCGGTCATCATCGCCGCCGGGCTGTCGGGCATGAGGTCGCAGGCCGATCCGGGACCGCGCAGCGATATCGACATGTATGCCGAGGGCCACAAGGTCAACGGTGCGCCCAAGCTGCCGCTGAACCTGCTGGACGCGATCCGCACCTATGACGAGGATGCAGAGTTGAAGGCCGCGATGGGGGAAGAGTTCTCGGCCGCCTATACCACGCTGAAGACCCGGGAATGGAACAGCTATTGCTCGCATCTGACGCAGTGGGAGCGTGACCATACCCTCGATATCTGAAAGGCGCGGCACCCCTCGGCGGTTTCAGGCATTCGGGATCTTGCCCCGGTCCGGGCGGGACTGGCGGCGGCGAGAGATCGGCGTATCCGCGAACTGATCCCGAAAGGCGCGGGTGAAATGGCTGCGCGAGGCAAAGCCCGTGGCCAGCGCGATCTCGGTCAGCGGCAGGCTGGACTGGGTCAGCAATTCCTCGGCCTTGTCCAGCCGCAACCGGCGATACAGCTGCATCACGCTTTGCCCCAGCTGCGCTTGCGTCAGCCGCTCCAGCTGACGGGGACTGATGCCGCACAGATGGCCCAGATCCTCCAGCCGCAACGGATCGGCCAGATGGCTGGTCATCAGGTCGATCATCGCCACCAGCGCCGGATGATGCAGATCGTATTTGCGCGCCGGGTCCAGTTGCTGCGGCGCCTCGGATGCGCGGATGCCGGTATGAATGAACCAGTCGCTGACCGCCCGCGCCAGCGTCACCCCATGCGCCGCCGCGATCAGCGCATACATCATGTCCAGCGCCGCCATCCCCCCCGCGCAGGTGAAACGGTCGCGGTCGATCACGAACAGCCGCCGCTCGATCAGCGCCTCGGGATTGGTTTCGCGCATCGCGTCGATATGCTGCCAGTGGATGGTGAAACGGCGCGCGCCCATCACGCCCGCCGCCGCCAGGATCGCCGCCCCGCCCGAAATCCCGCCAAGCGCCACGCCGCGACGTGCCAGCCGCCGCAACCACGCCAGCACCCGCTCATCGCGCTGCGCCAGAGGATCGCCACCCGCGACGACGAACAGGATATCGAAATCCTCGCGCGCGCCGCTGATCGCGGCGGTATTGAACGCCCCCGCGCCCGAGGATTGCATCCAGCCGCCATCGACGGACAGAAACCGCAGGTCATACAGCGTCCGGCCACCCAGCAGGTTCGCGGCCCGGAACGGCTCGATGGCGGAAGCGGCGGACATCAGCGCGTAATCCGGCAACAACAAAAAGCCGTAACGCGCCGGGGATTGGGAATCGGCTGGCATGGGTTCCCCTGAACTCTGGGCTCAGACTGGCACGCATGACCCGTTTGGGCAAGGAAATGTCGGTTTCGGGCATATCGGCTGCGCTGCGCTGTGTCAGATTGATCGCAACAAGGAGACCCGAGCGATGCATTTTTCCGGCTTTCGCGTCATCAGGGAGGCCCTGACCGGCCATAAGGGCTGGCGGCCGTTATGGCGCAATCCCGACCCTCAGCCCGCCTATGATTACGTCATCGTCGGCGGCGGCGGGCATGGGCTGGCGACGGCCTATTATCTGGCGCGGACCTTCCGTCAGGCCCGGATCGCGGTTGTGGAAAAGGGCTGGCTTGGCTCGGGCAATATCGGGCGGAACACGACCATCATCCGCTCGAATTATCTGCTGCCGGGCAACGAGCCCTTCTATGAATTCTCGATGAAGCTGTGGGAGGGGTTGGAGCAGGAGTTCAACTTCAACGCCATGATAAGCCAGCGCGGCATCCTGAACCTGTTTCACAGCGACGCCCAACGCGATGCCTATCGCCGTCGCGGCAACGCGATGCGGCTGGCGAGGGCGGATGCCGAATTGCTGGACGCGGACGGGGTGCGGGCGATGGCGCCCTTCCTGAATTTCGACAATGCGCGTTTCCCGATCAAGGGCGGGCTGTTGCAGCGCCGGGGTGGCACCGCGCGCCATGACGGCGTGGCCTGGGGCTATGCCCGTGGCGCCGATCTGGCCGGGGTCGATCTGATCCAGAATTGCGAAGTCACCGGCTTTCGCATCGAAGGCGGCCGGGTGCAGGGGGTCGAGACCTCTCGTGGTTTCATCGGCGCGGGCAAGATCGGCGTCGCTGTGGCGGGGTCGTCCAGCCGGGTGATGGCAATGGCCGGAATGCGTCTGCCGATCGAAAGCCATGTGCTGCAAGCCTTCGTGACCGAGGGGCTGAAGCCGGTGATCCCGGGCGTCATCACCTTCGGCGCGGGGCATTTCTATGTCAGCCAATCCGACAAGGGCGGGCTGGTCTTTGGCGGCGACCCGGACGGCTACAACTCATATGCCCAACGCGGCAACCTGCCGGTGGTCGAAGATGTGGCCGAAAGCGGCATGGCCGTGATGCCGATGATCGGGCGGGCGCGTCTGCTGCGCATCTGGGGCGGCATCATGGACATGTCGATGGATGGCAGCCCGATCATCGACCGCACCCCGGTTGATGGGCTCTATCTGAACGGCGGCTGGTGCTATGGCGGGTTCAAGGCGACGCCTGCCAGCGGCTATGCCTTTGCGCATCTGCTGGCCACGGACACCCCGCACGAGACCGCCCGCCATTACCGTCTGGACCGTTTCGCACGCGGCCATGTCATCGACGAAAAGGGCGTTGGCGCCCAGCCCAACCTGCACTGAGGTCCCAAGATGCTGATCCCCCACCCCCTGCTTGGCCTTCGCGACGCGCAGGAATTCACCTATCTGGGCGATGCCAGCCTGATTGAGCGTCCCGACCCCTCGGCTGACGATGCCGGGGCCGCATTCGCCGATTACGTCTATCTGCGCGACAACCCGGCGGGCGTGCATCGCGAATTGTGGTTTCACGAGCAGGGCGACCGAAGCTGGCTGATCGTGACCCGCAACACCGTCACGCATGAGGTGATCGGCGCAGAGCTGGCCCGCGACGTCGCATTGCGGAGGTTCGCATGACCCGTCTGTCCGGCGGCCTGATCGACCGCAGCCAAACGCTGTCCTTCACCTTCGACGGGCGCAGATTCACCGGCCATCCGGGCGATACGCTGGCCTCGGCGCTGCTGGCGAATGATGTGCGGCTGATGGGGCGCAGCTTCAAATATCACCGCCCGCGCGGGTTGATCGCGGCAGGATCCGAGGAACCGAACGCGCTGGTCGAACTGCGCCAAGGCGCGCGGCAGGAACCCAACACCCGCGCCACCGTGGCCGAGCTGTTCGACGGGTTGGAGGCGCGCAGCCAGAACCGCATCGGCTCGCTTCGGTTCGATCTGATGGCGGTGAATGACCTGCTGTCGCCCTTCTTCGCGGCGGGGTTCTATTACAAGACCTTCATGTGGCCGCGCGCCTTCTGGGAAAAGCTGTATGAACCCGCGATCCGCCGCGCGGCAGGGCTGGGCAGCCTGTCGATGCAGCCCGACCCCGATGGTTACGACAAGGGGTTTCTGCATTGCGACCTGCTGATCGTCGGTGGCGGCGCGGCGGGGCTGGCGGCAGCGCTGACGGCGGCGCGCAGCGGGGCAAGCGTGATCCTGGCGGATGAGGATTTCCGTCTGGGAGGGCGACTGCTGGCGGAAACGCATCTGCTGGACGACACCCCCGGTCCCGACTGGGTTGCGGGGATCGAGGCCGAACTGGCCAGCCTGCCCAACCTGCGCATCATGCGCCGCACCACCGTTTTCGGCACATTCGATCACGGTATCTATGGCGCGGTCGAGCGGGTGGCCGATCATCTGCCCGACCCCGGCAGGCAACCGCGCCAGACGCTGTGGCGGATCACCGCAAAACGTGCCGTTCTGGCGGCGGGCGCCATCGAGCGGCACATCCCCTTTGCCAATAACGACCGTCCGGGGGTGATGCTGGCCGGGGCGATGCGCGCCTTCGCCAATCGTTGGGCGGTCAGCCCCGCCGACCGGATCGCCATTTTCACCAACAATGACGACGGCCATCGCACCGCGCTGGACCTTGCCGCCAAGGGCATCGGGATTGCGGGCGTGATCGACAGCCGCCCGGATGCGGTGGCGCAGGGCGACTATCGGCTGTTCGCCGGCGGTATGGTCAGCAATTCCAGGGGCCGTCTGGGCCTGACGAAGATCGAGGTGCGGCACAATGGCCGCAGCCAGTGGCTGGATTGTGGCGCATTGGCCGTATCGGGAGGGTGGAACCCGAACCTGCATCTGTCCTCGCATCACCGGGGCCGCCCGGTCTGGGACGAGGCCGCGCAAGCCTTTCTGCCCGGCCCCGATGGCCCGCCGGGCCTGATCGTGGCCGGGGCCGCCAATGGTCAGGGCAGCACCGCACAGGCCCTGCGCTCGGGCGCCGAGGCTGCCCGCGATGCGCTGGCGGAACTGGACATCACCGCCACCTTGCCCGCCCTGCCGCAGACCGAGGATGCCGCGCATAACCTGCATCCACTGTGGCATGTGCCGGGCAAGGGCCGGGCATGGGTCGACTTCCAGAACGATGTGACGGTCAAAGATATCGCGCTGGCCCATCAGGAAAACATGCGCCCGGTCGAGCATCTGAAACGTTGGACCACGCTTGGCATGGCGACCGATCAGGGCAAGACGGCGAATGTCACCGCGCTGGCGGTCATGTCGGAGCTGACCGGCAAGCCGATCCCCGAGACCGGCACCACGATCTTCCGTCCGCCCTATACGCCGGTCGCGCTGTCGGTGCTGGGCGGCGGCGACAATGGCGCGCATTTCCGCCCACGCCGGTTGACGCCGACGCACCCTTGGGCGCAATCGCAAGGCGCGGTCTTTGTCGAGGTCGGACAATGGATGCGGGCGCAATATTTCCCCCGCCCGGATGAAACCCACTGGCGCGAATCCGTGGACCGAGAGGTTCTGGCCACCCGCAAGGGCGTCGGCATCTGCGACGTGACCACGCTTGGCAAGGTCGATGTGCAGGGCGCGGATGCGGGTGAATTCCTGAACCGGCTGTATTGCAACGCGATGGCCAGCCTCAGGGTCGGGATGACCCGCTATGGCCTGATGCTGCGCGAGGATGGCGTGGCCTGGGACGACGGCACCTGCGCCCGGCTGGCCGAGGATCACTATGTGGTCACGACCACCACCGCGCAGGCCGGGCCGGTCTATCGCCATATGGAATTCGTCCCCCAATGCCTGTGGCCGGAACTGGATGTGCAGTTGATATCCACCACCGACGCATGGGCGCAGATCGCAGTGGCCGGGCCGAATGCGCGCCGGCTGCTGGAACGGATCGTGGACGGGTTCGACATCTCGAACGAGGCCTTTCCCTTCATGGCCTGCACCAATCTGACGGTTTGCGGCGGGCTGCGGGCGCGGCTGTTCCGCATCAGCTTTTCGGGCGAGCTGGCCTATGAGGTCGCGGTGCCCGCGCGCTACGGCAATGCGCTGATGGCGCGGCTGGTCGATCTGGGCGCGGATCTGGGCGCGACCCCTTACGGGACCGAGGCGCTTGGCGTGATGCGGATCGAAAAGGGCCACGCGGCGGGTAATGAGCTGAACGGCCAGACCAGCGCGCAGATGCTGGGCATGGGCCGGATGGTCAGCACGAAAAAGGACAGCATCGGCGCAGTCATGTCGCGGCGCGAGGGGATGCAGTCCGAAACCCGCGTGCTGGTGGGCCTGCAACCGGTCGATCCCGCCGAACCCGTCACCGCGGGCGCGCATCTGTTCCGTCAGGGCGATGCGCAGGATACGTTCAGCGATCAGGGCTGGATCTCCTCGGCCTGCCATTCGCCGCATGTCGGCTCGGGCATCGGCTTGGGGTTTCTGACCGATGGCGCCGCCCGGATGGGAGAGGTCATTCTGGCCGCCAACCCCTTGCAGGGGCAGCAGATCCTGCTGCGCGTCGTCTCGCCCCATTTCATCGACCCCGAAGGAGGGCGCCTGCGTGACTGACCTGACCCCGATCACCGCCCTTGGCGACGCGACACCGCTGGACCAGCGTTTCGGCGCGCTACGGATTACCGAAAATACCGGTCTGGGGCTGGCATCCCTCACCCTGCGTCGGGGCGCGGCGCGGCCCGCGCCGATGGGGCTGGAACTGCCGGGACCGGGCGAATGGGCCGAAGGGCAGGGGATCGCCGCCCTCTGGACCGGCCCCGATCAATGGCTGATCGAGTTTCCGGGCCGCGCGGCCGATGATCTGGCCGCCGAACTGGCCGCCCATGCGCCGGGCTGCTCGGTCACCGAACAGACCGAAAGCTGGGTGGCCTTCGAGATCGAGGCCGACAGTCCCGAACTGATCCGCGCGATGATGGAAAAGCTGGTCAATCTGGACGCCCAAGCCTTCGGCCCCGGCAGCGGCACCCGGACCCTTGTCCATCACATGAGCGTTTTCATCATCCGCCGGGCATCGGCAAAACTGGCTATCTTCGGCATGCGCAGCATGGCCAGATCGCTGTGGCATGCGCTAGAGGGAACTGCCACACGTCTGAAAGGAACTCCTGAATGAGCGATGCAACCACCGACCAAGACAATCTGATCGACGGCAAGGCCTTCGCGGCGGATGTGCGACAGCGCGTTGCCGCCCATGTCACCCGGCTGAAGCAGGACCGTATCACGCCGGGACTGGCGGTGGTTCTGGTGGGCGAGGACCCGGCCAGCGAAGTCTATGTCCGCAACAAGGGCATCCAGACCCGCGAGGTCGGGATGAACTCTTACGAACACAAGCTGCCCGCCGATACCACGCAGGACGCGCTGATGGCGCTGATCGGGCGGCTGAACGCCGATGCCGATGTGCATGGGATTCTGGTGCAACTGCCGCTGCCCGATCATCTGGACGCCGAGGCAGTGCTGAACGCGATCGATCCGGGCAAGGATGTCGATGGCTTTCACATCCTCAATGTCGGGCTGCTGGCAACCGGGCAGAAGGCGATGGTGCCCTGCACGCCGCTGGGTTGCCTGATGATGCTGCGCGACCGGCTGGGCGATCTGTCGGGGTTGAACGCGGTGATCGTGGGCCGCAGCAATATCGTCGGCAAACCGATGGCGCAACTGCTGCTGCGCGACAGCTGCACCGTGACCATCGCCCATTCCCGCACCCGCGATCTGGCCGGGGTCTGTCGGCAGGCGGATATTCTTGTCGCCGCGGTCGGGCGGCCCCGGATGATCCCCGGCGACTGGGTCAAGCCCGGCGCGACGGTCATCGACGTGGGCATCAACCGGATCGAGGATGGCGGCCGCACCAGGCTGGTCGGCGATGTCGATTTCGCCAGTGCCCGTGCGGTCGCGGGCGCGATCACCCCGGTTCCGGGCGGCGTCGGCCCGATGACCATCGCCTGCCTGCTGGCCAATACCCTGACCGCCTGCTGCCGCGCAGCCGGGCTGCCCGAACCCGAAGGGCTGACCGCGTAACGGCACCCACCCGCCAGCCAATGCCATGAATCAATCAGCGGGGCGGGCCGGAATCCTCCCCTTTCACGACAGGAGACGCCAATGTCCAAATTCTGCCTGACCGTTGCCTGCGATTCCACCCGTGGCATCGTTGCGGCCATTTCCGGCTATCTGGCCGATCAGGGCTGCAACATCACCGCCAGCTCTCAATATGACGACCCGCAGACGGGAAAATTCTTCATGCGCGTCAGCTTCGTGCCGGAAACCGGCGCGACGCTGGACAAGCTGGACAAAGGCTTTGACGAGGCCGCCCGGAAATTCGGCATGACCTGGCAGTTCCATGACGAAGGGCGGAAGATGAAAGTCGTCGTCATGGTCAGCCGTTTCGGGCATTGCCTGAACGATCTGCTGTATCGCTGGCGGATCGGGGCGCTGCCCATCGACATCGTGGCGGTGATCTCGAACCATCTGGACTATCAGAAGGTGGTGGTGAACCACGACATCCCGTTCCACTACATCAAGGTCACCAAGGAAAACAAACCCGAGGCCGAGGCGGCGCAGATGCGCATCGTCGAGGACAGCGGCGCCGAACTGGTCGTGCTGGCGCGCTACATGCAGGTGCTGTCCGAGGAAATGTGCCGTGTCATGTCGGGCCGGATCATCAACATCCACCATTCCTTCCTGCCGAGCTTCAAGGGCGCGAACCCCTACAAGCAGGCCTATGAACGCGGGGTGAAGCTGATCGGCGCGACCTCGCATTATGTGACGACCGATCTGGACGAGGGCCCGATCATCGAGCAGGACATCATCCGCGTGACCCACGGCCAGTCGCCCGAGGATTACGTCAGCCTTGGCCGCGACGTCGAAAGCCAGGTGCTGGCCCGCGCCATCCACGCCCATGCCAATCACCGGGTTTTCCTGAACGGCAGCAAGACCGTGGTCTTTCCCGCCTCGCCCGGTTCGTTCTCAAGCGAGCGGATGGGCTGAGCGGTCCGCCCCCGGTTCCGGCCCTAACGGGCCGGTGCCGCCTTGCGCCAGATGCCGAAGGCCACCACCAGCAACAGCAGGATCGCCACGCCGATCACCCCGACGAATGCCTGATCGAACGCCGCGCGGGCCAGCCGGGCCATCTCGGACGCGCGCGCGGGGCTCATGGTTTCCGCGACCATCAAAGCCTCGTCAAGACTGTCGGCGACGACCGGGGGCAGGCCCACAGGCACGATCATCGCGCGGGAATAAAGCGCCGACATCAGGCTGCCCAGAAGCGCGATGCCAAGCGCGCCGCCCAGTTCATAGGACACCTCTTCGATCGAGGCCGCCATGCCTGCGCGATCCTCGGGCGCGGACAGCATGATGACGCTGGAGGCCGCCGTCATCGCCGCACCGACCCCGAAGCCCATGACCGCCAGCGCCGACAGCCACAGCCAGACCGGCCCGTCATGGCTGACCAGATAGGCCGCAAGCGCGCAGCCGGTCAGCGTCAGCGACGTCCACAGGATCCGGGTCTCGCCCAGACGCGGCAGCGCCAGACCGGCCAGCGGCCCGGCAATGAACGACGCCAGCGGGATGGGCAGGATCAGCAGCCCCGCCTGCAACGGCGAATGGCCCAGCACCAGTTGCAGCCGCTGGCTGAAGACCAGCTCGACCCCGATCAGCGCCGCCGAAGCAACCAGCGCCGTCGCCACGCCCGATGAAAACCGCGCATCGCGAAACAGCGAGAAATCGATCAGCGGCGCGGTGCTGGCCAGCTGGCGGCGCACGAAGGCGATCATCGCCACCAGACCGATGGCGAAACCCAGCGCGGCGGCCATCCATGACGGGTCGCGCTTGCTGATTTCCTTCACCGCATGGATCAGACCGACAAGGCCGATCATCACCTGAACCGAGCCCCGCAGATCGAACGGCTGGCTGCGACTGCCGGGACGGTTCACCAGCAACGCCGCACCCGCCACCAGCGCCAGCAGGACGACCGGCACATTGATCAGAAAGACCGAGCCCCACCAGAACCACTCCAGCAACAGCCCGCCGATCACCGGCCCCAGCGCCGCCCCGCCCGAGGCCACCGCCGCCCAGATGCCGATGGCAAAGGCGCGCTCGCCCTCGTCCGTGAAGGTCAGCCGGATCAGCGACAGGGTGGCGGGCATCATCATCGCCGCGCCCACGGCCAGCAACACCCGCGCAGCGATCAGCATCGGAGCCGAGGGCGCGAAAGCCGCCGCCAGCGAGGCCGTGCCAAAGACCGCCAGCCCGGTCAGAAACATCCGCTTGTGCCCAAAGCGGTCGCCAAGCGCCCCCAGCCCCGGCAGCAGCCCCGCCACCACCAGCGGATAGGCGTTGATGATCCACAGTTTTTGCGTCGCCGTCGCCGCCAGATCATGCGTCAGCCGCGGCAGCGCCGTATAAAGCACGGTCATGTCGATCACGATCAGAAACAGCGCGCTTGAGACAATGGCCAGAACCAGCCAGCGGTTGCGGGGGAACATCGGTGCAGCCTCGGTCAGGATGGAATGCGGGATTGTCCGCGCGGATCAGACGGTTTCGGGCCAGAGGGGTGACAGGATGGTGATGTCGCGCTCGGCCGCCAGCAGTTCGGGCAGCGCCTCGTGCCATTCCTTGCGATAGGGGCGGTTCAGCTGCACATTCAGCACATCCTCGCGGCTGGCCCATGTCTCGTGCAGCACGAATTCATTGGGGCTGTCGGCCACCTGCGCCAGTCGCGCGTCGATAAAGGTTTCCTCGTGCCGCATATGGTCCAGCACCCCGGTCAGCAGGCGCAGAAATCGGTCGCGCTGTTCGGGACGCACGGTAAAGCGGATCAGATAGGTTTCCATGGCCTTTGTCCTTGTCTTGCAGGCGGGTGATACGGACCGGCTGTCAGCTGGCGGTCGGATCGGCCATCCGCGCGGCTTCCGCCTGAAAATAGTCGATGAAATCAACGGTGTTTCGGCTGTCACGGGCGCCGGGGTTCAGCTTCAGGTAATAAGAGCGCCCGGCATCCAGCGGCATGTCGAAGATCCGCAGCAGCCGCCCGTCGGCCACCTGCCGATGCACCAGATGTCGCCAGCCAAGGATGATGCCCTCGCCCGCCACCGCCGCATCGACCAATGTGCTGTAGCTGTTGGTGACAAAGCGGAAGGTCAGTTCGTCCACATGCAGACCGTGATGACGGAACCAGTCATCCCAGCGCAGCGGATACCACGAAATCGCGTCCGAGCTCCAATGCATCGGGTGCAGTTCCATCAGCTCGGCCTGCGGCAGCTGCATCAGCGATTCCAGCGGGCCATGCGCGGCAAGATAGTCCGGCGCGGCGACGGGATCGACGATTTCAGGAAACAGCCGGATCAGGTCCGGCCCGATCTGCGACCGCTCGTTGCCGCAGATCATCGCCAGATCGACCTCGTCGAAATCCTGCACCCGGTCGTTCTGGTCCGAGGCCAGCAGCGTGAATCGGATATCGGGGCGCAGCAGGCGATAGGCATCGGTCAGCGGTTTGACATAGCACGAGATCGCGGCATGGGTGCTGGCGATGGTGATGACCTTGCGGTCGGTGCGCTGGCCGATGCGAAAGATCGCATCGCTTAACGTATCCAGGCCCCGGCCCACGGCCTCCAGCAGGGTCGCGCCTTCGGGCGTCAGTTCCATCATCTGATGCTTGCGGATGAACAACTGGCAATCCAGCGCCTTTTCCAGCCCCCGGATTTGCTGACTGATCGCCGCCTGCGTCACATGCAATTCGCTGGCCGCCAGCGTGAAGCTGCGATGTTTGGCCGCGATCTCGAAGGTGGCGAAAGCCCCCAGCGACGGCAGATGGCGCCGCCGTGGAGAGCGGCGCGTCTGCGGATCGGACCTCAGCAGGGTTCCTTCGTCGTCCGTTGCCGTCATGGGTTCTATTCGTTATATGCGCGCCACTCTTTCCAACGAATGAACAGGTTTGCGCCGATTTCCGCAAGAGGGCGCGGCGGCAGGCGCTGCGGCATCGGCTGCGCGGCAAAGTAATCCGTCACCTCGCCTTGATGGCCCAGCACGGTTTCCGCCGCCGCGATCCCGGCCAGAGTGCTGCGTGTCGTGCCCAGCCCGTTGCAGACGCAGGCGGCATAAAGGTCCCGGTCGATGCGCCCGGCGATGGATGTTCCGTTATAGGCAAGGCACAGATGCCCGGCCCATGAATATTCCATCCCGACATCGGCCAGCTGCGGAAATCGCTTGTCGAACTTGCCACGCATGACCCGCGCCGCCGCCGCCACATCGCCGGCCGAGGCCGCCATGCCTGGCCGCAGCCGCGCCACGGTACGGGTAATGATCCGGTTGCCCCCCTGCGCGGCCGAGATCCGCCGCATGGTCGTGCCCATCGGGTCCGACGGCGTAACCCCCCAGTTCGTCGCGCCGCCCAGCCGTTGCAGGGCGTTGGGGGAAAGTTCCTCGGTCATGCTTGCGAACAGGAAGATGTGCATCAGCCGGCCCTTGGCAAAGCCGAAGCTTTCCAGATGACCGTTATTGGCCAGAATCACCGCGCCCGTATCGATCCGCCCCCGCGACGTCTGCACCGACCAGCCTCGATCCTGCTGGACCAGTTCGCAGACCGGGCTGTTTTCGAAGATCGCGCAGCCATGCGACAATCCGCCCGCAAGCCCCCGGATATAGCCCGCCGGTTGCAGCATCACAGTGCCCGGCGTGTAAAGCCCCGAACGGTAATGCGCCGACCCCGTCAACGCCTGCATCGCCTGCGCATCCAGCATCTCGCAGCCCTCATTCAATGAGGCCAGATGCGCGGCATAGGCGACATTCTGGGCATGGGCATGTTCGCTGACGGCGCCGTTCACCTTGCCCTCGTGGCGGAAATAGCCCTCGGGGATGGCGTATTCCTCGACCGCCTGCCGGGCGAAACCGATCGCGTGGCGGTTCAGTTCGATCAGCGAGCGGTCGCTGGCAGAGCTTTCACCGGCGTAATCCTCGGATGTCAGTTCGTGCGGCAGGTCGATCATGAAGCCGGAATTGCGGCCCGCCGCGCCCTTGCCGATCTCGCCCGCCTCGATCACCGCGACCGATGCGCGGGGGTCCAGTTGCCGCAGGCGTCGGACGGCGGACAATCCCGCGAATCCGCCGCCGATCACCACGACATCGCATATCCGGTGCCCCTCCAACGTGGCAAAGGGGGCGCGCGGCCCAAGGATGGCATCCCATCCGGCGATGCCGGTCTGGCGGGGCAACCGTCTGACGCCGAGTTTCTGGGCCATTGTGAACCTCAAGGGAAACAGCCGGAGTCAGCGTCATGCCGGCTCCGGTCGATTGCACCGTCGCAGCGATTGGGCCGGGGGTCAGTCTATGCTGTCGCCCGCATCATCGGCCAGATCCAGCCAGATGGTTTTCAGCTGCGTATATTGGTCATGCGCATGGATGCCGTTGTCGCGCCCGCCGAAACCCGACTGCTTGTAACCGCCGAAGGGCGTCGCGATATCCCCCTCGCCAAAGCTGTTGACCGTCACCGTACCCGCCCGCAGCATCCGCGCCCCACGCAGCGCCCGCTTGCCATTGGCAGTAAAGATCGAGGCCGCCAGCCCGTATTCCGTCGCATTGGCGACCCTGATCGCCTCGTCAAAGCCGTTGACCTCGATCACCGTCAGGACCGGGCCGAAGATTTCCTCTTGCGCCAGCTTGTGGTCGTTGCCGGGGACCTCGACGATGGTGGGCTGGACATGGGTGCCGTTCTCGGTCTGCCCGCCCATCACGATCCGGGCCGATTGCGCGACCTCCAGATACGAGGCCACCTTGTCGAAATGCGCCTTGCTGACCAGCGCGCCGATCCGGGTCGAGGGGTCCAGCGGATCGCCCGGATTCCATTCGCGGGCATGGGCCTGCACGCGCTCCAGCAGCTGTTCCTTGATGCCCGCCTGCACGATCAGGCGCGATGCGGCGGAACAGTTTTCGCCCATGTTCCAGAAGGCGCCCTGAACGACATGGGCGGCCACCACGTCCAGATTCTCGGCATCGTCCAGCACGATGCAGGGGTTCTTGCCGCCCAGTTCCAGCACCACTTCCTTGAGGTTCGAATCGGCCGAATAATGCAGGAACCGACGCCCCGTCACGGTCGAGCCGGTAAAGCTGACCATGTCCACATCCGGGTGACAGCCCAGGGGTTCGCCCACCTCGGCGCCCGAGCCGGTGACGATGTTCAGCACCCCGTCGGGCAGCCCGGCCTCGGAGGCTAGTTCCGCCAGACGCAGGCTGGACAGGGTGGTCTCGGCGGCGGGCTTGACCACGACCGAGCAGCCGGCGGCCAGCGCCGGGCCGATCTTCCACGCCAGCATCAGCAGCGGAAAGTTCCACGGCAGGACCAGACCGACGACGCCCACGGGTTCGCGCACGATCATGGCGATATGGTTGTCCGAGGCAGGCGCCACCTGATCGTAGATCTTGTCGGCCAGTTCCGCATGCCATTCAAGGCAATGGATCGCCTCGGGGATGTCCACGGTCTCGCAGTCGAAGATCGGCTTGCCGCTGTCGATGCTTTCCAGCACCGCCAGTTCATGGCGGTTGCGGCGCAGCAGCCGCACCAGACGCAGCAGCGTGGCCTTGCGCTCGCCCGGATGCAGGCGCGACCAGCGGCCATCCTCGAAGGCATCACGCGCCTTGCCGACGGCGAAATCCACATCCTCGGGTCCGCAGGCGGCGATCCGGGTCAGCTCTGCGCCGGTGGCCGGGTTGGTGGTGGCAAAGGTCCTGCCGGATTGCGCCGGACGGAACGCACCGTCGATGAAGGCGTTCGAGGGCAGGGCGACCGACTTTGCCAGCGCCTCGTATTCGCCTTGGGTCAGAAGATCGCTCATGGCTCAGTTCCCCGCCTTGATATCTGCGATGGTGGTTTTCAGGACCGCGATCACCTGTTCCAGTTCGCGCTTGTCGTCCTTGTTCAGCCCTTTCAGCGGCGGGCGCATGGGACCGGTGGCGATGCCCGACAGGGTGGTGCCGTGCTTGACGCATTGGATGAACTTGCCGCCCTGTTCCAGCACCCGCATCAGTGGCATCATCGCCGACATGATCCGGCGACCCTTGACGAAATCGCCGTTCAGAACGCAGGTTTCATACAGGAATACATGCTCTTCCGGCAGAAAGTTCGACCCCGCACAGATCCAGCTGCGCGCGCCCCAGGCAAAGAATTCCAACGCCTGATCGTCCATGCCGCAGGACATCTGGATATGCGGATAATCCCGCGCCAGCAGATGCACCCGGTTGATATCGCCCGAGCTTTCCTTGATCCCGATGACATTGCGCGATCGGCCGACGCGGTTCAGGAACTCCTCGCCCATATGCACGCCCATGCGGCCGGGATAGTTATAGAGAATGACCGGCAGATCGGCGGCGCGGTCGATGGCCAGCGCGTTCAGCGCGTTTTCATGCTCGGTCGGCACGGAATAGGGCGGTGTCCCCAGCAGCAGCGCATCGGCACCCATCTCGCGTGCGCCCCGCGCCAGCTCGATGCTGTCGGGTGTGCGCATCGCGCCGGTGCCGACGATCACCGGCAGACGGCCCTTGACGCGCTGGGTGACGAACCGCGCCAGCTCCAGCCGCTCTTCGACCGTTTGGGCATAGTTTTCCCCGGTCGAACCGCCAGAGATCAACCCATGCACCCCCTTGTCGATCAGCCGCTCGATCAGATCGGCAAGCCTGTCGAGGTGGAAAGAGCCATCTTCGTTCAGCGGCGTGACCAGCGGCGTGTAAATTCCCTCAAGCGTCATTCTGAATGTCATCGCGGCATCACCTCTCACGTCATGCGGACTCGTGTCATCTGGAACGGGCCGCTGCCCCTGCGGCGGGTCGCGACCTGAGCGGCAGCCCCCAAGGTCATCCGACCGGACGGCGAACCCATTTCACGCGATCCCAACAACCAGCACCGATTCGGCGCAAACGATAATTATCATTGCCATAACATAAGATAAAACTTATATACTGGCGACATGTCCGTCGATCCCGTCATTTTGGCGGTTTCCGGCATGAATGACGCATATCTCTTGCTAATTGGCGCAATATTACATTTTTGGAACAAAATTTCTGCGTTATTGCTGTTGATCATGTGCTGTTTCTGGTGCGAATCGGGCTAAAAAGGGCCTTGGAGGGGGCCCGGCGCAAAGCCGCAAGGCGTAAAACGCCGCAACATCTGGCGATTATGTAAAGTTAAAACTTATACTTTACGCTTGGTCATTCATTGCCGGGACCTCCTCTCTGCCCGTCCCCTTTGGCCCCGACCAGCCGAACGCGCATCAGGCGCATGATCGACAGGGGAGAAGTCGGATGAAATTCGTGTGGAAGACGCTTTGCGCAGCCGCCGTGGTCGCCATGACCGCGCTGCCGGGGATGGCGCAGGACAAGACCATCAAGATGGGCACCTTGTCATGGGAGGACCTGACCCCGATCACCGGCATCACCAAGAAGGTACTGGAAGAAAAGGGCTTTACGGTCGAAGTGACCAGCTTTTCGGAATGGGGCATCGCCTATGCCGCGCTGGCCAAGGGCGATGTCGAGATCCTCGCCTCGCAGATCGACTATGTCGCGCAGGATTACTGGGACCGCAACAAGCGGCGACTGGAAAAGATCTCTCCGGTGTCGCACGGGCTGTTTCAGGGCATCGCGGTCCCGTCCTATGTCGATATCGACTCGGTCGAGGATCTGAACACCAATGCCGACAAGTTCGGCGGGCGGATCGTAGGGATCGAGCCGGGATCAGGCCTGATGCGCGACACGGCGAACGCGGTCGAAGCCTATGATCTGGACCTTCAACTGGTCGAGGGCAGCTCGGCCGCGATGACGGCGGCGCTGAAATCGGCGGTGGACCGGCAGGAATGGATCGCCGTGACGCTGTGGGAGCCGTCCTGGATGATGCAAAGCTTTGACGTCAAGTTCCTGACCGACCCGCAGGGCGTGTTCCCGCCGCCGCAAGGCTATTACTGGATCGGGCAGGCCGGGTTCTCGGCCGAAAACCCCGAAGCGCGTGAAGTGATCGCAAGCGTCTATGTGCCACTGGCCGATATCAACGCGATCAATGGCGCGGTCAGCGATGGCCAGACCATGGAGGAGGCCGTCGCGGACTGGGTCGAGGCGCATTCGGACCTGATTTCCCGCTGGATGAACATCAAGGATCACTGATCCCGGACCAACCGGCCCGTCCGTTTCTCGGGCGGGCCTTTTTCGGGTTGGAAACAAGGACTGGACCATATGAACGCACATTCCTCTGACGTGCTGATCGATTGCGATTCGCTGTGGAAGATCTTCGGGGACAATGCCGGGGCGGCGATCAGGGCCGTGTCCGAACGCGGCGCAAGCAAGGCCGAGGTGCTGCGCGAACATAACTGCGTGGTCGGCGTCGCCGGGGCATCGTTGCAGGTCAGGCGGGGCGAGATCTTCTGCATCATGGGCCTGTCGGGTTCCGGCAAATCGACCCTGATCCGGATGCTGAACCGGCTGATCGAGCCAAGCCTTGGCAGGATCACCGTCAAGGGCGAGGATATGTCGCGGCTGGATGCCGCCCGGCTGCGTGAGGTCCGGGCCAGCGATATCGGCATGGTGTTCCAGTCGGTCGCGCTGCTGCCGCATCGGACGGTGCTGGAAAATACCGGCTTCGGGCTGGAGGTTCGCGGCGTCGGCCGCGCCGAACGCGACGCCGCCGCCAGGGCCGCGCTGGCCAAGGTCGGGCTGGCCGAATGGCTGGACCGCTATCCTTCCGAACTGTCGGGCGGGATGCAGCAGCGGGTGGGACTGGCGCGCGCGCTGACCTCGGACCCCGAGATCATCCTGATGGACGAACCGTTTTCTGCGCTGGACCCGCTGATCCGCCGCCAGTTGCAGGACGAATTCCGCCAGCTGACCAAGGAACTGGGCAAATCCGCCGTCTTCATCACCCATGATCTGGACGAGGCAATCCGCATCGGCGACCGCATCGCCATCATGAAGGACGGCGCCATCATCCAGACCGGCACCGCCGAGGACATTATCCTCAACCCCGCCGATCAGTATGTCGCGGATTTCGTCGCCGGGATTTCGCGGCTGCATCTGGTCAAGGCGCATTCGGTGATGATCTCGCCCGGGGACTATCTGCGCGACCATCCGCAGGTGGATCTGTCGGCCCTGCCCAAGACCGTGCCCGAGGCCGATATCAGCCAGCTGATCGACCTTGTGACCCGCCATGACAGCGACGCGCTGACGGTCAGGCAGGCGGATCAGACCGTCGGCATCGTCACCACCCGCGGCATCATGCTGGCAATGAACGGCGCGTCCGGCGATACCAGCGGGGTGGCGCATTATGGATAATGCGGCCTTCGTCAAACGATTCGACATCATCATCGACGACGCGCTGTTCTGGCTGGGCGATCACGCGGCGTTCCTGTTCGACGCGATCCGTTACGGGCTGGAGGGGTTCTATGACCTGATCCTGACCGCCGTGACATGGCCGCCGTTCTGGGCGGTCTCGGCCATCGCCGGTCTGCTGGGCTGGCGGGTGGTCGGGCCGCGCTTCGGGCTGCTGGCGGCGCTGGGGCTGCTGTTCTGCCAGGCGATGGGCATGTGGTCCGAGACGATGGACACATTCGCCCTTGTCGTCAGCGCCACCGCCATCGCCCTGATCGTCGCGCTGCCCATCGGCGTCGTCGCGGGCTATTTCACCCGGCTGGACCGGCTGCTGGAACCGGCGCTGGACCTGATCCAGACGATGCCGCCCTATATCTATCTGCTGCCCGCCATCGCGCTGCTGGGTTACGGCTCGGCCACCGCGCTGGCCGCCACGATCATCGTCGCCGTTCCGCCGGTGATCCGCCTGACCTCGCTGGGAATCCGCCGCACGCCCACCGAGTTCATCGAGCTGGGGCAGGCCAGCGGCATCAATGGCTGGCAGATGTTCACCAAGATCAGGCTGCCCTTCGCGATGCCCTCTATCATGGCGGGGATCAATCAGGGGCTGATGATGGCCTTCGGCATGGTGGTCATCGCCGGGATCGTGGGATCCGGGGGACTGGGCCAGACGATCTATGAGGCGATCCGCACGCTGGATATCGCCAGGTCGATCAACGCGGCCATCGCCATCGTCATCCTGTGCATGGTCATCGACCGCATCACGCAGGGCGTGTCGGTCACGCATCAGGGGGCCCGGTGATGGAGTTGTCGAACCTGCAATTCTCGCCCGGCAAGCATCTGGCCCCGGTGATCGACTGGCTGAACGCCAATTTCCACGGCTTTTTTGCGGCCATCACCCGCACCATCGAAACGATGCTGTCAGCGGTCGAGGGCGCGCTGCTGTTTCTGCCCGCGCCGGGGCTGATCGCCGTGGCCGCCGGGCTGACCTTCATCGCGCTTGGCTGGCGGCTGGCGCTGCTGGTGGCCTGCTGTCTGGGCTTCGGCCTGCTGATGGGGCTGTGGCAGGCCAGCATGCAGACCATCGCGCTGGTCACCATCTCGGTCGCGATTTCGGTCGTCATCGCCTTTCCGCTGGGGATCTGGGCGGCGCGGCATCCCCGGGTCGAGGCCACGCTGCGGCCGATCCTTGACATCATGCAGACGGTACCGCCCTGGGTCTATCTGATCCCCGCGGTGATGATCTTCAGCCTTGGTCGGGTGCCGGCGATCATGGCGACCATCGTCTATGGCATCCCGCCGATGCTGCGGCTGACCACGCTGGCCTTCAAGCAGGTGCCCAAGGACCTCAAGGAACTGGGCGCCGCCATCGGCGCACCGCCCCGCACCATCCTGTTCAAGATCGAGATCCCCTCGGCCATGCCGACGCTGCTGGTCGGGCTGAACCAATGCATCCTGCTGTCGCTGGCGATGGTCGTTCTGGCCGGGCTGGTGGGCGCCGGCGGCCTTGGCGCCGAGGTCACGCGCGGTCTGACCCGGATGGAGATGGGGCTGGGCCTGCGCGCCGGGCTGGCCATCGTCGCGGTGGCGCTGCTGCTGGACCGGCTGTCGCGCAACGCACTGCAATACAAACGCAAACCCACGGTCAGGACGACATGAGAAAGACCTTCTTCTGCATCGATTCCCATGCCTGCGGGAACCCGGTCCGGGTCGTCGCGGGCGGCGGGCCGCTGCTGCCGCACCTGCCCATTGCCGAGCGCCGGGCGCTGTTCATGCGCGACCACGACTGGATGCGCACCGCGCTGATGTTCGAGCCGCGCGGCCATGACGTGATGTCGGGGGCGATCTTCTATCCGCCCCATCGCGACGATTGCGACGTGGCGGTTGTGTTCATCGAGGTCAGCGGCTGCCTGCCGATGTGCGACGCGGGCACCATCGGCCTGTCCACCGTGCTGATCGAGGAAGGGCTGGTCAGCCCGCGCATGCCCGGCACCCTGTCGCTGGAAACCCCGGCGGGCCGAATCGATGTGACCTATCGGATGGAGGGCGACAGGGTGGCCGAGGTGCGGCTGTTCAACGTGCCCAGCTATCTTCACGCCGCCGATCTGACGGTCGATGTTGCGGGCGTCGGGCCGCTGGTGGTGGATATCGCCTATGGCGGCAATTTCTATGCCGTGGTCGAACCGCAGCAGAACTGGCCGGGGCTGGAGATCGGCGCGGCAGCCATCGTCACTCTCAGCCAGAAACTGCGAGAGGCATTGCGCGGCGTCATCGACCCGGTGCATCCGCTGGATGATCGCATCCGCGGCGTGCATCACGCGATCTGGTGCGATGCGCCGAAGGGGCGGGCCGATGGGCGTGGCGCGGTCTTTTACGGCGAAAAGGCCATCGACCGTTCCCCCGGCGGCACCGGCACCTCGGCGCGCATGGCGCAACTGCATGGCAAGGGACGGCTGGCCGTGGGTGGGCGTTATCGCAACGAAAGCCTGATCGGGACGGTGTTCGATGGCCGGGTGGAAGCCGAGGTCGCCATCGGCGATTTCACCGGCATCCGCCCCAGCCTTGGCGCTTGGGCGCGGATCATCGGCCATAACACGATCTTCGTGGACGACCGCGATCCGCTGTTCCGGGGCTTTCAGATCGCCTGAGCCGCCCCGGTGGCGATCACCGCGTATCCGCGATGACCTTGCCGTCATTGGGCAGGCTGCCGGGCACGACGACCTCGACCGAACCTTTCAACCGCGTGATCTCGGCCAGTTTCTCGGCCAGCGGGGCGACGACATTGCTGTCCTCATGCTCGACCAGCAGATGCATGCGGTCCTGTTCGCCCGCGCGGCTGACCTCCAGCCGCAGGCGCAGGCAACCCGGGATCGCGCGGCCGATGGCGGCGATCTGTTCGGGGCGCACGAACATGCCCTTGATCTTGGTCGCCTGATCGGCGCGCCCCATCCAGCCCTTGATGCGTCGGTTGCTGCGTCCGTCCTGCGCCGCGCCGGTCAGGATCGCCGACATATCCCCGGTCGCGAAGCGCAGCAGCGGATAGTCGGGATCAAGCCGCGTCACCACGATCTCGCCCACCTCGCCATCGGGGACGGGTTCGCCGGTGCCGGGGCGGACGATCTCGACGATCAGCCCCTCGTTCAGCACCATGCCGGGCGCGCCGGTCTCATAGGCGACGATGCCCAGATCGGCGGTGCCATAGCATTGCCGCACCGCGACACCGCGCCCGGCCAGTTCCGCGCGCAGCGATTCGGGCAGGGCGGCCCCGGTGACCATGCCGACCTGAAGGCAGGTCCGGTCCACGCCCTGCTCATCGGCCTTGTCCAGCAGGATCTTCAGGAAATCCGGCACCCCGACATAGACGCGCGGGCGGTATTGCCCGATCGCCACCAGCTGATCGGCGGTATTGCCCGGCCCGGCAGGAATGACCGGACAGCCGATCGCCTCGGCCCCGGCCTCGAAGATGAAGGCGGCGGGCGTCAGGTGATAGGAAAAGGTGTTCAGGATCACATCGCCCTTGCGCACCCCCGCCGCATGCAGCGCCCGCGCCGAACCCCACCAGTCCGACCCGCGCCCCTCGGGGTCGAAGATCGGGCCGGGCGAGACGAACAGCCGCCGCAGATTGCCCACCGGATTGCCGTTCAGCCCGCCCAGAGGCGCATTCGCGGACTGCATTTCAACCAGATCGCTTTTGCGCAGGACGGGCAGGGCGGCCAGATCGGCAAGGCTGGTCAGCGGCAGAACGCCCTCAAGCCGCTCGGCCCAATAGGGCTGCGCCTCGCGCATCCGGGCGATCTGGGCATTCAGCCGGGCCAGCTGGTCGTTTTCGCGCGCGTCCGGCGCCTGACCCTCGGCCATGTCGTAAAGCTGGGCAGTCATGCGACGCCTTTCTTATGCCAGCCAGCGCTTGCGCCGGCGGTAGTGTTTGACGGCGTGATAATCGACATGATCCGCGCCCCCCAGATAGAAGTCCTGCACATCGGGATTGGCCTTCAGCACCTCGGCCGAACCCGACATGACGACCTGCCCCTGCTCGATCAGATAGGCGCGACTGACGATGTCCAGCGTCGCCGCCGCGTTCTGTTCGACCAGCAGGACCGACAGTTTCTCGCGCGCGTTGATCTCGCTGATGATGCCGAAGATCTCTTGCACCAGCAGCGGTGACAGGCCCAGTGACGGCTCGTCCAGCATGATCAGCTTCGGCTCGGTCATCAGCGCGCGGCCGATGGCCAGCATCTGCTGCTCGCCCCCCGACAGATAGCCGGACTTGGACTTGATCCGCTCCTTCAGACGCGGGAAATAGGCATAGACCTGTTCGCGCAGCTCGTGGAACCGGCCCAGATTGCGGCCGCGATAGGCCGCGATCAGGTTTTCATCCGGCGTCAGGTGGCCAAAGACACGCCGCCCCTCCAGCACATGGACCAGCCCCAGCGCGACCCGCTCGGGCGCACCCAGGTTCAGGATGGACTGATCGCCAAAGCGGATGTCGCCGCGCGTGACCAGCCCGCGCTCGGGGCCCAGAAGCCCCGAGATGGATTTCAGCGTCGTCGATTTGCCCGCGCCGTTCGATCCCAGCAGGGCGACCATCTCTCCTTCGCCGATCTCAAGCGACACGCCCTTGGTGGCCAGAAAGACCTTGTCATAGATCACCTCGATATTTTCGAGTGTCAGCGCGGGCATGGATCAGTTCCCCTGACCGTAATGGGCGGCGGATTCCTCGATCACCTCGCGCACCAGTTCGGGATAGGCGGCATGCCAGTCCGACACCGGCACCCAGGCCTGACCGTCCCATTGCGACACGCGGCCCGCGCCGCCGCCCTGATGGTCCTCGGCGGTGATGGTGATCGGCGGCATCAGCCCTTCGGCGTCAAAGCCCGCGATCTGCTCGAACCCGGCTTTCAGCGTCTCGCCGGTCAGGGCATCGCCGCCTTCCAGACCCAGACGCGCGGCCTCGACCGCGACGGCCATCGTGGCGACGCCCAGATTGTAATAGCTGGTGCCGATATTGGCATCCTCGCCCGAGCCCTTGCCGGTCGCGATGACCTTTTCCTGAATGCGCTGGATGATCGGGTGATCGGTGCCCGCCGCCGTCGCCTCGAAGCGTTTGACGCCGGTCATCTGCGGGCCGACATTGGCGGCATCGGTTTCGGCCAGCCAGATCACCGAATAGATCTGCTCGGGCGCGATGCCGTTCTGGATCGCGGTACGCACCGACACGGCCTGACCGCCGCCCGCGCCCCAGATCATGACGTAGTCGGGGCGATAGCGGCGCACCTCGGACCATGCCGCCGACTGCTCGTTGCCGGGCGACGCATAGGGGAACGCCTGAAATTCAAAGCCTTCCTGTTCCGACAGCGCCTGAAGGATCGGGGCGGGTTCGCGTCCGAAGGGGCTGTCTATATGGACGATCGCGATCTTCTTGCCTTCCAGCCCGTCGGTGGATTTCATGTATTCGATCAGGTTCGCCGCCTGCGCCCAATAGGTCGCCATCATCGGGAAGATATAGGGAAAGACCGTCCCGTCGGATGCGTCGCCCCGGCCATGCGCGGGCGTGATGACCACGCGCTGATCGGCATCGGCCTGATCCAGAATCGCGGCGGAAACCGGCGTGGACAGGAAATCGAACAGGATCGCGCCTTCTTCCTTGGCGCGGTTATAGGCCTCGATCCCGCGCTGCGGCTGGTTGCCGGTGTCGCGGACAATGGCGGTGAAGGTGTTGCCGTCGATGCCACCTTCCTCGTTGATCAGGGTCAGATAGTCGCGCTGGCCCTGATTGTACTGCCCGGTCACGAAGGTATAGACCGCCGTGAAATCCTGAAGCAGGCCGAACTTGATTTCCTCGGCATGTATCGGCCCCGCGACACCCACGACCAGCGCGGTGGTCAGCGCCAGTTTGCGCATCCAGTTCATGTGTTTGCCTCCCATTATCGATCCCCCTCCCAGAGGTTCAGCTTCTGGCGTGACGGAATGGCCAGACCAGAAAATACTTGCGGATGTTGTCATAGATCTTCGCCAGACCCAGCGGCTCCAGCAGCAGAAAACCGATGATCATCGCGCCATAGATCATCAGCGGCAGGTGCGACAGAAAGTTCTGGCTGACCGGAAACCAGCCCGCCGAGGCCAATGCGGCGATGAAATTGGTCAGAAAGATCGGCGCCAGCAGCACGAAGCCCGCGCCCAGATAGGACCCGATCACCGACCCCAGACCGCCGACCAACACCATCGCCACCAGTTGGATCGAGACGTTGAAACCGAACTGTTCCGGCGTCACCGCGCGATAGAAGCAGAAGGCAAGGATCGCGCCGGTCACGCCGCCCATGAAGGACGAGGTGAAGAAGGCCGCCAGCTTGGTCCTGAACGGATCGACCCCGATCACGGCGGCGGCGAAATCCTTGTCGCGGATCGCCACCAGCGCCCGCCCGAAAGAACTGCGCTTGACGTTCATGAAGAACACCGTCAGCAGCACCGCCCAGCCAAGCGCCAGCCAATAGCGCGACGCGAGGCTGCTGATATCCATGAACAGAAAGCTGACGGCGGGCGTGCGCAGCGTGGCATGGGCGCCGCCCGAAATGGCCGGCACGTTCACCACCACCCAATCCACCAGATATTGCATCGCCAGCGTGGCCATCACCAGATACAGCCCCTTCACCCTCAGGGCCGCGCCGCCGAAGATCGCACCGATCACCGCCGCGATCAGCCCCGACAGCAGCAGGGCGATCTCGAACGGCACGCCGAAGCGAACCAGATGGATCGACGAATAGGCCCCGATCGCCATGACGGCGGCAAAGCCGAAATGCAATTGCCCCGCCATGCCCATCAGCAGCGTCAGCGACAGCGCCGCCGCCGACCAGATCACCCAGGGCAGGACATAGCTGCCCAGATAGAGCGGCGAGACATAGAACGGCGCCAGCACGGCCAGCACGAAGACAGCGATCACCAGCCAGCGATCCGCCGGGATCTTCCACAGCTTGCGGTCCGAGGCATAGCTGGTGTGATAGGTGCCTGACAAACGATAGAACATGGCTCAGATCCTCTCGATGTCTTCGCGGCCGAAGATGCCATAGGGGCGGACCATGATGGTCAGCAGGATGATCAGCGAGGTGACGACATCGCGCGTCGATCCGCCCGCATAGCTGTCGAGATAACCGGGGATGACCGTGCCCAGCACGCCCACCAGAATGCCGCCCACGACCACGCCGGGGATCGAATCCACCCCGCCAAGGATCACCACGGCAACGGCGGGAAACAGCAGCGTGGAAAGCGTCCAGTCCACCCCCTGCGACGATCCCCACAGCGCCCCCGCGACCACGGCGGCAACCCCCGCCAGACCCCACGAGATGCCGATGGCGCGCTCGACCGAGATGCCGACGGCCCAGCTTGCGACGTGATCGTCGGACACAGCGCGCAGCTTGGTGCCCAGACGGGTGCGGAAGAACAGCAGCGATCCGCCCACCAGCAGCAGCGCCACGACGCCGCCGATCAACGAGGTGCGGTTGATGAACACGTCACCGATGATGACCGGCGCGAAACCGATGCCCAGATCGACCGGCTTGGGCGCGGATCCCAGAATCCCGGGCACCAGCCCGCGCAGCAGGATCTCCAGCCCCAGCGTCAGCATCACCACCATGATGACCGGCTGGCCGACCATGCGGCGCAGCAGCAGCCGTTCCACCACGAGGCCAAAGCCGAACATGATCGCGGCGGCCAGCGGGATCGCTGCCCAGACCGGCAGCCCCCATGACATGACCATCCACACGGCATATCCCGCCGCCATCACCAACGCGCCCTGCGCAAGGTTAGGCACGCCGGCGGATTTGTAGATCAGCACGAAACCCAGCGCGACCAGCGAATACATCAGCCCGGTCAGGGCGCCGCTGATCAGAAGTTCCAGAAAATACGCCATTCAACCGGCCCCCTTCACGTCGGCCAGCCTCAGAACCCGGTCAAGCGACCCGGTCTGGCCGTTTTCATAGGTGATCTGCGCCTTGAAATCGATCTCGGTCGCGCCGTCGTTCAGCGCCTCGATGATCGGGCCATAACGGTCGTCGATCACGTTGCGCTTCAGCTTGCGGGTGCGCGTGACCTCGCCGTCGTCGGGATCGAATTCCTTGTGCAGGTTGACGAAACGCGCGATCGACAGGCCATGTGGCAGATGCGCGTTCACAGCGGCGATTTCCTGTTCGATCAGCTCATATACGCGCGGCGCCTGCGACAGTTCGGCATAAGAGGTATAGGACACGCCATGTTCCTGCGCCCATTGCCCGACCGCCTGAAAGTCGATCGAGACGATGGCCACCAGCATGTCGCGATCCTTGCCGATCACCGCCGCATCCCTGACATAGGCCGAGAATTTCAGCCGGTTCTCGATATAGGTCGGGATGAAACGGGTACCGTCGCGCTTGGCCACCACCTCGGAGACGCGGCCCAGCACCACCAGTTGCCCGTCGGGCTCGATCTGGCCCGCATCGCCGGTATGCAGCCAGCCGTCCTGCAATGCCTCGGCGCTGGCCTTGGGGTTCTGGAAATAGCCGTCGAAGATATTGTCGCCGCGCAGCAGGATCTCGCCCTGATCGTCGATCTTCATCTCGACGCCGGGAAAGGGGCGCCCGACCGTGGTCAATGAGATATCCTCGGGCTGCTGCGCCACGGCCAGCGCGCAATTCTCGGTCTGGCCATAGAATTGCCGCAGGTTCAGGCCAAGGGCGCGGAACCACAGAAAGACGTCCTCGCCAATCGCCTCGCCCGCGGTATAGGCGCGCTTGACCCGGCCCAGCCCCAGTTGATCGCGCAGCGGGCCATAGATCAGGATCTCGCCCAGCCAGCGCATCGCCCCGCCATTGACGGGCTTGCCGTCCAGCTTGGCGCGCTCTGCCGCCATCGCGCGGGGCATGAACCAGTTATACAGCCAGCGTTTGACGCCGGTCGTCTCGGCGATGCCCACCTGCACCCGGGTCAGCATGGCCGACCACGCACGCGGCGCGGCGAAATACAGCGTCGGCGCGATTTCCCGCAGATCGTGCATCGCGGTTTCCTGCGCCTCGGGGATATTCACGGTAAAGCGCAACTCGGTCGCCGCCCCGATGGAAAAGATGAAATCGCCCACCCATGCCATCGGCAGATAGGCCATATGCACCTCGCCCTGCTGGAAATATCCGGCGGCGGCGGCGTTGCGGACCCCCGACAGCACATGCCCGTGCTTCAGCGGGATGCCCTTGGGCGCGCCGGTGGTGCCGGATGAATGCATCAGCACGACGACATCATGGACCGAGGGGCGGCGCAGCAGATCATCGGCCAGCCCCGGTTCGGCCTTCAGCCGCGCGGCACCCTCGGCCCGGATCGCGGCAAAGCCCACGACGCCCGGTGGTTCGCGCCCTTCCAGACCGCGCGGATCGTCATAGATGATCAGGTCCAGCGCCGGATAACGCTCGCGCACCTCCTGCATCTTGTCCACCTGCTCCTGATCCTCGGCGATGGCCACGTGGATCGCTTCGCGTTCCATCTGCGCGGCCAGCTCCTCGGTCGGGGCATCGGCATAGGCGGGCGAGGGGATGGCACGCAGGCAGGCCGCGCCCAGCATCCCGAAATAGAGGTTCGGGCGGTTGTCGCCGATCACCATGACCACATCACCGGGTTTGACGCCCCGCGCCTCCAGCCCGGCGGCGAATTCGGTCACGGCAGTCAGATAGTCGCGCCATGTATATTCCTGCCAGATGCCCCAGTCGCGTTCGCGCAGCGCCACCTGATCAGGATATTCGGCGGCGTTCTGCGCCAGCCGCGCCAGAATATGGTCGTCGCGTTGCCATTCGGGGTGCAGCGCCTCGGCACCCGCCATGTCGAAGGTTTCAGGCTGCATTGCGTGGCTTTCCGATATAGGCCTCGACCACCAGCGGATTGGCGATGGTCTCACGCGCGGGGCCTTGCGCGATTTCCTGTCCGTTGTTCAGCACCAGCACCCGGTCGCACAGCGCCGTCACCACATCCATGTGATGCTCGATAATCAGCACGGTCAGGCCCAGAGCCTCTTGCGCGTCCAGAATGAAGCGGACCATGTATTCCTTTTCTTCCTGGTTCATCCCGGCCATCGGTTCGTCCAGAACCAGCAGCTTGGGTTCGGCACACAGGGCGCGGGCCAGTTCGACCCGCTTTTGCAGGCCAAGCGGGATCACATCCACATGCTCGTCACGGGCGGGGGCCAGTTGCAGCAGGTCGATCACCTCCTCGACCTTGCGGCGGTGCTCGATCTCTTCCTTGCGCGCCCACCACGGATAGAAGAACGAGGCCAACGGGTTCGGCTTCATATAGATGTGCCGGCCCATCAGAATGTTGTCCAGCACGCTCATCCCGTGGAACAGCGCGACGTTCTGAAAGGTCCGCGCCACACCCATCGCGGCGATGCGGAACGGTTTTTGCCCGTTGATCTGCTGGCCGTTCAGAAAGATGCGGCCTTCCTGCGGCGGATAGAAACCGGTGACGGCATTGACCAGCGTGGTCTTGCCCGAGCCGTTCGGCCCCACCAGCCCGAAGATTTCGCCCCGCGACACCGAGACCGACACGTTCTTCAACGCGACGACCCCGCCGAAACGGCGCACGACATTTTCACAGGCCAGAACGGCCTCGTTCTGCCCGGTCATCGGCGGGGCCGGATTCGGGCGTAACGTGTAATGGACGCGATCACTCCGCGCATAGGCTGTCCTCCCAAACAGTCTTGCTGGTCGGTTCCTCCTCCGACCCGGATCTTGAATCAGAGGTTAGCACCAGATTTCTCTTTCGGTAAACCGAAAAGAATGGCAAAGTTCTTTCAGGAATCTTGAAATGCACGCGAATCTTGTCGATCATCTGAGGGCCTTTTGCGCCGTTGCCGACCACGGCAGCCTGACCGCCGCCGCGAAGGAACTGCGCCGCCCCATTTCCTCGGTCAGCTATTCGCTCAGCCAGCTCGAGGCGCATTGCGGCTTTGCGCTGCTGGGCAAGGGCATGAACCGCGCTGATCTGACCGAACGTGGCCGCGTCCTGCTGGCCGAGGCGCGCAGCGTGGTGGAACGCGCGCGCAGTTTCGCAACCCATGCGGCCTCGCTGGAAAAGGGCGAGGAAACGCGGCTGCGGGTGCTGGTCGATGTGCTGTTTCCGCGCGCCGACCTGAACCGGGCCTTGCAGATCTTTGCGGCCGCCCATCCCCATGCCCGGTTCCAGTTCTTCAACTCGTCTCTGGCGACGCTGTGGGACGATCTGCATCAGGGCAATTTCGATTTCGCGCTGACGCTGGCGGCGGCGATCCCGTCCGATGTCTCGGCCCGGTCGCTGGGGACCGACACGCTTGGCCCGGTCTGCGCCACGACGCACCGACTGGCCGCTCTGCCGCAGCCGCTGTCGCTGCGCGCCTTCGACCGGGAACGGCAGATCTATTATGTCGGCTCTCCGCAGATCGACATGGAGCGCGTGGGCAGGCTGTTCTCGACCGATGTCTGGACGGTGAACGATGTCGAGCTGATCCGTTCGATGATCGCCGCCGGTCTGGGCTGGTGCTTTTCCGCCACCCGCACCTTCGCCGCCGAAATCAGGCGCGGCGAGGTGGTCCCGCTGATCTGCGAGGACATGCAGTTCCACCCCGTCCGCACCATCGTCGTCGCGTGGCCCACCCATCGCCGCCCCGGCCCGCTGGGGCAGCGCATGATCGACACCCTGTCCGAGGTGATGGCCGAAACCGCGTGACCCTGTTGCCCTTTCACCCCCCGGCATGGCAGACAGGGGGCATGAGCAACTCCCGTGGCATATCCCACAGCGCGGCGCTGTTTCCGCTGATGATCGGAACCAGATCGCGCAATGTGTCCGGGTTGTCCGCGCGCTGAGGCCCGGACAACCCCTGACTGCATTCGCAAGATGAACCTGAAACCGGCGGCCCAAGACGGCGCCGATGGGAACTGCCATGACAATCTGGACCGAACTGGCCCGCGCCGACACCACGGCGGGCGACGAAATCCTGCTGCGACGACGCGGCGACCTCCATGAAATCCGCTTCAACGGCATCGAGTTGATGTCGAACCTGACATGGCGCTCCGAGGCGCTGCTGGCCGAGCGCAGCCTGCGCCTGCACGGCCCCCGCGCGGCGCGGGTGCTGATCGGCGGGCTGGGCATGGGCTTTACCCTGCGCACGGCGCTGGATCTGCTGGACAGCGCTGCGCGGGTGACGGTCTGCGAACTGATCCCGGAAATCGCCGCATGGAACCGCGACGGTGTGCTGGGCGAACTGGCCGCGCATCCGCTGGCCGATCCGCGCGTCGATCTGCGCATCCGCGACGTGATGGAGGTGCTGCAAGCCAGCCCCGCCGGGTTCGACCTGATCCTGATGGATACCGATAACGGCCCGGATTTCACCGTCCGCACGGAAAACGACAGGCTTTATGCGCAGGCGGGGCTGGATGCGCTGCGTCACGCCTTGCGGCCCGAAGGGTTGGCGGCGATCTGGTCGGCCACGGTCTCGGCCCCGTTCGAGCGCAGCCTGACGGATGCGGGATGGCATTGGTGGCGCGAGGATGTGCAGCTGCCCGATGGCCGGGTGGATGCCTTCCACCACATCTATTTCGCCCTGCCGATCCCCCTGCACCCGATCACACCCCACCAGACCCGGCAGCCAGAACTGGCAATCTGACACATCCGCCCGCCCGTCATCAGGACCGGGCGGGCCCAGCCAGTTGCGGAAATCGCCAAATTCACCGCGTAACAGGACAATCAATCAGCGGCATTTTCGCCTATCCTTGCAGGGACGGCGCGGCGCGCCCTTGTCGCCGGCCGATCCAACAACGGAGGGGATGATAATGAAACGCATTCTTGCAGCCGGTCTTCTGGCCTCGCTCGCGGCCGGTCAGGCCAGCGCGGCGGATGATCCGGCCACCTGCCGGGCGCCCAGCTTTTCGGATGTGGGCTGGACCGACATCACGGCGACGACCGCGACGGCGGCACGGATCCTTGAAGGGCTTGGCTATGCGCCCGATGTGTCGGTCCTGTCGGTGGCGGTGACCTTTGAATCGCTGAAACAGGGCGATACCGACATCTTTCTGGGCAACTGGATGCCGTTGCAGATACCGATCCAGACACCGCTGGTCGAGGCGGGCGATATCGAGGTTGTGCAGACCAATCTTGAAGGTGCGGTGATCGGCTTTGCGGTGCCGAAATCGACCTATGACGCGGGGCTGAAGACCTATTCCGACATCGCGGCGTTTCAGGAACAGCTGGGCGGCACGATCTATGGCATCGAGGCAGGCAGCAGCGCCAATGCCACCATTCTGGAAACGATCGAGAATGACGGCTTCGGGCTGTCCGGCTTCGAACTGGTCGAGTCCAGCGAACAGGGGATGCTGGCACAGGTCCAGCGGGCGATGGGATCGGGCAGCGACATCCTTTTCTTCGGCTGGCGCCCACATCCGATGAATGTGCGCTTTGAAATGGAATACCTGACCGATGGCAACGACATGTTCGGGCCCAATGACGGCGCGGCGACGGTGCTGACCAATACCCGCGCGGGCTTTTCCGAGGATTGCCCCAATCTGGGCCAGTTCCTGAAAAACCTCGTCTTTACCGTCGAGGCCGAGGATCTGATGATGTCCTATATCCTCGATGAGGGGCTGGAGCCGCGCGCCGCCGCCGAACGCTGGCTGACCGAAAACCCGCAGGTGCTGGATGCGTGGCTGGCCGATGTCACCACGCTGGAGGGCGAACCGGGCCTGCCCGCCGTGCAGCAATCGCTAGGCCTGTAAGCGCCGCCGGGCGGCCGAGGGCGGATGCCCATAGTGCCGCCTGAACGCCCGCGACAGTGACGCGACCGAGGAAAAGCCGGTGCGCACGGCGATTTCGGCCATGGACAGCCTTGTATCCACGACCAGCCGCCGCGCCGCCTGCAACCTCAGCGACAGGTAATAGGCGCCGGGCGGGGTCTGCACGACGCTGCGGAACAGCCCCTCCAGCGTGCGCACCGAACACCCCGTCCGGCTGGCGATGGCGCGGATGGGCAAGGGCGCGTCCAGATGTTCCTCCATGATCCGCACGGCGGCGGCCAGACGCGGCTCTTGCTGGCCGACTCGCCCCATCGACACCAGCGGCTGCGCATCCGAAGGCAGCCGCGTTTCGTCATAGACATAGAGGCTGGCGACATTCAGCGCCGCGGCAAAGCCCTGCCGCGCGCGGATCAGCGCCAGCATGAAATCCAGCGCAGGCACCGCGCCACCGGTGGTCAGAACCGGCCCGTCCACAATCCAGCGGTCCGGGATCACCTGCACCTGCGGAAAGCGGGCGGCGAAATCCTCGAAATCCTCCCAATGGGTGGTGGCGCGGCGGTCGTCCAGCAGCCCGGTCATCGCCAGCACCCAGCTGCCCGCCTCGACCCCGCCGACCATCCGCGCATGGCGCGCCCCCTGCCTGACCGCCGCGACCAGTGCCGGGCTGGCATGGCGGGTGGCGTTGAAGGCCGCAACCACGATCAGCAGATCGCAGCCTTCGCGCGGATCGAAGGCGGCATCGACCTCGACCCGCAATCCGCAGCTTGTGGCGACCGGCTGCCCGTCGAAGGACACCACCTTCCAGCGATAGGGATCCTGACCCGTGATCCGGTTCGCCGCGCGCATCGGGTCCAGCGTCGCCGCCAGACTCATCAGCGACGCCTCGGGCAGGACCAGAATCGTGACGGTCAGGGGCTGATCGGATTGCTGCAACACCATTTTTGCGCTGTTTGTCAATTCACCTGCGCATGATGTTAAATGCTTAACCCCGCTTTGCGTCAAGCTGAACCTGCACAGTCAGTGAGGAACCGCAGATGCCGCTTACCCCCAACCGAGAGGTGTTCATCACCTGCGCCGTCACCGGCGCGGGCGACACGACGGGCCGGTCGGACAAGGTTCCGGTCACACCCGAACAGATCGCAGCAGCTTCGGTCGCCGCCGCGCAGGCGGGCGCCGCCATCGCCCATATCCATGTCCGCGATCCCGAAACCGGCAGGGGGTCGCGCGATCCGGCGCTGTATCGCGAAGTGGTCGAGCGCATCCGCGATTCCGGCACCGACATGGTGCTGAACCTGACCGCCGGGATGGGCGGGGATCTTGTCCTCGGCTCGACCGAGGCACCGTTTCCCACCGATCCCGCCGGCACCGACATGGTGGGCGCGACCGAGCGTCTGGTCCATATCGCGGAACTCAGGCCCGAAATCTGCACGCTGGATTGCGGCACGATGAATTTCGGCGAAGGCGATTACGTGATGACCAACACCCCCGCCATGCTGAAGGAAATGGCGCGGCAGATAAAGGCGCTTGGCGTGCGCCCCGAGATCGAGGTCTTCGACACCGGCCACCTGCTGCTGGCGCAATGGCTGAAGGCGCAGGGGGTGATCGACGATCCGGTGATGATCCAGCTGTGCATGGGCATTCCCTGGGGTGCGCCCGACGATCTGGGCACCTTCAAGGCCATCGTGGATAACGTGCCCGAAGGCTGGACCTTCTCGGCCTTCTCGATCGGGCGCAACCAGATGCCCTATGCCGCGCTGGCGATGCTGGCCGGGGGCAATATCCGCGTCGGGCTGGAAGACAACATCTGGCTGGACAAGGGCGTTCTGGCCACGAATGAGGCGCTGGTAGCCCGCGCCGTGACCGTGGTGCAGTCGCTGGGGGGCCGGGTGCTGGAACCCGCCGAGGTGCGCCGCAAGCTGGGGCTGGAGAAACGCTGGTGAACGGGACCATTGCAAAGGCCGCCTGCATTGGCGGCGGCGTGATCGGCGCGGGCTGGGTGGCGCGGCTGATCCTTCATGGCGTGGATGTCGATGTGCATGATCCCTCGCCCGATGCCGAAAGGGTGGTGGCCGAGGTTCTGGCCAATGCCCGCCGGTCGATGCCGCGCCTGCTGGATGCGTCCCTGCCGGTGCCGGGACGGTTGCGCTTTGCCGCCAGCATCGCCGATGCGGTGGCCGGCGCCGGGCTGGTGCAGGAAAGCGTGCCCGAGCGGCTGGAGCTGAAACGCGCCGTTCTGACCGCCATCGACGCCGCCGCGCCTGTGGATGCCATTATCGGCTCATCGACCTCGGGGCTGCTGCCCTCGGACCTGCAACAGGGGATGGCGCATCCCGAACGGCTGGTCGTCGCGCATCCCTATAACCCGGTCTATCTGCTGCCGCTGGTGGAACTGGTCGGCGGGCAGGCCACCACGCCGGACAGTCTGACGCGGGCGCAGGCGATCTATACCGCGCTTGGCATGAAACCCGTCACCATCCGGCGCGAGATAGAGGCCTTCGTCGGCGACCGCCTGCTGGAGGCCCTGTGGCGCGAGGCGCTGTGGCTGGTCCATGACGGTATCGCCAGCGTGACGGAAATCGACGACGTGATCCGCTATTCCTTCGGGCTGCGTTGGGCGCAGATGGGGCTGTTCCAGACCTATCGCATCGCGGGCGGAGAGGCCGGAATGCGCCATTTCCTGCACCAGTTCGGCCCGGCGCTGAAATGGCCGTGGACCAGGCTGATGGATGTGCCTGACCTGGACGAGGCGCTGGTCGCCCGCATCGCCGATCAGTCCGACGAACAGGCCGCCGGGCTGTCGGTGCGCGAGTTGGAACGCATCCGCGACGACAATCTGGTGGCGATCATGCGGGCGCTGGCGGCGCAGCAGGGCGGGCGCGGCTGGGGGGCAGGCGAACTCTTGCGCCAACAAGAGGCCGCGATGCGCAGTGATACGCAGGCGGAGCCCCTGCGGCTGCTCAGCGGCACCGTTCCCACCGAATGGATCGACTATAACGGCCATATGACCGAGCATCGCTATCTGGAGGTCTTCGGCAACACCACCGACGCGCTGCTGGCGCAGATCGGGGTCGATGCCGGTTATGTCGCCTCGGGGCGCAGCTATTACACGGTCGAGACCCATATCATGCATCTGGGCGAGGCCCGCCAAGGCGCGCCATACGACACGACAACGCAGATCCTGCATGCCGATGACAAGCGGCTGCATGTCTTTCACCAGATCCGCAACAGCGATACCGGGGCGATCCTTGCCTCGGCCGAACAGATGCTGCTGCATGTCGATGCCCGCGCACAAAAGGCCGTGGCCGCAGCACCCGACCTGATCGCCCGCGTGGCCGCGCTGGCGCAAGCCCATGCGCATATGCCCCGCCCACCCGCGATGGGCCGTCATGTCGGACAGAGGCCGGGCTGACTCCGGTTGCCTCTGGCGCACGGGCCACACATAATCCGCCAGCGCCAGGGACACAGGAGGCTGCGATGGCCGAGATCATCGTGCTGACGGGTCCGGTCGCCCCCTTGCCGGGCAGCGACCGGACCAGTGGCATCGACAAGCACCCGGTGACCGGGCCGGTCAGCCTTGGCCCCGAAGGCTTTGCGGGTGACGAACAGGCCGACCGCCGCGTGCATGGCGGGCCGGAAAAGGCCGTGCATCACTATCCGCGCGATCATTACCCGGTCTGGCGGGCCGAACTCGGTCCGCTGCCCCTGCTCGATGCGCCCGGCGCCTTTGGCGAGAACATCTCGACCCAGGGGCTGACCGAAGCCGGGGTTGCCGTGGGCGACATCTTCCGGCTGGGCACGGCCCTGTTGCAGGTTTCACAGGGGCGGCAGCCCTGCTGGAAGCTGTCCTTTCGCTTCGGAATCAATGACATGGCGCGGCGGGTGCAGGACAGTGGGCGCACCGGCTGGTATTACCGCGTGCTGCAACCGGGGACGGTCGCGCCGGGCGACCGGCTGGTGCTGATCGACCGCGTAGCCCCCGAATGGACCCTGCACCGGCTGTGGCATGCGCTTTATGTGGACCGCATGAACCTGACCGAGTTGCAGGGCATCGCCGCGCTGGACGTTCTGGCCGAAGGCTGGCGCCGCCATGCGCAACGGCGCGTCGAAACCGGCCGGGTCGAGGACTGGTCGCGCCGGCTGGAACCCGAGCCCCCGGCCTAAAGCATTTCTGTTTTAACCTGCGACATATTTTGCGGCCTTGAAGTAGTTCCAACATTCGCCGGGATCGAAGAGATCACAGACTTCGCCGATGGCCTTGAAGACGTCGGTAAATGTTCTTGCCCCGATCCTGCGCAGGTGCGCCTTGAGTTTTGCGAATGCCATTTCGATGGGGTTCAGGTCCGGCGAATATGGCGGCAGATAGAGAAACCAGCAGCGATGGGCACGCAGAGCCTCGGCAGCCTGCTTGTTGTGGTGGGTGGCAAGGTTGTCGAGGATCACCACGGTTCCCGGCTCGATCTCCGGGATCAGGACCTCGCGAACCCAGGCTGCGAAGGCGGGGCCGTCCATTGCGCCCCGGATGCACCAGGGCGCAATCAGGGCATCCGGTGTGAGCCCGGCAATCAGGGTCTGTGTTCCCCAGCTGCCGAAGGGCGCATCCATGGTCAGGCGTGTGCCGCGCAGGGCACGACCCCGCAGACGGGTGAGATTGGTCTTCACTGAGGTCTCGTCTATGAAAACCACGCGTTCCGGCCGATCCGCGATGGCTGGCAAGCGATGCTCGAACCAGTCGGTTCGCCGCTGTCTTACCCTGGCACCACGGCGTTCGGCGGCCACCAGCGACTTTTTTTATAGGTGAACCCAAGCCGCGACAGCAGACTGGCAATGGACGAGTGATGGACACGAACGCCTTCCGCTGCGACCAGCGCGTCCCTGAGTTCGAACAGCGTGATGTCGGGATCCTGTGCGAGCAGTTCCTCGAAAAAGGCCCGGTGCGGGGCAAGCTTTCCATGCCCTTTGGGACGTCCCTGGGGCAATGGTTCGGCATGCCCCCTGGTCCTGATCGCCCGGCCCCAACGTGCTCCGGTCGCCGGCGAGAGTTTCAGCCGCAGCACCGCCGCCCGACCGCTTAAACCCTCCTCGATATATCGCTGAAACCGCGTCCGGAGGGCCGACGGCAATGGTGCTGACATGATCTATCCTCCCAGACAGAAGGGAATCACGATCCGCGCTGCGACGGAACCCCAAACGATTTAGGGTTCAGTAGAAATGCTTTAGGCCATGCGGGGTCGGGTGGTCACGCGCCGCGCCAGCCAGTCCAGCGCCAGCATGACGATCAGCGACAATCCGGTCAGCGGAAACAGGATGCCCCCGATCAGCAGGATCGCGACCAGCCCGCGAAAGACGCGCGGATCGGCGGGCATCGGCGGCACCCCCATCGCGCCGGACGGGCGGCGTTTCCACCACATCACCGCAGCCGACACTGCCAGCAATACGATCCCCGCGCAAACCGCCAGAAACAGCAGCTTGTTGGCCAGCCCGAATTGCTGCCCCATATGGGTGTTGATGCCGAATTCCAGCCATCTGCCGGCGGGGCCGTAATCGGCATAGCTCATATCCACCAGCGCCTCGCCGCTGTATTGATCCAGATGCACCACCCGCTGCCGGCGAAGATCGTCGGGATAGACCGAGCCGCTGTAAACCCCGGTGGCCGAGGTGGGCAGCGACACCGCAAAGCCCGGATGCAGGCCCAGCCTCTCGAATGTCGCGACGGCGGCGTCCAGCCCGATCGGGGCAGCGGTCGAGGGCGCGCTTTCGGGGATCTGCGCCTGCTCCAGCGACCATGCGGTGGGGGCTGTGTCATGCAGCTTCTGGCCCGACATCGGCACCTCGACCCGAACACCCGAAGGATAGCCGAAATTGCTGCCATTGGCCCATTCATTCACCTTGCCGCCCCAGATATTCGACCAGGGCATGCCGGTGATGGCCAGAAACACGATGAAGCCGCCGACGGCCAGCCCGGTCACCGCATGAAGGTCGCGCCAGAACACCCGGCGGCGCGGCGTGCCCCGGACCGAGACGACACCGCCCACTTGCTGACGCGGCCACCACAGATAGATCCCCGTGCCGACCAGCAGGATCGACCAGCCGCCGACGATCTCGATGATGCCGCGCGCGACAGGACCGAACAGGCGCAGGCTGTGCAGGTGGCGCACGGTCCACATCAGCGTACTCTGATCCGGCCGCGCGCCCAGAACATGACCGTCATAAGGATCGACATTGACCGCCATCCTTGTGCCCGAGGCTGCGACGACCGTCACCTCGGCCGAGGCATCCGGCGCGGGCGGATCGGTGAATTTGACCGCCGTGCCGGGCTGGAAGGTCAGGGCGGCCGCGACCATCTGTTCGGCCCCCAGCGGCCTGTCGGGCTGAACCGCGACCCGCTTGACGTCGCTGTGGACGATCCGGTCGATCTGATCGTCGAACAGATAAAGCGCGCCGGTCACCGCCAGCGTGATCATGAAGGGCAGGACCAGCAGCCCCGCATAGAAGTGCCAGCGCCACACGGCGCGGTAAAGGTCCGACGCCCCGGCGCGCGAATTTGGCGCCTGTCGGTCCAAAGCCTGAAAGGACATGGGATTCCCCGCTGTTGGTTTCTCACATGACGGGCCGCACTGCGCAGGGCGCGCGACCCCGCATTGGTTTCAGCTGTCAAGCAGCCTGCGGATCGTGCCCATGGCGCGATCATGGCCTTCCTGATAGGCGATCAGCCCGAAATAGTTGCCATCGTCGAACAGCAGCACCGGCGTCGAGTGGTTGACGGTATAGCCGCCATCCGCAAGCGGCTCTTTGCTGGCATGGACGCGGAAGGCGGCGATGGCGCGGGCCATCTGCTCGGGATCGCCGGTCACTCCGGTCACACCCGGCACCCACGAGACATAATCGCCCAGCACCCCGGGCGTATCGCGTTCGGGATCGACGGTCAGGAAAAAGACGCGCAGGTTCTGACCCTCGGCCTCCAGTTCCTCTTGCCAGCCCATGATATCCCCCAGCGTTGTCGGACAGACATCAGGGCAATGGGTAAAGCCGAAGAACACCGCCGCCGGACCCTCGGCCAGGCGCGCCTGCGTGAAGGGCGTGCCATCAGTGGCGATCAATTCGTAATCGCCCTGTCCCAGCGTATCGGTGATCTCGCTTGCATCCGTCACGCGATCATCGGTCACCCGCGCGGCCTGCATCCGGGGCCGGACGACCCCCAGCCACGCGACCGCCAGCAGCGCCAGCACGACGCCCCCCCACAACACGATGCGGACAAGCCGAAGCGTTTTGATATCCATGCCTCAATGCCCCGCATGTTCATCGACTGCCGCGCCATGCGCGTGATCGTCGGCGGCATTGAACGGGCCGATCTGCAAGGGCAGGGTCACCTCGCCCGATTGCTGAAAGCTGAGCGTGACCTCGACCTCTTCGCCCTCGACCAGAGGCTGGTTCAACCGCATGAACATCAGGTGCAGCCCACCGGGCCGCAGATCGACACGCTCACCCGCGGGCAGGGGCACCCCGTCGGGCAATTCGCGCATCTTCATCACGTCGCCGTCGATCATCATCTCGTGGATTTCCATCTTGCCCGCCACGGCAGAGGACGCACCCAGCAGCCTGTCATCCTGCGCGCCCGCATTCTCGATGGACATGAACCCACCGGCCACCGGCGCATTCGGCAGCGTGGCCCGCGCGAAAGCCGAAGTGATGGTCAGATCACCGGCCTGCCATTCCTCATCGGCGGCGTGGTCATGCGCCCATGCGGCGGGGGCGATCAGCGCCGCGACGGCCATCAGGGCAAAAAATTGCTGTTTCAGCATGTTGTATTCTCGTCTGACAAAGAGGGACCGCGCGTCCTGCGCGGATAGGTTCGCGAAGGTCAGCCGGGCAAAGCCCCGCGCCTTCCGCGATTGCCGGATCGTGTCAGATAAGGGTCGGTGGACCTCGGGCGGCGGGGGTCAGAACCTCGGCCCGCCAATCGTGCAGCGGAATATGCAGCGAATATTCGGCCGCCAGTTCCAGCAGAACCGGCGCCGCCCCGGTCGCGGCTGCCGCCGTCAGCGCCGATTGGCCGTGCAGCGCCCAGTCGCAGGCGACATCGCCGGAATGGTCCTGCCGGTCGTCGCCTGCCGGGGTCAGGGTGCCGTCGGCGGACATGACCATCTCGACCACGCCGGCTCCGGTGCACAGCACGACGCGCGGCCCATCGGGGCCGGTATCAATCATCGTACCCTGACCGATCGTTGCGAACATCACGAAGGGCAGGACCAGCAGCCAGCCAAGCACCCTGCGAAAGGGTTTCGCAGGCGACGCGCGGCTGATGATATCCGGGCCTGTGATCGGCAAGGTAATGTCCGCTGACTGATGACCGCCCTGCGATAGCCAGATCCGGGCGAAAAAGAAAGCGGCAAAATGGTGGCAGCGGGAATCCACATTCGGGACAGAATGGCAAATAAAGACAGGTGAAATCACCTGTGTTTATCCGGCCATTCATCCCGGAAACTCATACCAAAGTGCGAAAGCAATCCGCTGGCAGGGTCACGGAAACCCTGTCAATCTGTCCCCGAAACACGTCCCCGGGGAGGAGCAGCGTGGCAAAGGATCTGTCGGGGCCGCTGGTTCCCGTCATCGAATTGGCAACACAGGTAGAGCAGGGCCTGATCGGGCATCAGCATCTGGTGCAGCGGCTGATGGTGGCGCTGCTGACCGGCGGCCATGTGCTGATCGAGGGCCCGCCCGGCCTGGCCAAGACCCGCGCGGTCAAGCGGCTGGCCGATGGTCTGGCGGGCACATTCGCCCGTATCCAGTGCACGCCGGACCTGATGCCTTCGGACATGACCGGCACGCAGGTCTTCCGGCCCGACAGCGGCACGTTCGACTTTCTGCCCGGCCCGCTGTTTCACGAACTGGTGCTGGTGGATGAAATCAACCGCGCGCCGCCCAAGGTGCAATCCGCGCTGCTTGAGGCGATGGGCGAATCGCAGGTGACGGCGGGCGGTGTGACCCGCGCCTTGCCCGATCCGTTCATGGTCGTGGCCACGCAGAACTCGATCGAGCACGAAGGCACCTTTCCGCTGCCCGAGGCGCAGCTGGACCGTTTCCTTCTGCATCTGAACCTGACCCTGCCGGATGCCGGGGCCGAACGCGCGATCCTCGATCTGGTCGAGGATGAGACCCGCAGCGAACCGGCCCCGCCCGCCACGCAGCTTGGGGCCGAAACGATCCACGCGGCGCGAGATGCGGTGGCGGCGGTGCATCTGGCCCCGGCGCTCAAGGATTTCATCGTGCGGCTGGTGGTGGCGACCCGCGATGCCGAGGGTCCGCTGGCGGGTCTGGTGGAACATGCGGTCTCGCCACGCGGAACGCTGGCGCTGGCGGCCTCGGTCCGGGGGCGGGCGGCGCTGCTGGGCCGCGATCACGGCCTGCCCGAGGATGTCGAGGCGCTGGCCGCCGATACGCTGTCGCATCGGCTGATTCCCAGCTGGCGGGCCACGTCCGAGGGGTTGGGTTCCCGCGATCTGGTGGCGCGGCTGCTGACCCATATCCGGCCATGGTAGGCCCTGCGGCGGCCGATCCCGCCATCATCAGCACCGCCTCGCTGATGGCGCTGGAACCGCTGGCGGCGCGGGCCGGGCGCGAAGCCGCGGCATTGGCGGAACGGCCCGGCACCACCGCCACCCGGCGGCGCGGGCAGGGGCATGAGATCCGCGAGATCCGGCCCTTTGGCGAAGGCGACGACCCCCGCCATATCGACGCCGCCGCGACCGCCCGCACCGGCAGCCCGCAGGTGCGCAGTTTCCACGAGGACCGCGAACGCAGCCTGCTGCTGATCGCCGACTTCCGCCGCCCGATGCTGTGGGCAACGGCGGGGCCGCTGCGATCCGTCGCGGCGGCCGAGACGCTGGCTCTGGCCGGCTGGCGGGCCGCGCTGCAAGGTGGCGCGGTGGGCGTGGTGGCGCTGACCGATGCCGGGCCGGATGCGCAGGCGCCGCGTCCGCGCCATCGGGGCATGGCGCTGGTCGCGGCCTGTCTGGCCCGCGCCCATGCCGCCGCGCTTGACGATGCCGAACGGGCAGCGGGGCAGGGGATCACACCGCCGATCCGCCCGCTGGCCCCCGATCTGGTCCGCGCCGCCCGGCAGGCACCCCCCGGCGCGGGCATCGTGCTGGCCACGGCGCTGGACGATCCGGGCGAAGATCTGGATGCCGCGCTGGCCGCCCTTGCCGCGCGCGGCCCGCTGCGGCTGATCCTGATCGAGGATCGTTTCGAGACCACCCCCCCGGCCGGGCCCTTGCCCTATGCCGCGCCCCGGGGCACGGCTTTCGCGCGGTTTTCCGGCCTGGCCGCCGCACGGGCCGCGCGGGCCGCACGTCTGGATCGCCCCGGCATCCGCGTGCAGCGGCTGTCCTCGGCCCGGCGCGAGGGCGCGACATGACGCCCGAGATCGTCGCCAGCCTGCATCCGCCGCGCCTGCCCGAAGCCTTTGCCGCGCCGGGCTGGGACGATCTGCTAGCGGCGTTCGGGCTGGGGCTGCTGCTGGCCGCGCTGGTGCTGGCCGTCGCCATGCCCGCGCTGCGCCGCCGCCCGCGCCCGCCGCGCACCCGCGAACGGATCGCCCTTGCCGCCACGCTGCCCGCGCCCGAGCGTCTGCTGGCGCTGGCCCGGCTGCTGGCGGAACGGGGTGGCGAACTGCCCGCCGATCAGCGGCAGGCGCTCTATCGCGGGCAGGCGGGCGATCCGGGCCGGATCGAGGCGCTGATCCTGCGCCGCCGCAACAGACCGAAGGGGCGGGCGGCATGATCGAGCTGGCTTTCCCGGCGGCGCTGTTGTTGTTGCCGCTGCCGTTGCTGGCGCGGCTGCTGCCTGCGCGGGCGGCACATGGGCAGGCGATGGCGCTGCCCGGCGGCATCGCCGCCACCGCCGTTCCCGCGCCCGGTCCCCGGCGCTGGCAGATGCTGGCGCTGGCGGCGGGCATCTGGCTGTGCCTGTGTCTGGCGCTGGCGCATCCGCAGCGGATCGTCATGGTCCCCGACCGTAGCGCGTCGGGCCGCAATATCGTCATCACGCTGGATATGTCGGGCAGCATGGCAACGCCAGATTTCGCGCTGGAGGGTCAGACCGTCACCCGGCTGGCGGCGGTCAAGCAGGTGGCCGAGGGCTTTATCCGCGCCCGCACCGGCGACCGGATCGGGCTGGTGATCTTTGCCGACCGCGCCTATGTCGCGGCGCCATTGACCCATGACCTGCGCGCCGTCGCGCTGGCGCTGTCCGAGGCGCAGATCGGCCTCAGCGGCCGGTCCACCAATATCTCGGACGGACTGGGGCTGGCGCTGCGACGGGTCATGGCCGAGCCCTCGGAATCGAATGTCATCGTGCTGCTGTCGGACGGGCGCGACACCTCGGCCCGGCTGGATGCGACGGAGGTGGCGGCACTGGCGGCGGAACGCGGCGTGCGTATCCATACCGTCGCGCTTGGCCCCGAAGATCTGGAAACCCGCCCCGCTGCCCGCGACGCCGTGGACCTGACCACCCTGCGCGCCATCGCCGAGGCGGCGGACGGACGGACCTTCCGCGTCCGCAGCATGGCCGATCTGCGGCAGATGGCCGAGGAACTGGACCGGCTGGAGCCGAACCCCTCGGCCCGCCCGCCGGTGGCGCAACCGCAACCACTGTGGATCTGGCCCGCATCCGTGGCGCTGATCCTGACCATGATCGCCGGACTGGGGGCGCGGGAATGAGCGGTCTTCCGGCCCTGATCCTGCTGCGCCCGTGGTGGCTGCTGGTGCTGCCGCTGACCCTGCTGGCGGCGATCTGGATGCGCCGGCGGCGGCTGGCGGGCGCATGGGCCGGGGTGATCGAGCCCGCGCTGATGCCCGCGCTGCGCCGCCTTGGACTGCTGTCCGATGGTCGCCGCGATCCGGCGGTCGTGTTGCCCTTTGCGGCGGCGGCGCTGCTGGCGCTGGCGCTGTCGGGACCGGCGATGCCGCGGCAGGGCGCGGTGGAATATCGCGCGCTGGACCCGCTGGTGCTGGCGCTGGATCTGTCGCCCTCGGTCGTCGCGGATCCGCGTGCGCTGGCCGATGCGCAGGCGTCGGCGGCGACGCTGCTGCAACTGGCGAACGGGCGGCCGGTGGGGATGATGGTCTATGCCGCCGATGCCTATCTGGCCTCGGCGCCGACCTCGGACGCGGACAACCTGTCGGGGCTGATCGCGGTTCTGGCCCGCGACACCATGCCGGTGGCGGGCAGCCGTCCCGATATCGCGCTGTCGATGGCGCGCGACCTGTTCGGCGGGCGCAACGGTCCCGGCATCGGCGGCGCCGATCTGGTGCTGATCTCCGATGGCGGCGGCACCGGCCCGCGCGCCGTCGAGGAAGCCGCGCGACTGGCGACCGACGGCGCACGGGTCTGGGCGCTGACCCTGCCGCACGCCGCAGAAGGCGCGCCACCCCCCAACCCCGACGCGCTGGCACAGCTGGCCCGCGCGGGCGGCGGTGACGCCTTTGCGATGGACGAGGCCTCCGCGCTGATGGACCGCATCGCCGCCAGCCGCACAATCCGCCTTGCGCGCGAAGACATCGCCGGACAGGGTTTCCGCGATTTCGGCCCCTTCCTTCTGCCCCTCGCGATGCTGGCGATGCTCCCCCTGTTCCGGAGGCGGGGATGAGGATCGCGCTGGCACTGGCAGTTGCAGGCATCATCGCGCTGGCTTTTGCCGGGGCCGCGCCGGTGGCCAAGCTGGCGCTGGCGGCGGGGCTGCCGCAACTGGCCGCGCCACTGCTGCGGGCCGACCCCGCCGTTCAGGGCGTGGCGCTGTATCAGGCGGGCGATTACAAGGGCGCGGATGATGCGTTTCGCAGGGCAGGGCGGGGCTCGACCTATAATCGCGGGTTGTCGCTGGCGGCGACGGGGGATTACCCGTTGTCGCGGGCCTATTTCGACGCGGTGCTGTTCGGCAATCCCGCCGACAGTCAGGCGCGGGAAAACCGCAATGCCGTGAACGCGCTGATCCCGCCGAACCGGGGCGAGGCGAACGCGGCGGGCCGCATCGCCGCCACCGTCATTGCCACGCCGGGCGGATCGCCGGTGGATGAGATCAAGCGCCTTGGCCGCCCTCTGGACGAAGGCCGCCGCGTCGCCGATGCGGAATGGCTGGCGACGCTGCCCGACGACCCCGGAGAGTTCCTGCGACTGCGGCTGGAGGCCGAACAGAACCGCCGCCTGTCGATGGGCCTGACCGCGCCCGAGGTGGGTGACCCATGGTGATGCGGCTGCTGGCGATGCTGATCCTGCTGCTGTCGGCGATGCCGCTGCATGCCGAGGGCGATCTGCGCCTGACCATTCTGGCCGATTCCACCGCCTCCCGTCCGGTGGTGGGCGAGATGGTGGCGGTCACCATCCGCGCCGTCTATGACCGCAAGATCGCCAATGAAAAGCTGGAAATCGACCCGAGCGACGCCTTCGACTGGATCCAGACCCGCGCCGACGACTGGCGCGAGGAGCGCATCGACGGCGCCCTGCGCATCGTGATGGAGCGGCATCTGGCGATCTGGCCCAAACGCGCGGGTCCGCTGCAATTCGGCCCCGTGCGACACCACCTGACAGTGATCGACAAGCAAAGCCAGCGCCGCGATGTGGTGGTTCAGGCCCGGCCTCTGTCCCTGTCGGTGGGTGAATATCCCACGCAGAAGGGCTGGCATTTCACCGCCCGCAGGCTGGAGCTGACCGAGGATCTGTCAACCGATCCCGCAAGGCTGACCGACGGGCAGGTGGTGACGCGGCGGGTGACTCTGCGGGCGCTGGGGGCCTTGCCCGAGCATCTGCCGCCGCGTCCGGTGGTGTCGGAAAACTGGCTGATCACCTTCGCCCCGCCGGTCGAGCGCAACCTGATCCTGACCGACGAGGGCCCCGTCGCCGAAGCCGTCTGGACATGGCAGTTCCGCCCTCATACGGGCGAGCCGGGGGTGCTGGAACCGGTCAAGATCCCGTGGTTCGACACCGGCCAGCACCGGTTGCAGGTGGTGGAAATCCCGGCGCTGACCATCGGCTATGCCAGCTTCTATACCGGGCAGGCCCCGACCGGGCGGCTGGGCGGGGCGCAACTGACGGCGCTGGCGGGCAGTATGGGACTGGGTCTGGCACTGGGGCTGGGGCTGGCCGCGTTCCGGCTGGCGCCCGAGATGACGGCTGCGGGCTGGCGGCGAATCAGCGGGCGGTTTTCGGTTCCTGCTTGGTTCGCCTATCTGCGCGCCCGCCGTCGCGGCGATCTGCTGACCGCGCGGCGCCTGGGTGAACGGATCGGCCTGTCGCGCGACCGGCTGGCCGCGCTGGAGCGCGCGATCTATGCTCCTGACAACCGGAGGCGGGAATGATTCGGTCATACGCCCAAGGGCTTGCCGCATATCGGTTGCGCGGCTTGGCCGAATCACAACCGCAACCGCGTGGGAAACCCGCCATCTACGCCATTTGGCCGAATTGCCGGGTGGTCCGGCATGGGTCAGACTCTGCCCGAGGAAATGTTCGCGTCGGGCAATGCCGGGTCCTGACCGTGTGGAACGCGACGATCCCCCCGGCAATGGAAAGGACAGGGCGACCGCGCCCGCGCCATGCGCCGCGTCGGTCCTTTGCGTGTTTCATCGCAGCGACCGGTCCGCCGCCGCACCCCGTGAACATCTGACAAACAGACAATACCAAGAGGAGGAACGACATGCCCAGCATTCAGCAAGGAATCATCGCCGCAGCCCTGATGGCCGCCTTTGCTTCACCCGTCTTTGCCGATGGCGACGCTGCCAATGGCGAAAAGGCTTTCCGCAAATGCGCCGCCTGCCATACCGCGACCGAGGATGGCCCGTCGCGGATCGGCCCGAACCTGTTCGACATCGTGAACCGGCCCACCGCCGAGGCCGAAGGCTTTGCCTATTCGGACCCGATGGCCGCGCTGGGGGAAGAAGGCCATGTCTGGTCGCCCGAAGAACTGGACAAGTTCCTCGAAGACCCCAAGGGCATGGTTCCGGGCACCAAGATGGCCTTTCCCGGCGTGAAAAAACCCGAGGAGCGCGCCGACCTGATCGCCTATCTGACCAGCGTCAGCCCCAGCGCCGGTGAGGCTGCGGCGGAATAAACCGCATCCCATCGCCCGACCCCGCCGCGTCTTCGCAAGAAGGCGCGGTTTTTCATTGCCCCAAGGTCATACTTTCGTGGCGACGGCGGAAGGTTTCGTTGACAAGCGCGCGGTCTGCGCTTCTTTATAAGAGTTGAATAAGAGACGGGCTTGCGCCAGGATGCGAAGAAATGGGGGACCCGCCAAGGGTCTTGCGGGGATCAGCATCAATCGGCCGGGCATCGGAACTTGGACGGATCGATTGTCAGGGAGGATGACGATGAAGAATACGACGCTTGGCCTTTTGGCCGGACTTCTGGTTTCAGTGGCGGCACCTGCCTTGGCCAATGACTCGGTCACGGCCGGTCAGGACGACCCGAAACAGTGGACCATGCAGCTGAGCAACTATGCCGGCACGAGCTATTCCGAACTGGATGCCATCAACAAGGACAATGTCGGCGACCTGCAGGTCGCATGGACGTTCTCGACCGGCGTTCTGCGCGGGCATGAGGGCTCTCCGCTGGTGATCGGCGACGTGATGTATGTTCACACGCCTTTCCCCAACATGGTCTATGCGCTGGACCTGAACGAGGACGGCAAGATCCTGTGGCGCTATCATCCCGAACAGAATCCCGACGTGATCGGGGTGATGTGCTGCGACACGGTCAACCGTGGTCTGGCCTATGCGGATGGCACGATCTTCCTCAGCCAGGCCGACACGACGCTGGTGGCGCTGGATGCCACGACCGGCGACGTGAAATGGTCCACGGTGAACGGCGATCCGACCAAGGGCGAAACCGCCACGGCGACGCCGCTGGTGGTCAAGGACAAGGTGCTGGTCGGCATCTCGGGCGGGGAATACGGCGTGCGCGGGCATCTGACCGCCTATAACATCGCCGATGGCAGCCAGGCCTGGCGCGCCTATTCGACCGGCCCGGACGAGGAAATGCTGGTCGATCCCGAAACCACCACCCATCTGGGCACGCCCATCGGCGCCGACAGCTCGCTCAATTCGTGGGAGGGCGATCAATGGCAGATCGGCGGCGGCACCACCTGGGGCTGGACCACCTATGACCCCGAGCTGAACCTGATCTATTACGGCACCGGCAACCCCTCGACCTGGAACCCCAGCCAGCGGCCGGGCGACAACAAATGGTCGATGACGATCATGGCCCGCGACCCGGATACGGGGATGGCCAAGTGGTTCTATCAGAAGACGCCGCATGACGAATGGGACTATGACGGCGTGAACGAGAACATCCTCGTCGACAAGGAAATCGACGGCGAGATGCGCAAACTGCTGGTCAACTTCGACCGTGGCGGCTTTGCCTATACGATGGACCGCGAAACCGGCGAGCTGCTGGTGGCGGAAAAATACGACCCGGTGGTCAACTGGGCGACCCATGTCGAGATGGACCCCGAATCGGACCAGTATGGCCGTCCGCAAGTGGTCGCTGAATACTCGACCGAACAGAATGGCGAGGACGTGAACACGACCGGCATCTGCCCGGCCGCGCTGGGGACCAAGGACCAGCAGCCTGCCTCCTATTCGCCGAAAACCGGCCTGTTCTATGTGCCGACCAACCACGTCTGCATGGATTACGAGCCGTTCCGCGTCAGCTATGCCGCCGGTCAGCCCTATGTCGGCGCGACGCTGTCGATGTTCCCCGCGCCGGACAGCCATGGCGGCATGGGCAACTTCATCGCATGGGACGCCGTCTCGGGTGAGATCAAATGGTCGCTGCCCGAACAGTTCTCGGTCTGGTCCGGTGCGCTGGCCACCGCTGGCGACGTGGTGTTCTATGGCACGCTGGAAGGCTATCTGAAGGCGGTCGACTCGGAATCCGGGGAAGAGCTTTATCGCTTCAAGACCCCCTCGGGCGTGATCGGCAACGTCTTCACCTACGAGCATGACGGCCAGCAATATGTCGGCGTGCTGTCGGGGATCGGCGGCTGGGCAGGTATCGGTCTTGCGGCCGGTCTGACCAATGCCAATGACGGTCTGGGTGCCGTGGGCGGCTATGCCGCGCTGTCGGATTACACCGCGCTTGGCGGCCAGCTGACCGTGTTCACCGTTCCGAACTGAGGCACGGCCGCAAAGACTTTCACATCAACGGATGCCGCCCTTCGGGGCGGCATCGGGCACATCCGGGGATCGGCGTCACGGCCGGATCCCATCCGGCCCCGCATGCCCGCAAGACCCCCAGCAACCATTCGGGCAGGGTTCCCAGAACCCGCCGCTTCGATAGTCAGGAGGCGCCATGATCTACAGCAAAAGGCAATATGGCACCTCGATAGACGAGTTGGAGAAACTGAAGGGCGCGCTGTCGAAAACCGAAGCCGGGCCACCGGGCAAGGACCGGGTCGGGAATATCGAGATCGAGGGACTGAAGCACGTCATCACCCGGCTGGAAGCGGATATTTCCTTTTACGATCTGCTCAGCTCCGGTCAGGTAACGCTGCGGTCATTCTCACTGGAATCCTTGCCCTCGGTGCTGGTTCAGGCCCGGATCGCGGCGGGGATGAGCCAGGCCGATCTGGCCGCCGCGCTGGCCATCAAACCCCATCTGGTCAAGCAATACGAGGATACCGGCTATCGCGGCGTGCCGCTGGCCCGCGTGACCGAGATTTGCGGAATCCTGAATGTGGACGCCTCAATCTGCTTTGAGCGCGGGGCGGGGCTGCACAGCGCGGTCTATTGCTGGAACAGTCTTGACGAGCTGATCTGGCAGTCGCTTCCGGTCGAGGAAATGGCAAGGCGGCGCTGGTTCCCGCTGCCCCAAGGCGCCGATCCGGTCGAATGCGCGCGCGCTTATTTCATGCAGGCCGCGGGCGCGGGTTTCGCGACAGCCGATCACCGCAAGAAACTGTGCACGGCCAGCCTGCCGGATGAATATGGGCTGCTGGCGTGGCAGGCGCGTATCCTCGACCTTGCCAAACCGATTGCATCCAGCGGGCAGGTCGCAGATTTTTCAATGAGCTCCAGTTGGTTGCCGGACCTTGTTGCGCTGATCCCGCAGGCGGACGGGCCGCAGCGCGCCAGCGGGATATTGGCTGACAACGGAATAATCCATGTTATGGAAGATTATATGCCGGGTGCGGGTCTGGACGGCGCGACGATGCTGGCGGACAGCGGCCATCCGGTGATCGGCATGACATTGCGCCATGATCGCCTTGATAACTTCTGGTTCACGCTGTTTCACCAGTTGGGTCATGTCTTTCTGCATCTGTTCCGGGGCCTGCATTTCGATTTTGTCGATGGCGAAGGCGGCGCCTGCCGGGACCCCATCGAGATTCAGGCCAATCAGTTCGCGATGGCCCATCTTCTGCCCGAAACCCTCTGGGCCGACTGCCAGTCGCGCCTGTCGCCCACACCCGAGGCGGTTTTGCAGGATGCCGAAACGCTGGGGATCGACGCCGCCATCATCGCCGGTCGCATCCGCAAGGAGCGGAACAATTTCCGCATCCTGTCCGATCTTGTCGGCAATGGCCGCGTGCGCGCCCTGTTCGACGCGCGATAACCGGGCCTAGAAACACAGCATCTCGGCCTCGGCCTGCGCGCGGCGCAGATCGGCCGTGATCGCGTTGCTGGTCGCCGAACCACGGAACATCGCCGCACGCTCGCCCGAACCAAGACGCATTCGCAGCACCGTTTCCGCCGAGACATAGCGGTCATAAGGCAGGATCGCCGCGATCTCGTCCAGCGAACAGGAACAGCGCCGCAGCACATCCTGGGTCTGGCCATTGGCCGACATGCAGGCAAAGACATATTCCGCCCGCGCCTCGGTCGGGTAATCGTTGATCGCCTGTTGCGCCACGACCGGCGTGGCCGACAGCATCAGCGCCAGAGAAAATTTCAGCATCACTCCTCCAGAATCATGCGTTCAGTATAGCCGCCCTGCCCCGTTCCGGTCATCGCCACCAGTTCGACCAGCCGGGCGGGCTGTGACGGGTCATAGGCGATCGTCAGCGCCAGATCGGCGAAATCGCCCATCCGCTGCCGGTTCGGGTCGTCCAGAAATGGTTGCAGCCGGGTCACCATCAATTCGCCCTGCGCCTCGCCCTGCCCTGACCCGACAAGGCTGTCGCGGATCCGGTTGCGGATGTAATAGGGGCTGCCCCCGGTCTGCGCGGTCATGGTCCTGACGACATCCTCCAGAAACATCAGCAGGATCGGATTCGGCCCGCTGGCGGGGAAATCGGCGACGACATGATCCGGCGTTTCCTGATCCGCAAGGCTGAGCGTCAGCCTGTCATCGTCCACCCGCGACAGCACCACCTGCCCCTCACCTATCGGACGCGGCAGCGCGATGCCCTTGTCCGCACCGGGAAGCTCGGCCCCCTCGGCGGGTTCAGGCAATTGCCGGGTATGGGCATAGCGCAGGATCTCGCCCTGCCCTTCCGCCTGCGCGAAAAGGCCGGGCGCCATGATCAGATCCGTCAACTCGCCCGCCGCCGCGACATGGGGGCTGGCCAGAAACAGCATTGCTGCAAACAGGTGTTTCATTCGGTATCCTCTGCCGACAACACGAAACCGCGGCGGCGCAGCGTGCGCAGCGTCAGGCCGTACGGTTCAAAATTTCCAAGTTTCCTGCGCAGATAGCCCAGATAGACATCAACGACATTTTCGGTCGAGCCGCCATGCTGGGCCCACAGCGCGTCGAACAGTTCCCCTCGCGTCAGCACCTGGCCGGGCCGCGCCAGCAGATAGGCCAGCAGGTCACCCTCGCGCTCGGTCATCACCACGGGCCGGTCGGAGCCACTGGCATCAGACCGGGTCACGATCCGGTTGAGCGGGTCGTAATGCAGCCTTGCCAGTATGATCGGCGCCTCTCGCGGGGCGGCGCGGTGCAGCTGCACCTCCAGCCGGGCCAGCAATTCGGACAGCTGGAACGGCTTGACGACATAATCCTGCGCGCCCGCCTCCAGTCCCTCGGCCCGATCCTCGATCCGCGACAGGGCCGACAGCATGATCGCGGGCATCCGATGGCCCTTGGCACGCAGATCCGCCAGCAGCACCGCGCCGCTTTCATCGCCCAGCATCATGTCGATGATCGCCGCGTCGCATCCCTTGCGGGCCAGCAGACGCGCGGCGGCGTCCGACGTTTCCGCCCATTCCACGCGATGCCCGGCCGCGCCCAGCCCCCGCGACAACAGCGAGGCGATGTCGGAATCGTCTTCGACTACAAGGATATGCGCCATCAGCCCCCCTTCCACAGCGGCAATGTCATCTCCAGCGCAAGTCCCGGACCGGACCCCGCCAGCCGCACGCTGCCACCCGAGGTTTCCACGACCCAACGGGCAAGAGCAAGGCCCACGCCAAAACCCGTCGATTCGTCGTCGCGGGTAAAGCGGTCAAAGATCGCCTCGCCCATGCCGTCGGGCAGGCCCGGCCCGGTATCCGCGACCGTGATATGGGCCTCGCCATTCCCGGCCCGCGCGGACACGGTGACGCTGGCCCCGCGCCCGGCATATTTCGCCGCATTCTCGAACAGACCGGCAAAGACCTGCCGCAGCCAGTCCGCATCGCCCTGAACCGCCAGATCAGGCGGCAGGTCCAGACTGACGCTGACGCCCGCGCGTTTCAGCACCGGGGCCAGATCGGCCAGCGCCGCCTGCACCACCCCGGCCAGATCGACGCTTTCGCTGGCCAGTTCAAGCTGCCCGCTTTCCGACCGGGCGATCCGCAGCAGATCCTCGATCCGCCGGAACAGGCGCTGCGCCCGCGTGCCGATGGTGTCGAAAGAGGCGCGGGTCTCGGCATCGGGGTGCCGCGCGCCCAGTTCGGCCTCTCCCATGATGACGGTCAGGGGCGTGCGCAATTCGTGGCCGACATCGGCAAAGAACCGGCGACGGCGCAGATCGACCAGCGCCAGCCGCTCATTCGCGGCGGACAGCTCGGCCGTGCGCTCCTCCACGATGGTTTCCAGCCGGTCGCGGCGGCGCCTGATCCGCGCCGCCTGCTGCCGCAGCCGGGCGAACATCAGCCCCAGCTCGTCATGCCCCGCCGCGCCGGGCGGCAGATCCCCCATCGCCATCGAGGGCGCGAAGGCCGTCGCCTGCGACAGCCGCCGGAACAGCGGGCGCAGCACCACCAGATACAGCCCCACCAGCACCAGCGGTGCAATGGCGGCGATCATCGCGGCGGCCAGCAGAACCGGGCGGCGCAGCGCCTCCATCGAGGCCAGCGCCACATCGCGGCGGCGGGTTTCGTGTTCAACCTGAGCAACGACGGTGCCCGGCGATTGGGCGGCGTGAAAGGCCAGCGCCGCCTGCCCTGCCGGCGTATCGGGCGGGTTGGCGCGCAAGGTGGTGTCAAGCTGCCGGAACAGCGCCCGCAACCGTGCGGCATTAAGGCTTTGGCGGGCGCGGATCGTCGCCTCGGCCTCGGACGTCGCGGCCTCGACATCCTGCCCCAGCAGCCGGTCGATATGATCCAGCGCATCACGAACCGGGGCGTTGTCAGGCCGCGGTCTCGGCCCGCCCGAGACCGTTCCCGGCGGCGCCATCCAGCCCAACATCCATTGGCTGACCCTGACCGACAGCGCGTCATAAGCCTCGATCCGGCGCTGCGCAGCCATTGCCTCGGCGGCATGGGACTGCATCCGCTGCAACCCCCATGCGCCGATCCCGGCCGCCGTGACCGCCAGCAGCGCCAGCACCGCCGCCCCCAGCCACAGGCGCATCCGCAGGCTTGGCTGGCAGGTCATCGCATCCCTCTCAACGCGGCAGATGCGAGGCGATCGCCCGGCCAAGCGCAAAGATACGCTGCTCCAGAATCACCGGGGTTTCACAGACATAGGTCAGCGATTGCTGGCGGTCCTGAAAGATGCGGGTGGACCAGTCGATTTCCTCCTCGACCCGGTCGATGGCGTCGAAATCGGGCGGCTCGGCCTCGGTCAGCCGGGCGAAATCCTGACGCCGCTGCTTGATCCGGGCATCCAGCGCCTCTTGCTGATGGGCATAGCGGGTGATCCCGGCCATGACCCGGTTGCGCTGACCCTGAATCTGCTCGAAGACGGCCAGAAACAGCCCGACCAGCGCGGGCTCGTCATGGGTTCCGGCGAAATCGGCGATCATCGTCTGGGCATCCGCCATCGCCGTGCGGCGCAACGCGATCACATGGGCCAGATCCTTCACGTCCTTGTCGGCGGCATGGGCCTCGGCGGCCTCATCGGGGGGCGGGCCGCCCCAGACCTGACCGACCGACAGCGACGGTTGCCGGCGCTGGATGCAGGGCCAGTCGGGATCGGGCACCGGCCCCTCTTGCGCATGGGCGGTGCCAGCGGCCAGCGCCGCCAGCAGCATGGCACAACGGATGGTGAGCCTCATCGACCTCCTCCTTTCCGGCCGCGCCACAGGCCCTTGGCCGGATCATACATGAATACGGTAACGCCGAAGAACAGCAGCAGACAGCCTGCTGTCACGGCAAGGGACAGCGGCTCGACCCGGCTGTAAAGCGCGAATCGGATCAACTCCACCGCATGGGTGAACGGGTTGAACGCGCTGATGTCGTGCAGCAGCACGCTGGATTCACGCAGCCGCCACAAGGGATACAGCGCCGAGGATGCGAAGAACATCGGGAAGATCACGAAATTCATCACCCCTGCAAAATTCTCCAGCTGCCGGATCGCGGATGAGATCAGCAGCCCCAGCGATCCCAGCATCATCCCCGCCAGCAACAGCGCGGGCAGCGCCGACAGATAGCCCTGCCACGGTGGCCGGATGCCCCAGAACCACGCGATCACCAGAAAGGCATAGACCTGCAACACCGCCACCAGCACCGAGGCGAACAGCTTGGACCCCAGCAGGAACCAGCGCGGATAGGGGCTGACCAGCAGGCTGCGCATCGCCCCGGTCTCGCGGTCATAGACCATCGACAGCGACGACTGCATCCCCGCGAACAGCAGGATCATCCCGCACAGCCCCGGCGTCACATAGACCTCGTACAGCACATAGGTCCGGTAAGGCGGCGTGATCGACAGCCCCAGAACCGAGCGGAACCCGGCGGCAAAGACGAACAGCCAGATCAGCGGCCGCACCAGCGCCGACAGGAACCGTTCCCGCTGATGGATGAAGCGCAGGAATTCGCGGCGGGCGATGCCGCCAAAGGCAATGCTCCAGCCTTTCATTCCATCTCCTCCGCCGTGATGCCAGTCCGGCGCAGGAAAACCTCGCTCAAGGTTTCATCCCCTGCCAGATCGGCGGCCAGCGTATCGGCCAGCACCTGCCCCCGATGCAGCAGCACGACATGATCCGAGGGCGCGATCTCGTCGAAGATATGCGTGGCCCAGAGGGTCGAGACGCCTTCTTCCGAGATCAGCCGTCGCGTCAGCGCCAGCACATCGGCCCGCGCCCGCAGGTCCAGCCCCGCCGTCGCCTCGTCCAGCAGCAACAGCCGGGGACGGTGCAGCAGGGCGCGCGCGATCTCGGCCCGGCGCTGCTGGCCGCCCGACAGGGTCGAGGCGCGGGCCGTGACCTTGTCGGTCAGATCGACCAGTTCCAGCACCTCGGCGATACGCCTGCGCGCGGCACGCCCGCCGATCCCGTGCAAGGCGGCGTGATAGGCAAGGTTCTGGCGCAGGGTCAGATCGGCATCCAGCGCCCGGCTTTGGAACACCACGCCCAGCCGCGCCAGCGCCCTGCCCGGCTGACGGCGCGCGTCGAACCCATCCACCGAAATCCTGCCGGATGTGGAATCGTAAAGCCGGGTGATCAGCGAAAACAGCGTCGTCTTGCCCGCGCCATTGATGCCCAGAAGGGCGCAGAAGCTGCCCGGGCCGACGCGGAAACTGACGTCGCGCAGGGCTTCGATCGCGCCGAAACGATGGCTGACGCCCTGTATGTCAAGCGCGGGGGGATCATCCCCCGCGCCCGGTTCCGAAATCATTCCTTGCGCCGCTCCTTCTCGGTGAAGTCGGCATTCAGCTTGATGTCATATTGTCCGTCGGCGCACATCACATCGTCAAGATCGAAGCTGCCGTCATCCTCGACCTCGATATTGTCGGGATCGACCTCGCAGGTCATCTCGGCCAGCACCTCGTCGATGCGGGCGATCTGTTCATCGGTCGGATCGTCATCGGCAAATGCCGGAACGGCAAAGGCGGCCAGCGTCGCGGCCAGAAGAATGCGTTTCATGGGTCTCCTCCTGCTTGGTTAACGGATATTGAACACGGCGCGCTGGCTTTCGCCAGACGATCCGGGGATCGACAGCGTATAGCTGCCGGGCGTGATGGCGATAAAGCTGATCTCGGCCTCGCCCGCATCGTCGAATTCCAGCGAGTGAACGCCCATCGGGCGGATCTCGATCTTGTTGATGACGATCTCGTTTATCCATATCGCGCGGAAGAAATCGCCACCCGACAGCGCCAGTTCGGCAGACCCGTCGGCCACGATATTCATCTTGTAATAGGTGCCCGATTTCAGCTCGTATTCCTCTTCGGCCACCGGTTTGCCCGAACCCAGCGTCAGCGGCGCCAGCGTCTCCCGGTTCTTGTTGGCCATCAGCCCGGCAAAGCCATAGTCGAACGGCTGCGCCACGGCGCCCCCTGCGGCCAGCATCGCGGCCCCGAAAATCAATGCCTTCATCATTTACTCCCCTCAGTCTGATTTCACCGCCACGACACCCCAGGGCTGTTCGCCCACGGGCACCGACTCGGTTACCGTGTCGGTTTCGGTGTCGATGACCGAAATGTCGTTGGAATTGCCGTTCGTCGTGTAAAGGAACCTGCCATCGGGCGAAAAGCCCAGCTGCCAGACCCGTTGCCCCACCAGCAGATAATCCGTGACCTCAAGGCTGGCCACGTCGATCACCGCGACCCGGTTGGCAGGCCCCAGCGCGACATAGGCCTTGCTGCCGTCCGCCGTCACCCGCAGGCCCACGGGCTGCAACGCCTCGGGCAGCACGCCCGCGACCTCGAATTCGATCTTCTTGGTGATCTCGTTGGCGACCGGGTCGATCACGCTGACCGTGCCGCCGATCTCGGCCGTCACGAACAGCAGCGATCCGTCGGGCGAATATTCGGCAAAGCGCGGGCGCGAATCGACCAGCACATTGGCCACGATCTCGAAGGTCTCGGTGTCGATCATATGGGCCATGTTGGTGGTCTCGGACGTGTTGACCACGATCTTGCCATCTGGGCTGACACCCATGCCTTCGGGTTCGACCCCCACCGGAACCTCGGCCAGCACCTGCCGGGTTTCAACATCGACCACGGTGACGATATTGTCGTCCTCATTGGCGATGAACAGCGGGTTGCCCGACGGGTGCAGCACGAACAGTTCCGGGTCCGGCCCCGAAGGCAGCGACGGCAGTTCCTCATAGGTTTCCGCGTCATAAACCCGCACCAGATCGTCGTCCGAGGCGCAGACATAGATCACCTTGCCATCGGGCGAGGCGGTGATCCCGCGCGGGCGCTGCATCCCGGTGATGGTGTGGATCACCTCCAGGCTGTCGGCATCCAGCACCGTGACCGAATTGCCCTTTTCATTGGATACGAAGATCTTGTCGGCCAGTGCCGGCCCGGCTGTCAGCGCCGTGCAGCAGGCCAATATCGCAGCAAATCTCATCAGTTCCCCCCATTTTTTATCGCTTGCATTCCGATTCACTCCGGTCGATGCCCAGAGTGTCAAGCTGGCTGACCTGATGCAGAAACCCTTCCTGCGGGCTGACCGAGGCCACGACATTGCCCGCGCTCAGCAGCACCGGCTGGCGCAGCTGACCGTCCCAGTCGCGGAAGCTCAGGCTCTGGCCCTTGAAGGCCGCCAGGTCGAAATCTTCGGACAGGATGAAATCGCGGATCGCCGCGAAATCGCCGCCCTGAGTGCGGGTCGCGGCCTCTCCGATCGCGCGCAGTGCCATCCAGACCTGATAATCCTCGTCCCGCGCCGGGCGGTTCGCCAGCTTCTCGAACCGGGTCTGGAACTGGGTCGCGCCCCATGCCTCATGCGCGGGATGCCAGCTTTCGGGCACCAGCCCCGCCGATCCAGACACCGGCCGCGCGTCCCATGTGTGATAGGGCAGCCAGTCGGCAAAGACCCCTGCCCTGTCGGCGGCGACGACCACATGATGATCCCGCGCCCGCTGGGTAAAGACCGGCATCTGCGCCTGCACCTGCACATGACCGCTGTCGGTGCGCCTTGCGCCGCCGGTATCCTCATAGACCCGTTCCTCGACGATCCGGGCGCCGAATTTCTCGGCCGCGCGGCGATAGGCGTCGGCCAGCGCCTGATCCTGCGGGTGGCTGCCCTCGATCAGATACCAGTCGCTCCACCGCTTCCAGACCAGATATTGTGCCAGCGCATCGGCCAGCATCGCATCCGATGGTGCGACATGCAGCAGGTTCGCCCGGCAATCCGCGCCGCGCAGCGAATCGTCGCTTGCGAAGGCGTTGAAGACCAGCGCCCGTTCGCCCGCCAGATCAGCCAGCTGCACCGTCATCGGCGCATCGGCCAGCAGCACGATATAGGAAAACCCTTCATCCAGCAGCCGGGTCAGTTCGTCCTCGGCTGTGTCGGGCGTGGCGGCGACCGTTTCGGTGGTAAAGCTTTGTCCCATGAAGCCGCCGGTCGTGGCATTGTCGGCGGTGCCCAGTTCGGCCCCCGCGAATCCAAGATCGTCCGGTTTCAGGTCCAGCCGCGAAATCGGCGCGGTCCCCTGCGCATCCACCCGCAGCACGGCGGCCCGGTATTCGACATCGGCCCGCGCTGGCAGCGCCGCAGCAAGACAAAGAACAACACTCGCCGCAGCGAGTCGATGAATTTCCCGCATTTGATCCTCCCTCGATGCCGATTGATGCACGACCTGCCGCCGCGGCAAAGCTATTTTATGTAATAAAAATATAATAATAGCAATTTTCGTGAAAAATGCGGACGTTGCGCCAGCCTGTCGGGCAAGCTGGCGCATCACGCCCGGAGCCAGCGCGTTGGCCGAGGATTTCGGCAGGATCAGGCACGCCGACCAGAGCGGTCAGAGTTCGGCAGCCTCTGCTTCAGGCTTCAGCGACTTGCCGTAATCGTCCACCAGCGGCACCCCGGCATCGCGCAGAATCGCGTCGATCTCGTCCTGATGGCGACGGATCATGCTGTTCATCTGCCGCTTCCAGACATCCTCGCCCGCGCGGACGCCCATGGTGATGCGAAAGAACACGCGCGGCGGCCCGGATTCCTTCAGCAGCGGGATCATCGTCAGTTCGGGGTTGTCCTTGACCAGCGGCCCGGCGATCGGGCCCCACATCAGCGCGGCATCGGTCACCCCGTCCTGCACGTCCTGCAACATGTCGCCCGCCGGGTTTTCTACGCGGCGGTCGGTCATCAGGTCATAGGGCTTGGCGTCGTTCATCATCCCCAGCCGCGCGACATGGGTCGTGGGCGGCGCACCGGCGACGACCCCGATCCGTCGCCCCTTCAGCGCCGGATCGGCCAGATGATCGACCTCGGTCAGATCGCTGTCGGACCGCACCACCAGCACATGGGTCGAGGTATAGTAATGGTTGGTGTTCAGAACCAGCTCGTCCCCCTGCGCAAAGCCGATCACCAGATCGCATCGGCCGGCGCTCAGCGTTTGCCGCACAAAGCCGATCACCTGCGGGAACCATGTATATTGCACCGGCACGCCCATCTCGGCCGCAAGCAGTTCGGCGATCCGGTTCTCGAAGCCGCTGCCATCCTCTGACGACAGCGGCGAGTTGGCCGGATCGGCGCAGACCCGCAGGGCCGAGCGGTCAACCAGATCGGCCACCTGCGCGCCCGCCCCGCTGGCCAGAGCCGCCAGCAACACGGCCGGAAGAAGGGGCCGCATCATCAACCCCCCATGCAGTTGGTTTCTGCTTCCGTATAGTCTTCGGACTTGTCGGCACGCTGTGCCGGGCGGCCACGCGGGATCGCATCGGTCCCACGCGCACGCAGATAGGTATAGATATCGTCCAGATAGCACATCACGTTGGGATTGGTGCCGAACGCGGGCATCACCTGGTTGTCCGACGCCCCGACCTTCTGAATGCCGCTGGCGACCGCGCCATAGAAATCATAGTAATCCATCCGCATCGCCGACCTTTTCAGCGCGGGCGCATAGGTCGAGCCCTCGCCGTCGGGGCCGTGGCAAACATGGCATTCCGCGTGATAGCGGCGATAGCCGGAAAAGGTCGGCCAATCGACGGTGCCATCCTCTTCGATCTTGTATGTCGGGATCTCATCCGAATTGTACCAGCGGACACCATCGTCGTTCACCGGCTCGACATTTTGATCCTGAGCAAAAGCGGCTGTCGTGAACAGAGTGGCTAATGCCAGGATCGGCATGGCGGCTCTCATCAGGTTCTCCTCCCAGAGACTATAAAACTATAATAAGATCGTAGAGGCTCCGAAATCCACGTCCATTCCAACTTTAGTCTGGTCCGCTCGGAAAGGCCTGTGGGGATCTGCGCCGACCCTGCCACGGAATCCGCACGGCGCAAAGGGACTTGCGCCCTGCCCTTCTGTCTGGTGGATGAAACGGCTGTCGGCTCAGCCCGCCAGCCGGGCCGTGGCTTCGGCGCTTTGGCGGGTCAGTTCCGCGCCGTCCAGTGTGGTCAGGACGCCGTCGCGGACCACCTGCCTGCCCTCGACGAACAGATGCCGGACCCGGTGCGGGCCGCACAGAATCAGCGCGGCCACCGGGTCCCAGCCCCCCGCCATCGGCAGCGTGCCCGCATCCCACAGCGCCAGATCGGCGCGCTTGCCGACCTCGACCGAGCCCAGATGATCCGCCCGGCCCAGCACCTGCGCGCCGCCGATGGTGGCGATCTCCAGCGCCTCGCGCGCGCTCATCGCGTCGGCGCCATTGGCCACGCGCTGCAACAGCATCGCCTGCCGCGCCTCGCTCATCAGGTCCGCCGCGTCGTTCGAGGCCGAACCATCGACCCCCAGCCCGACCCGCACGCCCGCGTCGCGCATCGCCCGCACCGGCGCGATCCCCGAGCCCAGACGGCAATTGGAACAGGGGCAATGCGCCACCCCGGTCAGGCTGCGCGCGAACAGGGCGATCTCGTCACCGTTCAGCCTGACGCAATGGGCGTGCCAGACATCCTGCCCCACCCAGCCCAGATCCTCGGCATATTGACCGGGACGGCAGCCGAAACTGGACAGGCTGTAGGCCACATCCTCGTCATTCTCGGCCAGATGGGTATGCAGCATCACGCCCTTGTCGCGCGCCAGCAGGGCCGCATCGCGCATCAACTCGCGGCTGACCGAAAAGGGCGAACAGGGCGCCACCGCCACGCGGGTCATGGCCTGCGGCGAGGGGTCGTGAAAGGCGTCGATGACCCGGATGCAGTCCTTCAGGATCGCCGCCTCATCCTCGACCAGCGCATCGGGGGGCAGACCACCCTTGCTTTCGCCGATGCTCATCGCGCCGCGGGTGGCGTGAAAGCGCAGACCGGTATCGCGCGCGGCATGGATGGTGTCGTCCAGCCTTGCGCCATTGGGAAACAGATATTGATGATCCGAAGTCATCGTGCAGCCCGACAGCGCCAGTTGCGCCAGCCCGACCTGCGCCGCCAGCACGAAATCCGACGGGCGATAGCGCGCCCAGATCGGATAAAGGGTGCGCAGCCAGCCGAACAGCAGCGCATCCTGCCCGCCCGGCACGGCGCGGGTCAGGGTCTGGTAAAGATGGTGATGGGTGTTGATCAGCCCCGGCGTGACGATCAGCCCGGTTGCCTCGACGATCTCGGCCCCGGCCGGGGCGTGCAGGTCGCGACCGATGGCGGCGATCGCGCCATTCTCGATCAGGATCGACACACCTTCCGGCTCGCTGCGGTCGGCATCCATGGTCACGGTGATCTGCGCATTGCGGATCAGGGTAGCGGCCATCGTCATTCTCCTGCGCTCAACGCCGCTCGAACCCGTCGCTGTTCATGCCGGGCTGCGTATCGCTGCGGCCCCATTCCCGCACATCGGCCTCGATCGGGCCAAGGCTGCACACGATCTCGAACGCATCGACCATCGCCTGCGGCCCCTGCGCCGCGATCCTGACGCCATCGGGCCCGGGGCTGATCCAGCCATTCAGGCTCAGCCTGCGGGCGCGGGCTATGGCGAAGGCCACGAAAGGCTCGCCCAGGGTGCCGCGATAGATCAGTTCGACCGCGCAAAGCTCTTGCCCGCCCCGCCCGAATTCGCCGCTTTCAAAGTCCAACTCGTGCATCCTTTCAGGCTGTCGAACCCGGCGGGCCCCCCACGGATCGGGACGGCCCGCAAGGGCGCTTATTGCGGCAGCGATCCGGTCAGACCTTCCACCAGCCAGTTCATCGCGAAAATCTCGGGATCGGGCAAAGCCTCGCCCTCGGCCACGCGCTCGGTGCCGCTCTGATCCTTCAGCGGGCCGGCAAAGACATGCGCCTCGCCGCTGATCAGCGCCGCCTCGGTCTCGTTGATCCGGGCCATCTGCTCCTCGGTCAGCACGTCATTCCACGCCTGCACCGACACCGCACCCGATGCCAGCCCGCCGCGTTCGTCATGGCCCTCGAAATTGCCCTCCAGCGAGGCACCGACAGCCTCGACGAAATAGGAACTCCAGTCATGCACGACCGATCCCAGAACCGCATCAGGCCCATGCGCGCTCATGTCCGATCCGGTATTGACGACATAGACCCCTTCGGCCTGCGCCACATTCACCACCGAAGGCGTATCCTGATGCAACGAGAACACCACATCCGCCCCTTGCGAGATCACCGCCCGCGCGGCTTCTTGTTCGCGGGCCGGATCGAACCAGCTGTTCACCCAGACGATGCGGATATTGACATCGGGGTTTTCCTTGCGGGCGGCCAGCGTGATGGCGTTGACCTCGGCGATCACCTCGGGGATGGCGAATGCCGCGACGATGCCGATGGTGTTGCTTTCGGTGACCATGCCCGCCGCCATCCCGGCCAGATAGAACGCCTCATAGCTGCGTGCGGTAAAGGTGCCGAAATTTTCGGCCTGCCGGAAACCGCTGGCATGGATGAAATCCACATCCGGGCTGCGCTGCGCCAGCCGCAACCCGTCATTCATGTAACCGAACGACCCCAGCACGACGAATTTCGCCCCATCGGCCACCAGCTGGTTCACGACGCGACTGGCATCGGGCCCTTCGGGGATATTCTCGACCACGCGGGTGGTCACGCGGTCGCCGAATGCTTCCTCGACGGCTTCGCGCCCCAGATCCAGTTGCTTGGCCCAGCCGACATCCGCCACCGGCGTCGGATAGATCAGGCCGATCAGGACCGGCTCGGCCGTGGCCGCGATCCCGGTCAGCGGCAGCGCCATGCAGGCGGCTGCGATCCAGTTTGTCAGTCTGCGTTTCATTGGCATCGTTCCTTCTGCCGTTGGCATGCCTGCTCAGGCGGTACTGTTATAGGTGCGGCCCAAAGAGGCCGGGGCGTTCAGGCGCATCTTGCGGCCATCCATCGACAGGATCGAAATGGCAATGATCGTGGCGATATAGGGAATGCTGGTCAGCAGTTGCGATGGCACCGAGATACCCGCCCCCTGCACCAGCAATTCGGCAATCGTGGCCAGCCCGAACAGCCAGGCGCCGATGACCAGCCGGTCCACGCGCCATGTGGCAAAGACCACCAGCGCCACCACGATCCAGCCGCGCCCGGCGATCATCCCGTCCGACCACAACGTCGCGGAGACGGTGGCGATGAAGGCGCCCGCCAGCCCGGCCATGAAGCCGCCCACCATGACCGCCAGAAACCGGGTCATCAGCACGCTATAGCCGATGGCATGGGCCGATTCCGGCGATTCGCCCACGGCGCGGATGATCAGCCCGATCCTCGTGCTGCGCAGCATCCACCACAGCCCAACCGCCAGCAGCGGCGCCAGATAGACCAGAGCCGAATGGTTGAACAGGCCCGGGCCGATGATCGGGATCTCGGACAGGACCGGGATCGGGATCCGCTTCATCGGCGCGACCGTCATGCCCTCATAGGGTTTGCCGATCAGCCCCGACAGGCCCAGCCCCAGAATACCGACCGCAATGCCGGTGGCGACCTGATTCCCCAGCGCCAGCCAGTGACTGCCCGTCGCCATGATCGTGGCGAAACCGACCACCGCCCCCAGCGCCATCATCCCCTCGATACTCAGGTTGAGGATGCCCGCGCGTTCCACGATCAGCTCTCCCATCGCGGCCAGCAACAGCGGCGTCGCGGCCAGCAGCGTGCCCGACAGCAGGAAAACAAGTGTCGTTCCCATCAGTTCACCCCCTGCTGCGTGATGTCACGCCGCCACCGCACGCGGTAATCGACGAACAGCCGTGCCCCGATATAGCTGACCAGCAGCACCCCTTGCAGCGAGGTATTCACCGCATAGGGCACCCCGGCCGAGGCCTGCGCCATATCACCGCCGACATAGATCACCGCCATGAAGAAGGCCGCGAACAGGATGCCGATGGCGTTCAGCCCGCCCAGAAAGGCCACGATGATGGCGGCAAAACCGTAACCGGGCGACACCACCCGCTGCAACTGCCCCAGCGGGCCGGCCACCTCGAACACGCCGGCCAGACCCGCCGCCGCGCCGCCGATGCACAGGCTCAGCCAGACCGCGCGTTTCTCGCGGAACCCGGCATAGCGGGCCGCATCCGGGGCCACGCCGCCGACCTGCAACTTGTAGCCGGTCATGCTGCGCTCGACAAAGATCCACGCGGCGACGGTGGCCAGCAGCGCGACGATGATCGAGACATTCGCCCGCCCCATCCCGAACAGCGACGGCAGCATCGCCACCTGCGGAAACAGCGCCGATTGCGGAAAGTTGAAGCCATAGGGATCACGCAGCGGCCCGGATACCAGATAGTACAGCAGTTGCAGCGCGATGCTGTTCAGCATCAGCGTCACCAGAATCTCGTTGGCGTTGAACCGCGTGCGCAGAAACGCCGCCAGCGCCGCCCAGCCCATGCCGAACAGCATCCCGCACATCGCCATGGTCGGCAGCATCATCGGGTTCACGCTGTCATTGAACCACAGCGGCAACAGGCTGCCGCCGATCGCGCCCAGCAGCAACTGACCTTCGGCGCCGATATTCCAGACCTTGGCGCGAAAGCCGATCGCCAGCCCCTGCGCGATAATCAGCAAAGGCGCCATCTTCAGCAGCACCTCGCTGAGATTGTAGAGGCTGGACAGCGGCGCGACATACAGCTGCCAGATCGCACGCGACGGCGCGACGCCCTGCGACGACATCAGGATGACCGCCGCCACCACCGTCGTGACCACCGCAATCAGCGGCGCCAGCAGGGCGCGCGGGCCGGTCCTGCCGATCCTCGGCTCGACGATCCAGGGAAGCCGCATCATGCCGTGACCCTCGCCTTGGTAACATCGCGGGGCAGAAAGCCCCCGGTCATGTAATCGCCGATGGTCGAGACGGTGGCCTCGGCCCGGCCAAGCGCGGGCGACAGGCGGCCCCGGAACAGCACATGGATACGGTCGCTGACCTCGAACAATTCGTCCAGCTCCTCGCTGATGACCAGAATGCCGACGCCGGAATCGCGCAGGTCGATCAGTTGCTGGCGGATCAGCGCGGCGGCGCCCACATCCACGCCCCATGTCGGCTGCGCGGCCACCAGCACCTTCGGCTTCAGCCGGATTTCGCGGCCCATGATGAATTTTTGCAGGTTGCCGCCCGACAGGCTGCGGGCCTCGGCCTCGGGGCCGGTGCAGCGCACACCCATTTCACGGATGCAGGTTTCGGCGAAGGCGCGCATCCGCGACCGCTCGATCAGACCGCGCCGCACCATCCCCTGCGCATGGCCGGTCAGCAGCGCGTTTTCCGCCAGCGTCATTTCGGGAACGGACCCGCGACCGTTGCGATCCTCGGGAACGAAGGCCAGCCCCATCCCGCGGCGCAGCTTGGCATCCATGTCGCCGCATCCCTGACCCAGCACCCGGACCAGATCGCGGCGGCGGCGGTCCAGCACCGCCTCGCCCGACAGCAGCGCCGCCAGTTCCTTCTGGCCATTGCCCGAAATCCCGGCAATGCCGACGATCTCTCCGGGATACAGCCGCAGATCCAGATCATGCAGGCCGACCCCGAACGGATCGTCCGAAGGCTGCGACAGCTGCGCCAGTTCCAGCACCGGATCGCGCCCCGGCATGGGGGCGGTGCGTTTCGGATGCGGGATTTCCCGCCCGATCATCAGATGCGCCAGTTCCAAGGCGCTGGCCCGGCGCGGATCGACCGTCGCCACCACCTCGCCCGCGCGCATCACCGTGGCGCTGTGGCACAGGCTGCGGATTTCCTCCAGCTTGTGGCTGATGAACAGCACGGCGCAGCCCTGCGCGGCCAGTTCGCGGATGGTGTCGAACAGCGCTGGAATCCCGCTTGGTGGCAGCACCGAGGTCGGCTCGTCCATGATGATCAGCTGCGGCTCCTGCAACAGGCAGCGGATGATCTCGACCCGCTGCCGTTCGCCGACCGACAGCGAATGAACCAGCGAATCCGGGTTCACCGGCAGCGAAAACCGCTGCCCGATCTCGCGGATACGTCCCGCCAGCCGGGCCACGCTGTCCGGCACGGTCAAAGAGATGTTTTCCGCCACGGTCAGCGATTCAAACAACGAGAAATGCTGGAAAACCATGCCGATGCCCAGCTTGCGCGCCTGCGCCGGACTGGTCAGCACAACGGGTTCGCCATTCCAGCGCATCTCGCCCGCATCGGGGGGAAAGACGCCATAGATCATCTTCATCAGCGTGCTTTTGCCCGCGCCGTTTTCCCCCAGCACGGCATGGATTTCGCCGGGGCGGATGGCCAGCGAGACATCGCGATTCGCAACCACCGTCTGGAATGCCTTGGTCACGCCGCCCAGATCCAGCAGCGGCGAACCGGCCTCGACCGGCTCGGGGTGACAGGCGGCTGTGGCGGCCATGCCCATATGTTATCTCCCTGTTATGTCTCCGAGGCTTACAGACACCCTGCCCGCTGCCCGGTTAGATATTCAGCACCAGCAGCCGGGATGTGCAGCGGGATACGCAAGGCATGATCAGCCTGCCGCCCTCCTGCTCGTCCGGGCTGAGGAAAAGATCGTGATGTTCCACTTCCCCCTCGATCACTTCGGTGATGCAGGTGCCGCAGACACCCTGTTCGCAACTGGTCTTGATCTCGATCCCCGCCTCGCGGATGACCTCGATGATGGTGCGGTCCGACGGCACCACAAGCTCGATCCCGCTTTTGGCCAACCGCAGCACGAATTCGCCCTCTCCCGGCGTCAGAACCGGCACCTCTGCCGAAAAATGTTCCAGAATGATCGCGTCGGCGGGCCAGCCGGTCGCCTCGGCGCAATGGCGCACGATATCCATGAACGGATTGGGCCCGCACAGATAGACCGAATGGCCGCCCTCGCGCAGGATCTCGTGCAGCACCTCGGTCAGCAGCGGCGGCACCAGCCCGAAGTGATAGGCGACGCGATCCGACCATTCGCTTTCCAGGATCAGGTCGCGAAAGGCGATCTCGCTGTTGGTGCGCGCGAAATAGTGCAGCTCGAAATCCTCGCCCTGCGCGGCCAGCACCTGCGCCATGCTCAGCAGCGGCGTCACCCCGATTCCGCCCGCCAGCAGCAGGCGGCGCCCGCCCTCGCCCGAACGCAGGGCGAAATTGTTGCGCGGGGCGGTGATGCGGACGGTGCCGCCCTCGTGCAGTTGCGTATGCATCGCGCTGGATCCGCCGCGCCCGTTCAACTCGCGCTTGACCCCGATCAGGTAACGGCTGCGATCCGCCGGATCATTGACCAGCGAATATTGCCGCACCACGCCCGGAAAGGGCGAGATCGAGATATGCGCCCCGGCCTGAAATTCCGGCAGGGGCTGGCCATTCACCGCCTCGAATTCAAAGCTGCGGATTTCCGATGTCTCGGATCGGACCTTGCGGATGCGGACCTCGAATTCGTTCTCATCCGTCATCAGACATACTCGGAGATGCCGGACATGGCATGGAAACCGGGCAGCTTGCGGAATTCGCGCAGCCAGTTGCGGATCGCCGGATATTCCTCGTGCCCGATGCCGCCGTCACCCGACAACGCGACATAGGGAAAGCAGGCCAGATCGGCGATGGTGGGATGATCGCCCACGATCCATGTGCCGCCGTCGATTTCGCGATGGGTCAGGTGATCGTCCAGCACCCGGAACGCCGCACGCGCCGATCTGCGCGCGGCATCAATATCCAGATCATAGCTCATCACATCATGCAGCCGCGCGCTTGACGCCGCCATCAGTTCACCCCCCGCGAACATCAGCCACATCATCACCGGGCCAAAGCTGGCCGGATCGCGCGGCAGCCATGTGCCGTCCTTGTCGTATTTATTCGCCAGATGGCACAGGATGGCCTGCGCATCGCGCAGAACCAGCCCGTCATCTTCCAGCACCGGCAATTGCCCCAGCGGGTTGATCGCCAGAAATTCCGGCGTCTTGTGCTGACGGCCCGGATAGAAATCCACCTGCCGGCGCTGATATTCCAGCCCCAGAAAGCCCAGCATCAGCCGGACCTTGTAGCAACTGCCCGAAAGCGAATAGTCGTGAAGCGTGATCGTCATGGGTCAGGCAGCCTGCTTTTCGTAAATGCCGAAACGGATATCCATCGCCTTCAGCCAGCGGCGGAACGCGATCGAGCTGGCATCCGCGCGGGTCGGCAATTCATAGGTCGGATCCAGCGGCAACAGCGCCGGGCGCTGATTTTCCAGAATCACCCGATCCTGCAAGAAGATCGACTGCTGGAAATCGGCAATATCGGCGGCGGTGTTCTCGTTATCCACGATGGCCATCGGCATATAGGCCAGACAGCGCGTCTCGGTCAGCGGCTGGATAAAGACGCAGATCGCATCGTTGCGGTCGGAATCCTCGCTGATATTCTTGTACAGCATGACGCTGAACGGCGACATCACCCGATAGAGATAGCGCGTCATCTGCCCGCCCTTCACCGCCTTCGACGCGGCGGGCTGGAAGAAGGTGCAATCCACCGCCCAGATCTCGTCCACGTCCTTGCGATGTTCGGTGCGATAGGCCAGCACCTCGGTCTTGTCCGTCGCCCCCAGCGTATCGACATGGATGAACGAGAAATGCGCCATGTCCAGAAAGTTCTCGACCAGCCGATAGGGGCTGGTATTCACGCCGACATTGCCGCAGCCGACGACGGTGCGGTCGGGTTCGTCGAACTCGGCGATCTCGGGCAAGGGCCGCGTCGGTTCACCCAGAGTGGTGAAGATGCAGGTGAAGCGGGTCTGGACCGGCAATTCGCGCCCCTCGGACCCGTCCTCGCCGATCTCGGTGACGCGATAGCTGTCCTGGCCCGTGCGGGTCACGCGGATCGGCTGGCCCAGAATCATCGTGTCATGGCTGGCGCCCGGCTGGATCTGGCCCAGCCAGCCACAGGCGATCCATTCGTTACGGGCAACCGGGTCGGTGGTCGCAGTCATGGCATTTCCCTTCCTGTCAGTTGTTTTCGATCCGGTCGCGCAATTGCACCACCTGCCGCGCCAGAACGTGCCGCCCCTCGGCCGATGCCGCCGGGCCGCGCACGACGAAATGCACCCCGGTCGATCCCGCATCGACCGGCTGGAACGCCGCCGCCAGCGTTGAACCATCCTGCAATTCCAGCGTGACCACATCGCCGTCGGTCAACGCCCCGCCCCACCCGGCCAGATCATCCGTCACCGCCTTGCGGGCATCCTGAACCGCAAGGTTCAGAAAAATGCTGCGTACCGCCTGCCAGCCATCATCGGCGCCCAGATCGGGCAACGCGGCCTGCGGGTCCGCCGCCAGATTGGTCCAGATCAGCCCGTAACGGCTTGCCACCGCGTGACGCTGCGCGCAGATCGTTTTCGGCGGGGTCAGGCCCGGATGCGCCGGGATCACCTTGCATTGCCCGTCCGGCGCATAGCCCCAGCCGTGATAGATGCAGCGAAGATTATCGCCCTCGACAAAGCCCAGGCTCAGCCGCATGCCGCGATGGGGGCAGCGATCCTCCCATGCGTTCACCTCGCCCGAGGCGCTGCGCCACAGGGCCACGGCATAGTCGTTCACGATGACAGGGTTGCTGGATGAGGCGCGGATCTGGCTGTCCAGAGCCACCGCGTTCCACTGGTCGGGGGCCATTCACAATCTCCGTTGCACTGGGCTGCGTCAATTGCCCCCAACTTACGAAGGCTTGCGGCACCGTGCATAGACAGCTATTTTGAAACATGCGTTCAAGAATGTTGAACATCTATGAATCTTGAAGACATCACCGTGTTTTTGCAGATCGCCGCCGAAGGGTCGCTGACGGGTGCTGCGCGGGTGCTCTATCGCCCAAAGGCGACGGTCAGCCACCAGTTGCGCAGGCTGGAAGAGGAAATCGGCGCGCCGCTGTTCATCCGCTCGGCCAACCGGCTGGTGCTGTCGGATGCGGGGACCGAGTTTCTGGAACATGCGCGCACGATCCGGCGGGCCTGCGAACGCGGTCTGGACAGCGCCCGGACCGGCCAGAAGAACGCGCAGGGCACGATGCGCATCGGCTCGACCGGGGAGTTCGCCTCGAACCTGATCGCGCCGCTGATCCTGCATTTCGCACGCCACAATCCCGACCTGCGGCTGGATCTGACGGTGGTGCGCTCTGACCTGCTGCTCAGTTCGCGCGAAAGCTATGACTGTCTGCTTTATCTGGGCGAACCGCCGATGCCGCAGGTCTCGGAAATGACCGGCCGCCTGCTGGGCCGGTTCACCTTCGGTCTCTATTGCAGCCCCGGCTATCTGGCCCGCCACCGCGCGCCCGAAAACCCGACCCAGCTGCGCCAGCACGATCTGCTGGCCTATCACAATGCCGAAAACATCACCTTGTGGGAACTGCGCAACGGCGATGAGGAATACAGCCTGCATCCCCATACCAAGCTGCTCAGCAACGATTACTGGGTCATCAAACTGTCGGCCATCCATGATCACGGCATCTGTTTCGTGCCGAAATTCTTTGCCCGGCTAGAGGTCGAACAGGGCCTGCTAGTTCCGGTCCTGCCCGATTGGTCCTCGCGAGAGGTGCCGCTTTATGCGCTGTTCGCCAGCCACCGGCTGCGCAACACGCAGATCGCCGATCTGGTCAACTCCCTGACGCAGAATTTCGCCGACATGCAGACCTATCTTTATACCGCATCGGCCAAGCAGGAGTTCCGCAAGTAATCACTCTGCCGCTTGCAGCCCTTCCATCAGGCCGGGCGACATCTCCTCCCAGAAGATGGTGATGCGGGTGGCGTTCAGCGGCGACATCCAGCCGTGTTTCTCGAAATCCTCGCGCATCCGGCGGTCGGAAATCTGACTCAGAAACAGCCGCCTGTCGGCATCGCGCTGCGTCGGCGTGCGCGCCTTGACCGCCTCCAGGATGCGGCGCAGCACCTCGGCCCGACCGTTGGGCGCAGGCCCCTCCCCTGCCCCGCCGCCATCGGCAACGGTCTGGAAATCCCCCTCCAGCGCGGCGGTCAGATAGCCGACCATGCTTTTCACATTCGGCCGCGATTCCACGTAATCCAGCTTGGCCAGCACCTGCTTTTCGCCATGCGCCGACAGCCATTGCCGCGCCAGCCTGTCGCTGACCCCCAAAGCCCGCAGCCGCGCATAAACCGGCCCATGCCGCACCCCTTCGCCATCGTCGATATCCAGAATCGCCAGCTGCGGGTTTTCGCGGATGCGAAAGCGGATATCGGTGACCGCCCTGCCCGTCTTCTTGGTCTCAGGCGTCAGGATGATGTTGCTGGTCTTGTTCACCTCGGCCACGGCGGGCTTGATGATCTTGGCGTTCAGATGCTTGAACGTCTCGTAATAAGCCGAACCATCGACCCCCATCAGTCGCCGGAACAGATCCAGCGGCCACCACCCGGTCGAGCCGGTCCGCACAAAGCGATAGCAGTTTTCATACAGCGCCAGCGCATGACCCGAGGTGAACCGCCGCTGGATGTTCAGGTTGATCAGCGCGAACACCTTGGGATCATGCAGCTTTTCCGCCAGCGCCGGGGAATAGGCATATTCGCAGACCCCGCCTTTCAGCTTGGCATAGCTCAGCAGGCTGGACACGCCCCATTCCTGCTGGCCCCGCTCATCCAGCATGTCCCATTCCGCCACCGTCTCGGCCAGCCCCTTCAGCGACTGTTTCAGCGTCTCGATATCGTTCGAATTGTAACCGATCATCAGGCACAGCGTCCGCGCGTCGATCTGGTGGCGCGTGCGGCTGATCAGCGTGTCATAGGCGTTCAGCAGCAGCACATTCGACAGCTTGCGCTGCAACAGCGTCAGCTTGCCCGAAACGTGGATCGCGGCCACATGCTTCTTGACCGCGCCCCGGCGCAGCGCGCCCGTCAACTGGTCGCGAGGAATCTCGTCCATTGGTCTGCCCGACTCATGTTTTGCCCATGAGTATGCCTGATAAGGTGCCCATCGACAAGAATTTCATGGGCACCTGAAACCCGCCGTTTCCGTGGCCGACCCTGTCCCGTAAATGGGTCCCTTACTGATCCACCCCGATCTCAGGCACCCGTTTCCGGGACCGCAAGGGCCGCTTATCAGGGGGTTTCTGGTCAAAACCATCGCAAACCGGGCAATCCCGCAAAGGGAAACCCATGATCCCGCGAATCGGTGCTGATGGTCCCGGAATCGGGCACCCTCTATCCCGCAGATGGGTGCCAATGACCCTGTATATGGGTGCCTGATATCACTCAATCAATTGAAATAAAACGAATATCTGACAGTAAAGATTCTAAAGTCCTTAAACTATCCACAAGCTTTATGTCGTCGTTTTCTGCCGAATCAGGCTGGATTTCGCAGCGAAACCCATCTTGGCGATTCACTCGGGCCTTTGCATGTGCAATAGTTTCACCAAAACACGCATCAATGCAGCACATCTCAGAGGTAGCGACATGTCCGCAGGCAAGGACCCCCTCCCCCCATATTTCAACATCGACCCGGCAAAGGCGGCCGCGCGTCTGTCCGATCCTATCGACACGGCCCGATTCGCGAAAGCCGCCGCCTTCGCCGCCCGTGGCCGTCAGGATCTGGCCGAACGCGGCTATGCCCCCGATGGCCGCAAGCGCTTGCGCCGCTTCTCGACATGGGAGGTCTGCCGCTATCTGATCCCGGTCGCGCCCGCGCATTTCCGCCGCGTGCTGCGCAAGTTTCCCGACCTGCCGCAGGGCATGGGAGAGGGCAACTCGAAATGGTTCAGTCTCGAAGATGTCCTTCGCCTGCGCGACCATTTCGCGGCGGAAGGTGCAGCCGGGCGCGAATACCGCCCGTGGCGACCCGAAGGACTGCCCGCCAAGACCATCGCCGTGGCGAATTTCAAGGGTGGCGTCGGCAAGACCTCGACCGCCGCGCATCTGGCCATGTCGGCGGCGTTGGACGGCTACAAGGTGCTGGTGATCGACCTGGACAGTCAGGGCAGCATGACCTCGATCATGGGCGGCAAGGTGGCGGATGAATGGTCCACCGCCTTTCCGCTGCTGGCCAAGGATTACGCGCAGGCCATGCAGGACGAAAACCGGGTACGCGAGGCCGCCGGTCAGCCCCCCCTGCCCTTCGATGAGACCCTGACCGAGGCGCTGAAGATCTCGGCGCAGGATCTGATCCAGCCGACCCATTGGCCGAATATCGACCTTCTGGGCGCGCAGTTGAACCTGTACTGGGCGGAATTCCAGATTCCGGTCTGGCGCATGGGGCTGCGCGCATGGCCGTTATGGGATGCGCTCAGCAATGCGCTTAACAACGACCGCATCGTTAACGAATATGACATCATCATTCTCGATACTCCTCCGGCCCTGGGCTATCTGACGATCAACGCCCTGGCCGCTGCCGATATCCTGCTGGTGCCGCTTGGGGCATCCTTCCTTGAATTCGATTCCACGGGGCGTTTCTTCGACATGCTCTATTCGACCTTCGCCAGTGTCGAGGATGGGGAAAACGCCGCCCGCCGCCGAGACGGGCTGCCCGAGATGCGCTTTGAATGGGACGCGGTACGCGCCATCGTCACCCGCTTCGATGCCGCCCAGCAGACCGATCTGGCCAATGTCATTCAGGCCTATTTCGGCGATTTCATGACCACCTACCGGCAGGAACTGACCGCGATGGTCGGGCAGGCGGGCGAACAGGTGAACGGGATCTATGAGGCCGATTACCGCGAATTCAACCGCGACACCTATGTCCGGGGGCGCGAAACCTTTGACCGCACATGGGCCGAAGTGAAAGAACTGATTCTGGGAACATGGTGGCGCGACCAGCAACTGGAAGAAGCCGGAAAGACGGAGGAACAGGCACATGGCTAAGCGCAGACGGCTCGACACGCCCAGCACCGCCGATCTGGACCGGATCGAGCAGGAGTTTCGCCGCGAAACCTCTGGCAGGCCGTCGATCGGTCCGGGCATTGCGCCCATCGCGCAGGTGGTGGCCGACAGCGCCGCGCTGGCGCAGACCGACGATGCGGATGCACGCGCGGCCCGCGCCAGAACCGAAGCCGACGCGGAACGGCTGCGGCAGGCGCAAGAACAGGGCCTGCTGATGGTCGAACTTCCGACCTCGCAGATCGACGAAGGCGCGATGATCCGTGACCGCATGGTGATGAGCGAAGAGGACATGATGGAACTGCGCCAGTCGATCGCGGCGCATGGGTTGCGTCTGCCGATCGAGGTGTTCGAACTGGACCGCGCCGAGGGGCAGGGGCCGCGTTACGGCCTGCTGTCCGGCTATCGCCGCCTGCACGCCATCCGGGCGCTGCACGAACTGACCGAGGCCGAGAAATACAGCCATATCCGCGCCCTGATCCGCCCCCGCACCGAGGCCGATCAGGCCTTCGTCTCGATGGTGGAAGAGAACGAGGTCCGCGAGGAACTGAGCCATTTCGAACGCGGCCGCATCGCCGTCATCGCCGCCAATCAGGGCGCGTTTGCCAATACCGAGGATGCGGTGAACAAGCTGTTCGCGACCGGGTCCAAGGCCAAGCGCTCGAAGGTGCGTTCCTTCGCGCTGATCTTCGAAGAGCTGGGCGACATGCTGCGCTTTCCCGAAGCACTGACCGAAAAGCGCGGGTTGCGCCTGTCGGCGGCGCTGCGCAGCGGGGCAGAGGCGCGGTTGCGGCAGGCGTTGTCGGCGCGCAGCCCGGATCAGCCGGATGAAGAATGGGCGCTGATCGAGCCGGTTCTGGACGGCTATGAAAAGGCCCCGCGCGACCCGTCCCGTGGCGGGCGTCCGAAATCCGCCAGCCCGGTGCAATATGGCTGGATCGACGATCAGACCATCCGCACCACAAGCGGCATCACCATCCGCCGTGGCCGTGATGGCGATGCCCATATCCTGCGGCTTGAAGGCGCGTTGCTGAGCAACGACCTGATGGAATCGCTGATGGCCGAAATCAGGGCGCTGCTGGAAAAATAGGTTTCGCGGCGAAACCGGGGCAGGGTGGGGCCCTCCCCGGTGGCGTTGCGGGCCGGGGCCTGCTGGGGCGGTAAACACTGGATGTGGAAGTAAGCCGCAAAATCACAGAATAATGCAGATATAATGAGTTCCTGGCCGCAAGTAATAATCGTATTCACGGCAGCCTTGGGCTGGTGGCGAATTGCATCCGACTGCATCGCGGGCTCAGCGATCCGATCCGCCCGGCTTTCCGCCCCACCGATCAGGCCAGCGTGATTTTCGGTATCCGCAACCTGTTCGTTCGCGATCATGAACTGGCGGAAGGCTTCCCCAAGTCGGGGCGCGGCGTTTATCTGACGACGCGCCTGACCTTCTGCCGCTCAACGGCTGCCAGCAAAAAGCCCGCGACAATGCTGTCGCGGGCTTTCGTATGGTGGGGCGCGGTGGATCAGCCTTCGGCCATCGCCTCGACCGAGATCGACACTTCGACCTCGTCCGAGACCGCCGGGGCGAATGCGCCCAGATTGAAGTCGCTGCGCAGCAGGGTGGTGGTCACGTCAAAGCCCAGCCACGGCTTGTTTTCCATCGGGTGATCGCCCTGCTGGTTCAGCACGGTGTCCAGCACCGTTTCCTTGGTGACGCCGTTCAGGGTCAGGTCGCCGGTAATCAGCGCGGTGTTGTCGCCGGTCACCTCGATCGAGGTCGATACGAAGGTCACCTCGGGGGCGGCGGCATCGCTGCCGAAGAAATCGGCGGTAAGGAAATGCTTGTCGCGGCCCTCGTCGCCGGTCATCAGCGAGGCCAGCGGGAAGGTCGCCTCGACCGAGGAATTCGCGGGTTGATCCGCGTCGAAAGCGATCTTGCCGGTGATGCCGCTGAACATGCCGGTCGTGGTCGAGAAACCAAGGTGGTTGTATTCGAAAACGATCTGGCTGTGCGAGCTGTCGAAGGCATATTCCTGCGGTTCGGCCAGTGCGGCGCCAGCGGCAAGGGCAAAGGCGGCGGCAAATGCGGTGGTCTTGAACATCAAATTCTCCATTTTTGTGGGGGATAGATCGGCGATTTGCCGAAGGGGAACAATTGGTGATGGGCGAACAGGCCCTGCTTGTCTCTGCACAGATCCGTCAGCGGTGGGCGGTCAGCCGGACCGCCAGGGAAACCGGGAAGCCGACCGAGGATTCGTTGTCATAGCCCTGGCCGATGTTCCAGTCGCGCCGGTCCAGCGTCGTTTCACCCGACATGGTGGCGATTCCGTCGTTGATTTCCAGCGTGAAGGGCAGGGTGACCGTGGTCTGATGCCCTTTCAGCGACAGCGGGCCTTCGGCGATGAAGCGGTCGCCATCGGGGCGGATGTCGCCGCGGAAAACCGCCACGGGATTGTTCGCGACATCAAAAAACTCGGCGCCCTTGGCCTGATCGGTCACCGTGCCGATAGTGACCGAATTCATGTTGATGGTCACCTCGACCTCGCCCAGCCCGGTGTCGGGATCGAAGGCGATGGCGGCGGTCCAGTCGGAAAAGCCGCCCTGCACCTGACTGCCCATCTGCGCGACGGCAAAGCCCAGATCGCCCTCGGTCACCTGCCATTCCGAGGCCGCCTGCTCCAACGGCGCGGCGGATTGCGCGTCATCGGGGCGCGGTACAATGGCGAAGGCGGTGCCGGCCACGAAAACCACGAGCGCGGTCAGGGCAGGGGTCAGGTGGCGCCGGTCCGTCGGGGTGCCTGCGGGCCTGCCGCGCAGCATCCGTGCCAGCACGCCGTCGCGGTCGATGACGGCATGTTTCATCGCACCGGCCACATGCAGGACAATCGCGCCGATCAGCACCCACGCAAAGATGTGGTGGATAGAGGCCATCACCTCCGCCACCTGCGGCGATTTCGGCACCATCGGCAGGCCCTGCCCAAACGGCCAGAGAATCGGCGCATAGCCTTCGGTCGCGGCATGTTCGATCCAGCCGGTCAGCGGCACCAGCACCAGCGCGGCATAGAGGACCCAATGCATGCTTTCCGCCAGAAAGGTTTCCAGCCTGCGTTCGGGATGGACGGGCACGGGCCGGGGCTGGGTCAGCGCCCAGACGATCCGCAGCAGCGCCACGACAAAGGCTGCGATCCCCAGCGTCTTGTGCAATGAGAACAGCTGGAATTTGGTCTGCAACGCCTCCATCGGCAGACGCACCGCCACGAGGCCCAGCACGATATTGGCCAGAATGATCAGCGCGGTCAGCCAGTGCAGCGATCTGGCGATGCTTCCATAGCTGTGGGTCGTGTTGCGTGGCATGTTGTCTCCGAACGGCTGCGTGGTGCCTTATCTAGCGGGCCTTGTGGCGGAATTGGATGCCGCAGGATGCACATGACATGTGCGTAAATCGCGATGGGATCGGGGGATGCGCGCGGGGGCAGCGGACGACACCTGCCGACCTTGAAATAACTTCAGGTTAATCTTTCATAGAAATTTGCATTTGACGTTAAGGCGTATCCTCTGCGATTTCTGAGGAAGGAAAGCAACGCCCTGTCCGGCGTTCGAATATTTCCGATGGGAGGAACAATGAAAACATATCTGCTGGCGGCTGCTGCCGCCGTTGTCATCGGTGCAGGCACGGCAAGCGCGGAATTCCCCGAGCGTGACCTGCAGGGAATCATCCAATGGGGGGCGGGGGGCTCGACCGATGTGATCATGCGCGCGGTGACGCCCCATGCCGAAGAGGTGCTGGGCCGCAGCGTGGTCATGACCAACCGGACCGGGGGTGTGGGGGCGATCGCGACGCGCTATGTCGCCACGCAGCGGGCCGATGGCTATACCCTGCTGATGGGGGCCGAGAACCCGCAGATCTTCAAGGTCATGGGTCTTGGCGATATCGATTACGGGGATTTCACCCCGATCAACATTCTGGCCCGCGGCGTTCCGCTGATCGTCGCCAACAAGAACGCGCCCTTCGATACCTTCGCCGAGATGGTCGAATATGTTCAGGCCAATCCGGGCAAGGTGCGGATGGGCTCGACCGGGCCGGGGGGTGTGCCTTCGGTGATCGCGGCCATGCTGGAAAGCGAGATCGAACTGCCGCTTACCGCCGTGCCCTATGACGGCGACGGCCCGGCGCAGACCGCGCTGATGGGGGGCGCCGTCGATGTGCTGCCCGCCGTTCTGGGCGCCGCGATCGAGAATGTCCGCGCCGACCGCGTCAAGCCCATCGTCGTGATCGACAACCAGCGCAACGAATTGCTGCCCGATGTGCCTGCGATCACCGAAGATCACCCGGAATTCGAGCGTTTCCTGCCCTGGGGGCCGTTCTTCGGCATCTTCGTCCACAAGGACACGCCCGATGAGCCGGTCGAGAAGCTGCGCGCGGCCTTTGGCGAAGCGGCGGCGCAGGACAGCTTTCAGCAACTGATGGACGAGCGCGGCTTCGTGCTGATGAATGCCACCGGCGACGAGGCGGTCGATTTCCTGAACCGCTGGCAATCGGTGACCTCGTGGCTGGTCTATGACGGTGGCATCGCCAAGAACTCGCCCGAGGATTTCGATATTCCGCGGCCGTAACATACGGGGCCGGGCGGAAACCCGGCCCTGCGCAAAAGTCATCGGGGGAGGAGAACCCTAGCAATGCAGACGATCAGGTCGAAACGGCCCGGCGAGGATATCTTTGGCCTTGCCACCCTTGCAGTCAGCATCGCGCTGCTGTGGCAATCATATGAAATTTCCGGTTTTTCCGCGCTCAGCTCTCCGGGTTCCTTTCCGATGGCGGCCTCGGCCGCGATGGTTCTGGGCTCGCTTCTGGTGGTGCGCGAGAATGTCCGGCGCAACAGCGCCGGCGCCGGTGCCGGGTCCGGGGTCGAACGGACGCCGGTGTTCACGTTGACCGGACTGGTCTTTGCCGGACTGATCGTCGTCTATGCGCTGCTGCTGGAGCCTGTGGGCTTTCTGCTGTCCTCGTTTCTGTTCCTGATGGCGGGGATGTTGCTGCTGTACCGGGGCGGCATTGTGAAAACGCTTGGCATCGTGCTGCTGACGCTGGTGCTGATCTATGTCGTCTTCCGGCTGGTCTTTCAGGTCGTGCTGCCCGAGGGCATCATTCCCGAGCGGCAGATCATGGCCGCAATCGGCAGTTTCTTCGGAGGAGCACGCTGATGGAAGCCCTGCAATATTTCCTGATCTCGTGGGTCGATCCCTGGCTGGTCTTTCTGCTGGCGGCGGGCACCTTCGCGGGCATCTATATCGGCGCGATCCCCGGCCTGTCGGTCACGATGGCGGTGTCGATCCTGATTTCCTTCACCTTCTCGTGGCAGGTCAATGACGCGCTGTGCCTGATGATCGGCATCTTCGTGGGCGGCGTCTATGGCGGCGCGCGGACGGCGATCCTGCTGAACATTCCCGGCGGGCCATCATCCATCGCCACGGCGCTGGACGGCTATCCGCTGGCGCAGCGTGGCGAGGCGGGCGAGGCCATCGGCCTGTCCACGGTCATGTCGGTGATCGGCGGGTTCGTCGGCATTCTGGCGCTGGCGGTGGCCGCGCCCTCGATTTCCGATTTCGCGCTGGGGTTCCAGCCGCGCGACTTCATGCTGCTGGCCATTCTGGGCATCCTTCTGGTCGGCTCGCTGGCCGGGGAAAGTCTGGCCAAGGGCGTCGTCGCCGGTGCCTTCGGGATGCTGGTCGGCACGGTCGGTCTTGACCCGCTGACCGCCGAGGAACGCTTCACCTTCGGCATGGTCGGGCTGTGGAACGGGATTTCCTTCATCGCGGTGATGATCGGCATGTTCGGCGTGTCCGAGGTGCTGTTCCAGCTGCGCCACATGGACAAGGTCGCGGTCAAGCAGGACCTGTCGCGGATCGTGCCGCGCTGGTCCTCGGTCCGCAAGTTCCTGCCGCTGTCGTTGCAGACCTCGACCATCGGGGTGGGTGTCGGCGCGCTGCCGGGCGTGGGCGGCGATATTGCCGCGCTGATGGCCTATGACTATGCCAAACGCACCGTGCGCAAGCCCGAGGTGCCCTTCGGTCAGGGTGCCAAGGAAGGTCTGGTCGCGCCGGAAACCGCCAACAGTTCCGCCGTGGGCGCCTGCTTCATCCCGATGCTGACGCTTGGCATTCCCGGCGATGCGGTGACGGCGATCTTCATCGGCGCGCTGTTCATCCACGGGCTGAACCCCGGCCCGATGCTGATGATCGAGCAGCCGCACATGTTCTGGTTCATCGTCGGCGGGCTGGTTCTGGCCAATATCTTTTTGCTGATCTTCGGCCTGACCGGCATCAAGATCTTTACCCGCATCGTTGAAATCCCGAAGGGCATCCTTCTGCCGCTGATCCTGATGCTGTCGGTGGTGGGGGCCTATGCGCTGAACAACTCGGTCACCGATGTCTATTGGATGCTGGGCTTTGGCGTGCTGGGTTTCTTCATGAAGGAATACGGCTATCAGGTCGGGCCGGTGATCCTGGGCGTGATCCTGTCGCGACTGATCGACGAGAACTGGCGCCGGGCGATCATATCGGAACAGGAAAGCCTTGGCAGTTTCTTTGCCAACCTGCTGACCAGCCCGCTGTCGCTGGTGCTGTTTCTGACGGTGATGGTGATCATGCTCAGCCAGACGCGGCTGTTCGGTGCTTTGCGCCGGGCCGTGACCCGCAAGACCTGAGTGGACCGCCATGCCCCATGACAAGGACCCCGAGATGAACGCGCCCTCCCGTGACGATACCGTGCGCCTTGGCCTGATCGGCGACAATATCGCCGCCTCGCAATCGCCGCGCCTGCATGAGCTGGCGGGCCGTCTGACCGGCGCAGACGTCACCTATCAACGCCTGATCCCGCCAGAGCGGGGCCAGGATTTCGAGCAGGTCTTCGAGGCTGCGCGCGCCGGGGGCTTTCGCGGGCTGAACATCACCTATCCCTACAAAGAGCGGGTGGTGTCTCTGGTCAGTATTCCCGATCCGCATGTCGCGGCGCTGGGGGCCTGCAATACCGTGCTGTTCACCGCCGATGGGCCGCAGGGTTACAACACCGACTGGTCGGGCTTCATGGCGGGTTATCGCCGGGTCATGGGGGATGCCGCGCCCGGCATCGTCTGCATGGTGGGCGCGGGCGGCGTCGGCAAGGCGGTGGCCTTCGGGTTGCTGGCGCTTGGCATGACCGAGCTGCGGCTGGTCGAGCGTGATCTGTCCAAAGCCGAGGCGCTGGCCCGGGCGCTGACCGCCGCCGACCCCGCGCTGAAGGTCAGCGCCACCACCGATGTCGCCGCCGGGACGGCGGGTGCCGCCGGGCTGATAAACTGCACGCCGGTGGGTATGGTCGGCTATGAGGGCACACCGATCCCCGCCGATCTGGTGCGGGGGGCGGAATGGGCCTTTGATGCGGTCTATACCCCGGTCGAGACGCAGTTCCTGCGCGATGCCGCTGCTGCCGGGCTGCGGATCATCAGCGGATACGAGCTGTTCTTCTATCAGGGCCTGCATGCCTATGAACTGTTCCACGGCAAGCCCATCGCCGAGGATATCCTGCGCGAGGCGCTGACGCGGCTGTAAGCGTCGGGGCGGCAAAGCGAACGGGCGCCGGGGGTGATCCCGGCGCCCGTTTCGTATTCCGCCGCGCCTCAGCTGCGCGGCATCCCGAAGGGAAGGATATTGCGCTTTTGCGCGGCGATGCGGAACGGCGCGTTGGGGCCACCATAGCCGCCATAGCCGCCGCTGCGCTGGACGATCTCGAAGAACAGGCCGCCCGGCAAAGGCTGGCTGTAGAATTGCAGGAAACTGCCGCTGCCGTCCTCGTCATACATGATGTTATGCGCGCGCAGACGTTCGGTCAGATCGGGATGCAGGCCGAAGCGGGCCTCGACATCGTCGAAATAGTTGGCCCCGATCTTCAGCACCGGAAAGCCCCGCGCGGCCATCGCCTGTGCCGTGGCGAAGATATCGTCGCAGGCAAAGGCGATATGCTGGGTGGAGGCGCCGAAGGTGTCCTCGATGAACCGTCCGGCCAGTGTGTGGCGGGTCTCGGCGCCGTTCAGGGTGATGCGCAGGGCGCCGGTGTCGATGGCCTGACTGCGCACCAGCCCGTCGGGGTCAACCACATCGACCACCGGCGCCTTGCGGGCCGGAAAGATCGAGGTGTAGAACAGCGACCAGCTGAGCATTTCCTCATAGGCCATGGTCTGGGCGATGTGATCGACCTTTGCCAGCCCGGCCCCTTTGGGTTGCGGATCGCTGATCTCGAAATCGACCTGCCACAGATCGTTTTTCCCATCGAGAAAGCGGATCAGGCTGCCGCCGACGCCGCGAATGCCGGGGATGTCGAGTTCTGCCGCGTTCTGCCCAAGGGGGTCGTGCGCGGCGGCTTTCAGTGCGATGGCGCGGGCGAAACTGTCCTGCGCGTCGGACACCCGCAGCCCCAGTTCCGAGACGCCGGTGCCGTGGGTCAGCCATGCGCTGTGGGCGAAGCCTTCGGTTTCGGTATTGACCAGCAGGTTGACGCCGTTCTGCCGCCACAGGGAAACCTGTTTCGAGCGGTGCCGGCCCGCATGTTCGAACCCGGCGGCGGCCAGCAGCGATTCAAGCACCGGCGCGTCGTCGCGGCTGGAGGCGAATTCGATGAACTCGACCCCTTCGACCGGGGTGGGGGCAGGAAAATCCGGCAGGTCGATCTTCAGGGACGGCTCGTTGCGCCGCACCTGATCGGTCAGCGCGATCAGGCTGCGCAGCCCGTCCTGCGCGACCAGCCGTGGCAGGCCGGAACGGAACTGGTCGTTGAAGATTTCCAGGCTCAGCGGCCCGGCATAACCGGTGGCCAGAACCGCGCGGGTGAAGGCGGTCACGTCCAGATCGCCCTCGCCCGGCATATTGCGGAAATGCCGCGACCAATACAGCAGGTCCATGTCGATGGCGGGCGCATCGGCCAGTTGCACGAAGAAAATCCGGTCGCCGGGGATGCTGCGGATGGTGTCGGGGTCGATGCGGCGTGCCAAAGTGTGGAAACTGTCGAGGATCAGCCCGATATTCGGATGATCCGCCCGGCGCACGATCTCCCACGCGTCGCGGTGATCGTTCACATAGCGACCCCAGCACAGCGCCTCATAGCCGACCCGGATGCCGTGTTTCGCCGCGATCCCGCCCAGTTCGTGAAAATCCGCGGCGGCGCGGTCGATGCCGCCCATCGCTTCGGGATGCAGGCTGGAACAGATCAGGATCAGGTCGGTGCCCAATTCGTTCATCAGCTCGAACTTGCGTTCGGCGCGGGCGAAGGCGCGGGCGCGATGCGGCTCTGGCAGGCCCTCGAAATCGCGGAACGGCTGGAACAGGGTGATCTCCAGCCCGTGGTCGCGGACCATGTAGCCCACCTCTCGCGGGGAAAAATCCGAGGCCAGAAAATCCTGTTCGAAAATCTCGATCCCGTCGAAACCGGCCTGCGCGATGGCCGTCAGCTTGTCGCGAAAACTGCCCGAGATCGAGACGGTGGCGATCGAGGTTTTCATTCCATCCTCCCCATGAAGCATGGCCCATGATTCGCACTGACACCGCATAACAGCAAGTATATGTTAAGCCATATGAGTAACCTGAAGTTATTTCTGACCAAGGCGCGCAAAGGCTTGACGGGGGGCGGGGGCTCTGCCTCCATTGTGCCATGAGGGAACTGACTTTGCGACAGGTCGAGGTGATCCGCGCCGTGATGATGGCGGGGACGATTCAGGGTGCGGCAAAGCTGTTGAATGTGTCGGCGCCGGGGATTTCGCGTCTGGTGAAACATACCGAGGAATCGCTGGGGATCCGGCTGTTCGAGCGTAAGGCCGGCCTGTTCGTGCCGGCCAGCGAGGCCGACACGATCTTCGAGATGGTCCATCAGGTCTATCGCCAGATGGAGAACCTGAACACCGCAGTCGCCTCGTTGCAGAAGGGCGAGGATGTGGGGCTGGCCTTTGCCTCGGCGCCCTCTATCGCGCAGTTCATCGCGGCCCGGGTGGTGCGCGGCGTCCGCAACCGCTTTCCCGATCTGTTCATCGACCTGAACATCCTGAAGATCGAGGAAACGGTTGATTACCTGTTGCTGGATCGCGGCGAATTCGTGGTGATGAGTTCGCCCATCGATAACAGTGCGCTGGATAACGAATTGCTGGCGCGGGGCAGGCTGGTGGTCATTGTCGCCGACGATCATCCGCTGGCGGCCAAATCCGCCATTTCGGTGCATGATCTGGAGGGCGAGGATTTCATCGGTGTCGATCCCGATGACCCCTATGGCGCGCTGCTGGCAAAGCCGTTCAGGGATGCCGGGATCACGCTGCGTTATGCGATGCGGGGCCGGTTCGCGCAGACGGTGGTCAGCTTTGTGCGGCATGGGCTGGGCGTGGCGCTGATCGACGAGTTTTCCGTGGCCGAGGTCTATATGCCCGGCGTGACCCGCCGCCCGCTGGTCGAACGCGCCGAGATCACCGCATGGGTCGTGACGCGCAAGGGCCGCCACCTGTCCAGCTTTGCCGAATACACCATCGAGCGGTTCCGCCGCGAGATGGCGACCGCGATCGCGCGCGACAGCTGGGACGCGCCGCAATGCTGAACCGTTGCGGTTGCGGCCTTGACATGAACCGTCTGATTGTCTTGCCTGAGGGTTCGGTATAGGCCGGCGAGGCGTTAATGGCCCCCGTGCTTTTTGACCTGTGAGGATCTGATGAGCCATCCCTGTATCATCTGCGTGGCCATTACCGGCTCGCTTCCGACCAAGGACAACAATCCTGCGGTGCCGATCACCATCGCCGAGCAGATCGAGTCCACGCAAGAGGCCTTCGAGGCGGGGGCTTCCATCGCCCATTGCCATGTGCGCGACGACGAGGGCAGGCCGACCTCGGACCCGGAGCGTTTCGCGGCGCTGAAAGAGGGGCTGGAAAAGCACTGTCCGGGCATGATCGTCCAGCTTTCGACCGGCGGTCGTTCGGGGGCGGGTCAGGCGCGCGGCGGCATGTTGCCGCTGGCACCGGACATGGCGTCGCTGTCGGTCGGCTCGAACAACTTTCCCACCCGCGTCTATGAGAACCCGCCCGATCTGGTGGACTGGCTGGCGGCGGAAATGGTGAAATACGAGGTCAAGCCCGAGATCGAGGCCTTTGATCTGTCACATATCATCAAGGCGCATCAGATGTGGCGGGCGGGTCAGATCAAGGACCGCCCCTATGTGCAGTTCGTCATGGGCGTCAAGAACGCCATGCCCGCCGACCGCGAGGTGTTCGATTACTATATCAAGACCGTTCATCGCCTGTTCGGCGAGGATGCGCCGTGGTGCGCGGCGGGGATTGGTCCGAACCAGATCGTGCTGAACGAATGGGCGATCTCGGCGGGCGGTCATGCCCGCACCGGGCTGGAGGATAACGTCCGTCTGGACCGCGACCGGCTGGCGCCGTCGAACGCCGCGCTGGTGAAACGCGCCGCCGAACTGTGCGGGAAATACGACCGCCCCGTCGCCACATGGCAACAGGCGCGCGACATTCTGGGGCTGAAGGCCGCCTGAACTCAGTCCAGCCGGTCGGGGGTCGGCAGCCCGGCGGCGTGGCGTGCCACCCGCCAGCCAAAGACCAGCGCCGGGCCGATGGTGGTGCCCGGCCCCGGATAGGTGCCGCCAAAGATCGAGGCCAGATCGTTGCCCACCGCATAAAGCCCCGCAATCGGCGCGCCCGCCTGATCCAGTACCCGACCGTGAATGTCGCCCGCCAGACCCGCGCTGGAGGCTAGATCCGCCGGTGTCACCGCCAGCGCATAAAACGGCCCCGGCCCGACCGGCCCCAGACAGGGATTGGCGCCGCCCGCCTGCGCGTCGCCATTGAAGCGGTTCATGGCGCTGGTGCCGCGCCCGAAATCGCTGTCCTCTCCGCTGGTGGCAAACTGGTTATAGCGCGCGACCGTCCGGGTCAGTGCCTCTGCCCCGACCCCGATCCGTTCGGCCAGCGTGGTCAGATCGGGGGCCGTGAGCAGATAGCCCGCCTTCAGCATCGCCCGCAGACCGCGCCCCCCCGGCAGCACCATGCCCAGACCATAGCGGCGGATGAAGGCCGCGTCGCAGATCAGCCATGCCGGGATCGCCGGGCGTCCTTTGCGGATCTGGCCCATGCAGAAATCGTGATAGCTGTCGCTTTCATTCACGAAACGCTGCCCCGAGGCATCGACCGCCAGCAGCCCCGGCTTTGCCCGGTCCAGCAGGATATGCGGCCAGACCGCCAGTTGCCCATCCGCGCGGCGAAAGGTCGAGCAGGGCATCCACAGCGCCGGGCTGTCGCCGCCATCGGTCAGGCGCGCGCCGATCCGCATCGCCGCATCCGCGCCGTCGCCGGTATTGGTTTCGGGCGACAGCGACAACCCGCGCGTCGCTTCGGGGAACAGGCGGGTGCGGATCGCGTCGTTCCAGCCGATGCCGCCGGTGGCCAGCACCACCCCGCGACGGGCGCGGATCACCCGTCCGCCCTGCGGATCGCGCAGGCTGGTGCCGGTGACGCGGCCATCCTCGACCAGCAACTGGTCCAAGCTGGTGTCGAACAGCACCGGCACGTTCAGCCTGCGCAGGCTGAACAGCAGCCGCGCGACCAGCGCATTGCCCATCAGCAGCCGGGTGCCGCGCGGATGGCGCAGCCGATCCTTCAGATAGCGCAGCACGATGCCCGTGCCATTCCGAAAGTTCGCGACCGAGCCGAAGGGGTTCAGCAGCGCGTCGATCTCGGCCCGGCCGACCATCATGCCGCCCAGCCCCATGAATTCGCGGCGCGGTGGGCGCACCCGGGGGAAATCATCGCCCAGCAACCTGCCATCGAAGGGCAGGGGGCCAAGCGCCCGCCCGCCCCATGCGCTGCCCGGCCCGTCCAGATAGTCGGGATGGGCCGCCGAGGCGGCGAATTTCACCTCGCTGCGGTTTTGCAGGTCGTCGATGGCCGCGCGGCCCGAGGCAAGAAAGGCCTGCCGCAGATCCTCGCCGTCGCGGTCGCCGGTGACATGGCGCAGGAAGGCGGCGGCATCGCGGGCATCGTCCGGCGCGCCGATTTCGGCCCCCAGCGAATTGCCCGGCACCCAGGTCGTCCCGCCCGAGGTCGAGGTGGTCCCACCCGCCTGCCCGGTCTTTTCGCACAGAACGACGCGAAGCCCCTCGAGCGCGGCGATCAGTGCCGTGGTCATTCCCCCGGCACCCGCCCCGATGACCAGCAGATCGACATCTTCGGGCACAATTGTCTTGTTGGCCTGCGACATGCGCGGGTCATCCTTTCCTTGCAGATGGGGCGTGGATCAGTGCGACATCAGCACCGGCAGATGCGCCTGTTCCAGCAGCAGGTTGGTCACGCCGCCCAGAAGATCCTCGTGGAACTTGCTGTGTTCATAGGCGCCGATGACCAGCATTCCCGCGCCCAGTTCCTGCGAGGCGTCCAGAATCTGCCGGCCGATATTGCCGCGGCCTTCGGCCCGGATCTCTTGCCGCGCCTTGACGCCGTGATGTTTCAGCAGGTTCAGGATCTCGGCGCCCTTGCGCTCGGGCGGGGCCTTGCCGATGCTGAGCAGCAGCACCTCGTCGGCGGCGATCAGGAAGGGCAGGGCGTCAAGGATCGCCCGCGCCGCGTTGCGCTTGCCGTCCCAGCCGATCACCACGCGTTGCGGCAGCGGGCCTTCGGGATGGTTGGGCGGCGTCACCATCACCGGCCTGCCCGAACGCAGCGCAACCACGTCGGGCCGGGCCGAAAAATGCTCCAACCCGGTCTCGGACGAGCGGCGGCCCATCACCACCAGATCGAAGCCGCGCGCGGTTTCCGCCAGCGACAGGCTGCCATTGCCCGCGATTTCCAGAAATGCGGCGCGCGAGGGATCGCCGCGTTCGCGCAGGGCGGTCATGAACCTGTCGCGGATTTCGGACACCGTATCCGCATCGCGTTCGGCCAGCATGTCCTCGATGTCGCGCGGCAGCACGCCGCGCCAGTGGCGTTGCAGGGTGTTCAGCCCGTGCCATGCCAGCCCGGTGACATGCAGGTTCCACGCGCGTTGCAGGCCGACTGCCATCGCAAGGCTGGCCCGGCCATCGGCTTCGCCGGAATAAACCGCAAGAATCGATCGATAGGACATCTCACTCACTCCTCTCGGGATTGGTCAGGCGACCGGTCACAGCGTCCGGCTGCCCTGAGTATCATACGCGTGGTTTGCGCTGCGCGAAGCGCCGTTTCGCGCGGTGACAGCCGATTGGACAGATCCGCCACCTCGACCGAGATCGCGACGTCATCGGGGATGGCGCGGGCAAGGCCCGTAAGGTCGATGGCGCCGCAGCCCGGCATCAGCCGCCCGCCACGGGCAATGGCGATCAGCCCCTCATCGCTGGGATCATAGGGGTGGGGGCCGTCGCAGAACTGGACATAGTTGATCTGCGAGGCGGGGACCGCGCGGATCTCGTCAAGGGTGGTGGGCGCGCGGTCGTAATGCAGCGCGTCGATCAGGATCGCGGCATTGGGCCGGTCGGCGGTCTGGACGATGCGGCGCGCGCTCGCCAGATCGGGCACGGCGGTCCAGGGCATGAATTCCAGATCGCCGGTCAGCCCGAATTCGGCGGCAACGTCGCAGAAACGGCCATAGCTGTCGGTCAGGCGCGCCTCGTCGCGGTCGTCGCCCGCGACCAGAACATGACGCGCCTGCAACCGGGCGGCGCGTTCCAGAAAGGGCCGGAAGCCTTCGGGATCGAACCGCTCATTCAGGCGGGCGATCTCGACATCGGCGACGGTGATGCCGGTGTCGCGCAGCGCGGCGCGGGTTTCGCGCAGCATCCGGTCATCGGTCAGCAACGGATATGGCCCCTCGCCCGACAGCGCCGCGGGCAGCAGGCGCAGCCCGACCGAGGCGAAACCGGCCTCGGCCGCGGCCTCGATCATCTGCACGGGCGGGACGTTGGGCAATGTCAGAAAGGCCAGCGACAGAGGGTGCGGCATATCCGGTGGCTCCTTGCGTTGGGCGGCGGTCAGGTCAGGGGCGATCCCGCGACGGGCAGGGCGATGGTCGATTCCATATCCGATTTCAGCCAGTCCGGCCCCCCTTTCGGCGGCCAGATCCCGGCGGCGACCGAATCGGCGCGGGCCTTGCTGCGGGCGGCGATATCGGCATAGGGCCAGATATTGGTGAAACGCGGCCTGCCATCCAGCGCCCGCATCGCGATCAGGCATTTCGAATGCGCCTCGCGCCGGGGCAGGGCGGTTTCCCATTTCGCGGCGGTTTCGGGATAGCCGCCGCCGATGCGGAAGGGGTAAGTGCGGAACTCGTACACGCCGCCATATTGGCCGGGTTCGACCGGCGGCATGAAGGGGAACGGCTCATAGCTGTCCAGCGACAGATCGGCCAGCACGTCGCCGCAGTTGAAGGGGCTGGTGCTTTCATGGGTGCGTTTGCGTTCTGCCAGCAGGCTGCCCGCGTCGTCGAAACCGCGCAGCACCAGCATCCGGTTCAGCCGCCCGATATCGACCATCCACATGCCCAGCAACCGTCCCTGACCTTCGGCTGCAAAGGCGGGCACGCCCTCGACCGCACGCGGCGCGGTGCCCATGGGCAGAAACAGGGTGGCGAGTTCGTAATATGTCATGCTGTCATCTCCTGTTCAGCGTGTTGTCCGGTCAAGGCGGGCAGGCCGGCCAGATCGCGTCCGGCAAGAAAGCCGAAGCTCATCCCCGGACCCAGATTGATGCCGCCGGCGGGATAGGTGCCGCCCATCACGCTGGCCGCGTCGGTGCCCACCGCATAAAGCCCCGCGATGGGGGCTTCCGCCCCGTCCAGCACCCGTGCCCGCGCATCGACGGCAAGGCCTGCGAAGGTGCCCAGACTGCCCGGCACCACCTCGACCGCGTAAAAGGGGCCGTCTCCGATGGGTGCGACGCAGGGGTTCGGACCATGCCCGGCATCGCCGCCCGCGCGGTTATAGGGCGTCTCTCCGCGCCCGAAGGCCGGGTCGCGGCCATGCTGCGCATGTTCGTTATAGGCCGCGATCGTTGCCTCCAGCCCCACCGGGTCGATGCCGCAGGCGGTCGCCAGATCGCGCAATGTCCGCCCGCGCTTCAGATAGCCCGAGCGGATCGATGGCCACAGCGGCACCGGCGCCGGCTTTGCATGACCCAGCCCATAGCGGCGGACAAAGCGATGATCGGCAATCAGCCAGCAGACCGGGCGCTGCCCCTGCGGCGTCACCTGCAACAGCCGCCCGATGAACTGGTGATAGCCATCGGCCTCATTCGCAAAGCGGCGCCCATCGGCGGTGACGGCGATGATGCCGGGCTTGGCGCGCTCGATCAGATGCGGGAAATGCCCCGGCGGGCGGTTGCGACAGGGCACCAGCGACACCGGCGCCCAGCTTGCCGGATGCAGCAGCGCGGCGTCGATCCGGCCCCCGACGGATTCGCCAAGGGCCAGCCCGTCGCCGGTATTTTCGGGGGGCGCGGCGGTCCAGTGTTCCTGCCCGGTCGGCGCGTGGGGGAAGCTGGTCCTGCGCCGGGCCGGATCGGCGGGATAGCCGCCTGCCGCCAGCACCACCCCACGGCGCGCGTGGATCCGGCGCCCGTCCGGCAGCATGACGCCGCCGACCCTGCCGTCCTGACGCAGCAACCCCGATGCAGGGGTCGAGGTGCGGATCTCGACCCCCTGCGCAAAGGCGATCGCGGCCAGCCGCGCCACCAGCGCATTGCCGTTGACCAGATGCATGCCGCGCCCATGCCATGCGCTGTCCAGCAGATGGCGCAGAAAACGCCGCGAGACATGCCAGAATGACGCGACCGAGCGCGTGACTTGCAGGAAATGCCCCAGATCGGCGCCCGAGGCGATGCCCATGCCCATGAAGGTCGTTTCGCGTTTGGGACGGCGCAGGCGGTGCAGATCGCGACCCAGACGGCGTCCGTCGAAAGGTGCCACCGTCACCGAACGCCCGCCCGTGCCCGCGCCGGGCAGATCGCCCAGCATGTCGGGCACCGCATTGCCGTCGCGCCACTCCATCCCCAGATCGCGCAGGAACCCGACCATGAGCGGCCCGGCCTGAAGAAACGCCTCGATCCGGTCGCTGTCATGGTTGTTGCCCAGCACGGCACGCAGATAGGTGCGGATCAGGTCGGGGGGTTCCTCGATCCCGGCCTCGCGCGCCAGCGGATTGCGGGGAATCCACAGCCAGCCGCCCGACCATGCGCTGGTGCCGCCGAAACGCGGATGCTTTTCCAGCACCGTGACCGACAGACCGTGATGCGCCGCCGTGATCGCCGCCGCCAGCCCGGCCGCGCCCGAGCCCACGACGACCACATCGACCGTTTCATCCATCTGTGCCGCGACATTCATTGCGGGAACCTTTCAGGGCCCGGGCGCGGCCGGGCGGTTGCGTGATTACGGTTTGGGGATGCCGAATTCCTCGGGCGATTTCTGCGCCACGCCCGCGTCGAACAGCAGCCAGCTGGACACCGATTGCCAGTTGTGCAGGAACGCCTCGGCCTCGTCGCCCGAGATGTTCATCATCAGATTGCCGCGATTTTCCATCAGCCGGCGGAAGTCCTGACTGTCGGTGGCGGCGGCAAAGGCCTCGACCAGCTTGTCCCGGGCCTCTTCGGGGGCGTCGCGGGCGACAAAGACGCCATAGAACGGCCCCCAGGGCAGGAACCGTTCCAGTTCCGGCAGCGTGTCGGTGATCGGCGGCACATCGGACAGTTGCGCGATCGCATCGCTTTCGACCACCGCCAGCGCGCGGGCGCGGCCCGCCTCGAGCATCGGTTTCGCGACCGAAAGGCTGGTCGGGATGAAATCGACCGCGCCGCCCAGCATGGCGGTAAAGCCCGGCCCCTCGCCATCGAAGGGAACGGCGGTCACATCGAATTCCGCCGCCGAAGAGATCATGGTTTCAACGACATGCGACAGGCTGCCGGGCCCCATGGTGCCCATGCGCAGCTTGCCCGGCTGGGCCTGCACCGCGTCCAGCAGATCCTGAAGGCTTTGATAGGGCGCATCCATCGGCACCGCGATCACGACCACGCCGCGCGCCGGAAGGTTGACCGGATAGAAATCGCTGTAATCCGCGTCGGCCAGCCCCAGAACCTTGTAAATCTGCGGGTTTTCCGCCCCGAACAGCAGGGTATAACCGTCCGGCCGCTGTGCCTGCGCATAGCGCATCCCGATCACGCCCGAGCCGCCGCTGCGGTTGTTCATCACGACGCTGCGGCCCAGAACCTCGTCCGCGACGGGTTTCAGCGCGCGGCTGACTGTATCGGTCGCGCCGCCGACACCCCATTGAATGATGCCGTTGATATCGCGGTCGGGATAATCCTGAGAAAGTGCCGGAACCGTGGTCAGCGCCAGCACCGCCGCGCCATGTATGAACTTCCGTATCATCTTGCCTTCTCCTCCTGTTGAAACCAGTCCGTGGTTGCGCGCCCTCCTGCGCGCGGTCGGTCAATCGGCGAAAAACGCCACCATCCGTTCGGCGACACCGTTGAACATGCCAAGCCCGGTCATCGTCCCGCATCCCGCCGCGCGTGCCTGCGCGATCAGCGGCGTCACCTCGGGGCGGGTGACGCAATCGGCGACGAATTGCTTCGGGTGCAGCCCTGCCGGATCGGCGGGCAGGGGATCGGTGGGGTTCATGCCCATCGGCGTGGCATTGGCGATGATGTCGAAGCCATCGGGCCGGGCGCTGCCAAGGCTCACGCGACCGGGGAAACGCGCCGTCAGCCGCGCGATCAGGTCGTCCCGGCGCGTCTGATCGGCATCGTGGACCGCCAGCGAGGCCGCGCCCTGATCCAGAAATTCATAAGCGATGGCCGAGCCTGCGCCGCCCGCACCGATCAGCAGGACCGTCCTGCCCTCGATCTGCCCGCCCTGCGCGCGGATGCCCGCGACATAGCCCTGACCGTCGCAATGATCGCCCAGCCATGCGCCGTCAGCCTCGCGCCGCAGGATATTGGCTGCGCCGATGAAGGCGGCCCGGTCCGACAGGCGGTCGCAAATCCCGGCCGCCGCGAATTTATGGGGGACGGTGATGACCAGCCCATCGACATTGCCGATCCGTTTCAGCCCCTCGACCACGGCAGCGAAATCCGCGGGACGCACATGCAGCGGCGGCACGATGGCGTTCACGCCGCGCCCGGCCAGGCTTTGGCTGAGAAGGGCAGGCGATTTCACCTGCGCGATGGGGTCGCCAAGGATCGGAATAAGCCGCGTCTCTCCGTCAAGCTGCATGGGCGTCTTCTCCTTTGCTGATGCGATGAATTGCGATAAATGTGATGTAAGTCAATAGTTGAATGGTATTCCGATTTATGATGCTGGTGAGATGAGCGGTGCGTTCTTGCCGCAAGTTACTGATTAAAATGCATTTGCAGCGACCTTGTTCTTTGGCAAAAAATGGAATATCAATCCACTTTGGAACAGAATGACCTGAAGTATGGGGTAAACCGGATGAGTTCTTCGCTGGAACGCGGGCTGACGATTCTGGATCTTCTGTCCAGACAGCCCGAGGGAATGGCGGTCGGGCAGGTCGCGTCAGAGCTTGATCTGCCGCCAAGCGGTGTGCATCGGATGCTGAAGCAACTGGTCGATTACGGCTATGTGCATCAGGACGGGACCAAGGGCGCCTATATGCTGGGCATGAAACTGCCGGCGCTGGGGCTGTCCTTTCTGGCGCAAAGCGGCATTACCGATGTCGCGCAGCCGATTCTTGACCGGCTGGCCGCGCAAAGCCGCCAGCTTGTGCGGCTCAGCGTGATCGACGGCGGCAATCTGGTCTGGGTCGCGGTGGCGCAGGGGGCGACGACCGGGCTGCGTTACGACCCCGGACGGGAACAGGGGGCGACGGCGCATCTGGCCAGTTCGGCCAGCGGACTGGCATGGCTGTCCACGATGAGCGACGAGGACGCGCTGATGAAGGTCGCGCAGCAGGGCTTTGTGCAGGACTGTTCCGGGCCGGGCGCGCCGGGTTCGGCGGCAGACCTGATCCGGCGGCTGGAGGAGACACGCGGCAAGGGCTATGCGATCAGCATCGACAGCTTCATTCCCGGCATGGCGGCGATTGCCGCGCCGATCCGGTCGGCGGATTCGGTCGCCATCGGCTCGATCTCGGTGGCGGGGCCGTCGATTCTGCTGGATGTGGCGCAGATGGAGGCGCTGGCCCCCGCGCTTCTGGATGCGGCGCGGGAAATGGCCCATGCCGCCGGTGCATCGGTCTATTTCAGGCGGCAGCTTCGCGGTTAACGATGCGCCTGCGCTGTCGCGTGGGAAGGCGACCGATGCCTGCGCCAGACCTCGATCATCCAGCCCAGCATGATGGCGTTGAGGATATGCCACATGAAATGCGTCCCAAGCGGCATGGCCTTGCACAGCGACTGGTCAAGCGTGCGGAAGGTCAGCGATACGATCAGGATGCCCGCGCCAATGGCCAGCCCGCACGCCGTATCCGGCAGGCGTTTGCGCAGCAGCACCGCATAGATCAGGATCAACAGCGGCACCGGCGCATAGCTGGCAGAAGAGCCAAGCCCCGGCACCATCGAAAAGACCGGCACCGTCGCGGCGGCATAGGGGATGAAGCCCGCCGTGACCAGCGCCGCCACCCACGGCCGCGCGCCGAAATAGTCGCGGGTCGCGGCAAAGACATAGAGCAGGATGAAGCCCAGGATCGGCAGCACATCCATCAGCCCGGTCAGCCGGTTCGCATGGGTGTGGAACAGCCACGACCCGATGCCGATGACGAACAGCACCGCCGCCAGCGCCCGGCCCATGGCCATGCCCGGCCCCCTCAGCCGCGCCCAGACGATGATGGCGGCGATCAGAAAAGCAAGGTTCGTCAGCGCATTGACCGGCTCGGACCAGTATTCCGGGCCGGTGCGCTCGCAATAGGCATCAACCGGGGCAAGCCAATCCATCGAAACATTCCCGTCGCCGTTCTTTCCGCCCCGACAATCGCCGGACGGGCGGGATTTGCCAACCGGGTTACGCTGAAATCGTCGGGGGCAGGCGGGCAGATGCGCCGCTTTGTGCCATTGGCTTCGGCGGGGCTTGCGCCTTTTGGCGCCTTGCGTCACGGTTCATGTCAGAAACCCCGGACCAACGGGGCAGACCATTCATCAGGGAAACCACCATGCGACATCTTCTGACCCCGCGCGCCATCCTTCTGGCCTCGGCGCTGGCCATCGCGCCCGCAGCCTATGCGGATACGCCCGCCGACACGCTGGTCGTGGCGCATACCATCGACGACATCATCAGCCTCGATCCCGCGCAAAGCTTCGAGTTCTCGGGCAATGACGTGAACCAGAACACCTATGACCGACTGGTCGATTTCGATCCGCTGGACCCTGATGCCGGTTTCAAACCCAGCCTTGCCGAAAGCTGGGAAGTGGCCGAGGACGGCATGTCCATCACCCTGAAGATGCGCGAGGGGGTCACGTTCCATTCCGGCAACCCGGTCCGGGCCGAGGATGCCGCATGGTCGCTGCAACGCGCGGTCAAGCTGAACCTGACCCCCGCCTTCATCCTGACCCAGTTCGGCTTTACCCCCGAGAATGTCGAGGAAAAGATCACCTTCGACGACACCACCCTGACGCTGCATATGGATCAGCCCTATGCGCCCAGCTTCGTGCTGAACTGCCTGACCGCCAATATCGCCAGCATCGTGGACAAGGAAACCGTCCTGCCGCATGTCGACGGCGAGGATCTGGGCAATGCCTGGCTGTCGACCAATGCCGCGGGTTCGGGCGCCTATACGCTGGCCGCGTGGCGCGCGAACGAGGCCGTGCAGTTCACCGCCTATGACGACTACTGGCAGGGCGCGCCAGAGATGAAGCGCGTGATCGTGCGCAACGTCGCCGAATCCAGCGCGCAAAGGCTGCTGCTGGAACAGGGCGACATCGACGTGGCGCGGAACCTGTCGCCGACCGATGTGGATTCGCTGCGCAATGTCGAGGGGGTCACGATTCAGGACGAGCCGCGCGGGCGTATCCTCTATATGGGCCTGAACCAGAATGACGAGGTGCTGTCGAACCCCGCCGTCATCGAGGCGATGAAGCATCTGGTCGATTACGAGGGGATCGCCGACAGCTTCCTCAAGGGGATGTTCGCGCCGCATCAGACCTTCCTGCCCATGGGTTATCTGGGCGTGCTGGAGGATCAGCCCTGGACCTATGATGTCGAAAAGGCCAAGGCGCTGATCGAGGAAGCCGGGCTGGCCGGCAGCACCGTCACCACCAAGGTCCGCGACCTGCGCGAATATACCGACGTGGCGCAGGCGCTTCAGGCCAGCATGGCCGAGGCCGGGCTGACGCTGAATATCGAACAGATGACCGGCGCGCAGGTGCTGGATGCCTATCGCGCGCGGTCGGTGCCGATCTTCATCGGCGAATGGGGCCCGGATTATTCCGACCCGAACACCAATGCCGCGACCTTCGCCTTCAACCCCGACAACAGCGCCGAGGCGGCGGCGACCGGCCTGCTGGCATGGCGCAACGCCTATGCCGTGCCCGACGAGATGAACGAGGCGACGCAGGCGGCTACGCTGGAACAGGATGCCGACACCCGCGCCCAGATGTATATCGACATCCAGAAGCAATATCAGGCCGAGGCGCCGATCGTGCCGATGTTCCAGCGCATCGAACCCACCGGTCTGCGCGAGAATGTGCAGAACTGGTTCTCGGGCCGGGCGGTGACGTCGGTCATGTATCGTCAGGTGACGAAGGGCGAATAAGCCTTGGCCGTCACCGATACCAATCCTGGGCTGGGGCCGGGCGCCGCCCCGCCGGGCCGCCCCGGACGGGGCGCCGCCCGTCGCCGCCGCGCCCGCAGCATCGGCGGCACGCTTCTGTCGCTGGCGCTGACGCTGCTGGGGCTGTTGCTGGTCACCTTCATCATCGGCCGCGTCATGCCCATCGACCCGGTGCTGAAGGTGGTGGGCGACCGCGCCTCGCAGGCGCAATACGAGGCCGCATATCGCGCGATGGGACTGGACCAGCCGCTTTACATCCAGTTCTGGCGCTATATCGGCGATGTGCTGACCGGCGATTTCGGCCGTTCGATCTCGACCGGGCAGCTGGTGGTCAACGACATCAAGCGCGTCTTTCCCGCCACGTTCGAACTGGCGACGCTTGGCACCCTGATCGGTGTCTTTGTCGGCGTACCGCTGGGGGTGATCGCGGCGGCGCGACGCGGCGGCATCATCGACCAGATCGCGCGGGTGGTGGCGCTGGTGGGTTATTCCATGCCGATCTTCTGGCTGGGGCTGATGGGCCTGCTGGTGTTTTACGGCATCCTCGGCTGGGTCGGAGGGCCGGGGCGGCAGGGCATCATCTATGACGGCATGGTGCCGGTCGTCACCGGGCTGATCCTTGTCGATTCGCTGATCGCGGGCGATTGGGGTGCGTTCAAGGATGCCTTCAGCCATATCATCCTGCCCGCCAGCCTGCTGGGCTATTACAGCCTTGCCTATATCAGCCGCATGACCCGCAGCTTCATGCTGGAACAGCTGTCGTCGGAATATATCACCACCGCCCGCGTCAAGGGCCTGTCGGAACGCGCGGTGATCTGGCGGCATGCCTTCCGCAACATCCAGATCCCGCTGGTCACGGTGATCGCGCTGTCCTTCGGCTCGCTGCTGGAGGGTTCGGTGCTGACCGAGATCATCTTCAGCTGGCCGGGCCTTGGCCAGTATATCACCAATGCGCTGCTGTCGGGCGACATGAACGCGGTGCTGGGCGGCACCGTGGTCGTGGGCATCTGCTTCGTGCTGCTGAACCTGTTCAGCGATCTTCTGTATCGCGTGCTGGACCCGAGGTCGAAATGAGCCAGACAGAGATGACCCGCCCCCTGTCCCGACGCGAATGGCTGCTGTCGGACGCGCCGCAGACCCGCCGGCAGGCGCGGCTGGGGTCGATCTATCAGGGCTGGCTGACATTCCGCGGCAACAAGCTGGCGATGCTGGGGCTGATCGTGCTGATCGTGCTGATCGGCATGGCGATCCTGGCGCCGTGGATCGCCCCGCAAAGCCCGTTCAGCCAGAACCTTGCCGGGCGGCTGCAACCGCCCTCGGCCGCGCATTGGCTGGGCACGGATCATCTGGGCCGCGATATCATGTCGCGGCTGATCCACGGCTCGCGCATCACCCTGTTCATCGTCGGCACCGTGGCGCTGATCGCGCCGATCATCGGCCTTTTCATCGGCACGGTGGCGGGCTTCGCGGGCGGCTGGGTCGATCAGGTGCTGATGCGCATCACCGACATCTTTCTGGCCTTCCCCAAGCTGATCCTTGCGCTGGCCTTCGTCGCGGCCCTTGGCGCCAGTATCGGCAATGCGGTGCTGGCACTGGCGCTGACCGCATGGCCGCCCTATGCCCGGCTGGCGCGGGCCGAGACGCTGACCATCCGCAATGCCGATTACATCGCCGCCGCCCGCCTGCAAGGGGCCGGGCCGATGCGGCTGCTGATCCGGCATATCTGGCCGCTCTGCGTCTCGTCGCTGATCGTGCGGGTGGCGCTGGACATGGCGGGGATCATCCTGTCGGCGGCGGGTCTGGGCTTTCTCGGCCTCGGCGCGCAGCCGCCGATGCCGGAATGGGGGGCGATGATCTCGGACGGGCGCACCTATATCCTCGATTTCTGGTGGGTGGCGGCCATGCCGGGCATCGCCATCTTCATCGTCTCGATGGCCTTCAACCTGCTGGGCGACGGGCTGCGCGACGTGCTGGACCCGAAGGGAAGCAGACAATGACCCTGCTCTCGGTCGAAAACCTGCGCGTCAGCTTCCCCACCCGGCAGGGCCTGTTCGAGGCCGTTCGCGGCGTCAGCTTCGATCTGGGCCGCGAAAGGCTGGGCGTCGTCGGCGAATCCGGCTCGGGAAAATCCATGACCGGCCGCGCCATCCTCGGCCTCGTCCGCCCGCCCGGTCAGGTCAGCGCCGACCGGATGCAGCTTGACGGCCAGTCGATTCTGAACCTGTCCGAACGCCGGATGCGCAGGATCCGCGGCAGCCGGATCAGCATGGTCATGCAGGACCCGAAATTCAGCCTCAATCCGGTGATGACCGTGGGCGACCAGATCATCGAGGCCTATCGCCTCCATGCCGGGGGCGCCAGGACCCAGGCCCGCCGCAAGGCGCTGGAAATGCTGCAGGCGGTCCAGATCCGCGACCCCGAACGGGTCATGGAAGCCTGGCCGCACGAGGTCTCGGGCGGCATGGGCCAGCGCATCATGATCGCGATGATGCTGGCCCCCGACCCCGAGATCCTGATCGCCGACGAACCCACCTCGGCACTGGACGTCTCGGTCCGCACCGAGGTCCTGAACATCATGGACCGCCTCGTGCGCGATCGCGGCATGGGGCTGATCTTTATCAGCCACGACCTGAACCTCGTGGCGCAATTCTGCGACCGGGTGCTGATCATGTATGCGGGCCGGGTCGTGGAAACGCTGGCCGCGCGCGACCTGCATCAGGCCCGCCATCCCTATACGCAGGGGCTGCTGAACAGCCTGCCGCGCCTCGATGCCCCGGTCGCCCGCCTGCCGGTGCTGCAACGTCAGCCGGACTGGCGCGACGCCGACACGATCACCCGGAACCCCACGCCCGAACCGCCGGTGAACCCATGAAAATGCCTCATCTTTGGTGTTCAAATATCCCACGGGGGCGCGGGGGTGTGAAACCCCCGCGGCCAGGGTGCCGCCCATGCTGACGGTGGAAAACCTGAATGTCTGGTTCGGCCAGGAACCCGACCGCGTGGATGCGGTGAAATCCGCGACCTTCCGCGTCGCCCAGGGCGAAAGCTTCGGCCTCGTCGGCGAATCCGGCTCGGGCAAATCGACCATCCTGCGCGCCATTGCCGGGCTGATCGACACATGGTCGGGCCGGATCGAGGTCGCCGGGCAGACCGTTGCCGCCCGCCGCCGTGACCGGGCCTTCTACAAGACCGTGCAGATGGTGTTTCAGGACCCCTATGCCAGCCTGCATCCGCGCCATTCCGTCGATGCCGTCCTGTCCGAGACGCTGCGCCTTCAGGGCATGGGCGATATCGACCGCCGCATCACCCGGCTGCTGGACGATGTGGGTCTTGGCCGTGGCTTCCGCTTCCGCTATCCGCACCAGCTTTCGGGCGGCCAGCGCCAGCGCGTCGCCATCGCCCGCGCCCTGGCGGCCGAGCCTCGGCTGCTGCTGCTGGACGAACCCACCAGCGCGCTGGATGTCAGCGTTCAGGCCGAGATCCTGAACCTGCTTGCCGATCTGCGCGCCGAACACGGGCTGACCTATGTGATGGTCAGCCATGATCTGGCCGTCGTGGGCCATATGTGCGACCGGCTGGCGGTCATGCAGGCGGGCCGCATCGTCGAGATCATGGAGGTGGAGGCCCTGCGGCGCGGGACCGGGCAGGATGATTACACCCGCCACCTCATCGCCGCCTCGACGGGCTATGCCCGCACCTGATCGCCCCGGCCATTTGCAACTTCGGGCAATTTTCGCATGATGTCGGGCCAGCACAGCAAGAGGGAAAAGCATCATGGCGCTGAAAGTCTATCTGTCCGGCGAGATTCACACCGATTGGCGCGACCAGATCATCAACGGCGCAAGGGATCTGGACATCAGCTTCGACAGCCCGGTGACCGATCACGACGCCAGCGACGATTGCGGCGTCGCGATTCTGGGGCGCGAGGACAGCAAGTTCTGGCATGACCGCAAGGGCGCGCAGATCAACGCCATCCGCACCCGGCGCGGCATCGAACAGGCCGATGTCGTCGTGGTCCGCTTTGGCGAGAAATACCGCCAATGGAATGCCGCCTTTGACGCCGGTGTCGCCTCGGCTTTGGGTAAATCGCTGATCGTGCTGCACGGTCCCGAACATCAGCACGCGCTGAAAGAGGTCGATGCCGCCGCCCTTGCCGTCGCGGAACATCCCGAACAGGTCGTCCAGATCCTGCGCTATGTCCTGACCGGCGCGCTGCCGTGACGGTCTCTGACGTCAGCCCGCCGCCCGCAGGGGCGCGGTGCCGGTTTGGGGAAGATGGGCGGCGAATTGCCCCACCGCCCGGTCAAGGCGCAGCGACACCGCATCCGAGGCCAGCCGGTCGCCCTGAAAATCCGTGGACGAGGCATAAAGCCCGGTCGCCAGCGTATGCGCCTCGAAAAAGCCGAAGACCGGGCGCAACTGGTGTTCGATGACCAGTGCGTGACGATCCCCGCCGCCCGTCGCCGCCAGCAGCACCGGCTTGCCCGCCAGCGCTGCCGGGTCGATCAGGTCGAGGAAATGCTTGAACAGGCCGGTATAGCTGCCCTTGTAGACCGGGCTGGCCACGATCAGCGCATCCGCCGCCAGAAAGGCGTCCAGATGCGGGTTGTGCGGCCCTTGCTGCGACTGGCGCAGTGTGCCGAAATCGGGGCCGAGGTCGGAAATGTCGAAGACATGCCCGCTGCCGCCAAAGCGGGCGATGGCCCGTGTCGTGGCTTCCTGCACGAGGATGCGGGTTTTGGAGGGTTGGCTCCAGGAGCCGGAAAAGGCGACGAAACGTGGTCCGGGCACGGGGATCTCCGAAAAAGACGACTTGATTGCTGGTGAATTCATAAAGCCCGCCGCCGCGACCCGCCATTCCAAACTCACCCCGACCGGCAGGCTGAAATCACCGCCCGACCCATCGGACAGAGAATTCGGTTCCCCGCCGCGCAAGGATCTCCGCGCGACGTTCATCGGCAAGTGCTGGAAAGGGCGGGATAATTATGCGTCTGTGATCGATCCGATCCGCCGCCGCGACGTCGCGAACCTGTCTGATCGGTGAAATTATTTCGCGATTTGTGACCTTGCGCACATCGTCCGCAGCTCAGCGGCGATAAATTCAATCCTGCGAGCCACGGGAAATGGCTCTTGCTCAAGGGGAGAATGTCCATGCTGCACCAGAAAGCGGAGACACAGTTCCGGCCCTTGCTGTCGGCCGAGGACCTGACGCTGATCCTGTCGGCGCTCAGCGCCTATATGCACAACACGCGCTATCGCCCGGTCTATGAGCGGCTGCACTATCAGGCGAGCCGTCTGGGTCTGGCGCCGGATACGGCGTGAGGGGCTGGTCGGCGACGACGGCCGATGCGGTGATTAACGAGTATGTCCTTTATCGGACGGCGGCGGCGGGGAGATGATGCGGATGTCCGGAATCCGCCTGATCCTCGTCGCTGCCGAACGGCGTCATCAGCGCCTCGGGGTCGCTGATCTGAAGGCCCCGGCCGCTGCCGGTAATGATCTTCTGCCGTCTCAGCGTCGAGAATGCGCGGCTCACGGCCTCTCGGTTCGCGCCGATATGGGCGGCGATTTCGGCATGCGTCGGCAGTTCAGGCAACAGGGCGCCGGGTTGCAGACGGCTGGCTTCCGCCGCGAAGCGCAGGATGAAGGCCTTGACCCGGTCGATGACCGAATAGGTCGTCAGCTGGCAGTTCCGCTCGGTCAGGTCGCGGACCTTTCGGGCCAGATCGATCAGGACGGCGCGGCGGAAAGCCGGGCTGCTGTCCATCAGCTCCCGAAAAATACCGCCGGGCATGATGGCCAGACTGGCGGGCGTGCGGGCATAGACCGACAGCGACCGCCGCACACCGTCGATGGCCATCAATTCGCCGAAATAGCCGGTTTCGGGGATGGCGGAAAAGATGATTTCGCGGCCATCCGCCGTCCAGTGCACCGCGAAGATCTGGCCGGTGCTGAGAAAGAACACGTCGCCGCTGTCCTCATCTGGCCCCATGACGATCTCGCCCGCGCCATAGCTGCGCCAGCGCAGCGCCGCCGCCGCGTGCTGTTTCGCATCGGGTTCAAGCCGGGCCAGCAGCGTGAAGCGGTCGATATCGCGCATGTCGGGCGGCGTCATCCGTCGATCCCGGACTGGGCGTCCCTTGCCCGTTTCAGCCACAGCGCCATGCCCATCTTGTCCGCCAGTTCGACGGCGCGTCGGGCGCAGTCGCGGGCGGCTGGCGATTGCCCTTCGGCTGCCAGCAGGCGGGCCTCGGCAATCAGGGCCAGAGGCTGGAACTGCGCCTCATGCGTCCAACCCAGCCGGGTCTTGAGCTGATGCAGATGCCGGGTCGCCTCTGGGTGGCGACCGGCGGTGACGAGTTCCTCGACGATCATCGCCTGAAACAGGGATTGCCATGCGATGAATTCGGTATCGCACCAGTGCCGGAAGCCCGCGATCATCTGCTCCAGCCCCTCGGCATGGGTCGCGGGGTTTTGCGTCATCGCCCAGCCCTGCGTAAAGATCGCCATCGCCTCGAATTCGGGAAAGCGGTGGGTCCGGGCCAGTTCCAGCCCCCGTGTCGCGTGATGGGCGGCGGCGTCGGGATCGCCGCAGAACATCTCGGTCAGGAAGCGCGCCAGTTTGCCAAAGCCCTTGGCATGAGCGATGCCCAGCCGTTCGCTGAGATCCTCGGCGCGGGTGGCAAAACTGCGGGCAACGTCCGATTCGCCCGCAATAGCCGCGGCCAGCGCCGAATAGAACAGGCTGAACACCCCGAAATCCTTGAGGTATTTCGGAAACAGCGCGGCGTGGTCATCGGCGCGGTAAAGCGCGATGGCATGGCCCATCTGCACCCTGGCCGTGGCGATATCGCCCTTGTGCCACGCCACCAGCCCCGCCAGCGTGTGACCGCTGAGCAGGGCCTCTTCGCCGCCGTCCGGTATCGACAGGATGTCGCGGCTGATCCGGCCTGCGTCGTCCAGCCGGGCGCAGGCCCAGTCATGCAGCCCGGAATTATACAGCACATGGGTCCGTCCGTGGGTGATCCCCAACTCCTCCATCAGCTTCATCGAGCGGTGCTGGGCGGTGCCGAAGGCCAGATTGCCCGGCCCGCCAAGGATCATGTGCAGCGGTCCTTCCACGCTGCGCAGCAGCAGTTCCTGATGCAGCCTGTCGGTGCCGGCTGGAAGGCGTTCAAGCAAATCGAAGGCCCTCGCCAGATGATCGCGGGCTTCGCGCAGGGCGCCGACACGAACCGCCGCGACGCTGGCATTGACCAGTTGGGCGATGGCGTCGGCATTGCGTTCGGCCTGCCCGTAATGCAGGGCCAGCAGATGCGACGGCGCATCCGGCCAGGTTTTCCGCATCAGATCGGCCAGTTCGCCATGCAGCCGGCGGCGCAATTGCTGGCTGAGATTGCCATAGATCGCCTCGCGCACCAGATCATGCGCGAAATCCATGCCGCCGCCGGTCGGGCGCCGGGCGGCAAGGTTTTCCTGCGCCAGCCTCTGGATATGGCTGTCCATCTGCGCCGGGCTGTCGCCCATCAGGGCCGCGACCAGTTCGGGATCGAAGCTTGATCCCATGACGGCGGCCGCCTGCGCAAAGCGCCGGGTGGTGAGCGGCAGATTGATCAGGCTTTGCTCGCACAGGTCCAGAAGGTCCATCGGCAGCTTTTGCTGGCCCGGATCGGGATTGTCCTGCTTGCGCACGAAATCGGCAAAGGTGGACAGGAACAGCGGCACCCCTTTCGATTTGTCCCTGACCCATTCGACGATGCCCGCATCCTTTTGCCTGTCCGCCAGACAACTGAGGATCAGCTGCACCGCGCTTGCCTCGCCAAGCGGTCTCAGCCGCAGAACCTGATCGGCTGGCAGAAGGGGGGTCGCGATTTCCCCGGCAAGGCGCTGGGTGAAGATCAGCAGGATCGGCTGATCCGGCAGGGCCGCGTGCAGATCGGCCAGCAGGTCCCGAGAGCTGTGGTCCAGCCAATGCGCGTCCTCGATCACCACGATCAGCGCCGGTTGCGATGCGCGCGCCTGAATGATCCGCCGGATAATCAACTGCGACAGCCAGCCGCGCAGGATGATCGGATCGTCACTCAGCGCCGCCTGCGGGTCGGGATGGGCGTCCAGCAGCAGCAGCAGATCCGAAATCTGCGTGCCGGTCAGGCCCCAGTCCTGACCGAACAGCCGTTCCAGCCGCGCGGCGCGGGTCTCGCTGCGATCTGCGGGTGTCACCCCGGCCTGCCGTTGCAGGTAATCCTTGATCGGGTGGTAATCGCTGCCCGCGCCGTCGCGGCTGCATCTGATGATCATGCGGGCGCAGCCTGTCGCCTGCGTTCCGTGAAGAAACTCCTGCACCAGCCGGGATTTCCCCATCCCCGCCTCGCCCGCGACGGCAATCGAGCGGCCGTGACCGGCGATGGTGCCCGACAGGTCGGTTTCCAGACGCGACAGTTCGGCCTCGCGCCCGATCAGGGGAACATCCGTCAGATGCGCGGGAACAAGGCGCGGCAGGTCCTCATGCGGCTGGGGACGCGCCGCCGCGACCAGCCACAGCTGCGTTTGCCCCGAAAACCCCTTGAGCGGTCGCCCGGTCACCTCGGTAAAGGTGAACCGGGCCTCGGCACCGTCTTTGGTATCGTGACAGACGAGGATCTCACCGGGATGCGCGGCGGCTTGCAGCCGGGCGGCCAGATTGATGCAGTTACCGATCATCCGCTTGCCCGCCGCCTGCCCATCCTGACTGAACAGCGCCAGACCCGAGGCGATCCCGATCCGGACATCGTTGCTGAAAGGCGCATCCGGCGCCTTCATCGCGGCGACGATTTCCTGTGCTGCGGCCACCGCCGCCTCGGCCCGCGACATTCTGGCGGGCGGAGAGTGGAACAGGCACATCACCCCGTCCCCCATATATTGCGCGACTTCCCCGCCGTAATTGCGCACCTGCCGATCCACCAGCGCATGAAAGCCCTGCAAGGCCAGGTCATAGGCCTCGGGGCCCAGGGTCGCCACCTGCCCGACCGAGTTCTCGAGATCGACGAACAGGGCCGAGACGGGGCGATATTCCGACCATGCCTCGGTCATGCCGCCTGCTGTCTTCCGGGTCTTTGCAATCGGTGGGATCGGTTCAGTGAACATGCAGGCGTCCTTGCGTAAACGCCTCGTTGCCCACGGCCTCGGCATGGACCGACAGCGCATTCATCAGCGCCAGATCGTAATCCAGCCCCTTGCCGCCGATATTCGCCGACATCGCCTCGGTGCCGGGGCGGTTCTGGAACCAGCGCGCCCAGTCGGGCGATCCCGGATCATACAACAGGAAAGGCTGGCCGTCGCGGGGCAGGACGCGATTGGGCGAGGGGTAGAGGTTGGCCGTGAACGGGTATTCGGCGGCGCCGTGGCAGCTTTGGCAGGACGAGGCGGGCAGGCTGTTGTCGCCGGTATAGCGTGTGCCGGAAACCGTGATGACATTGTGCCGGGTGGCGACATCCATCGGCCCGGCCAGACGCCCTTCCCAGCCCAGAGTGTCGCGCGCAAAGGCAGGTGCCGCGGGGTTTATCCAGCTTTGTTGCAGGGTCTCGGTCCCGGTCAGTTCGAGGAAGTTGCGGGCTTGGTCGGGGTCGTTGCCCCATTGCAATCCGACCGGCACGAACCGATCCCACGGTGTGTCGCCTTCGGCCCCGGCGTCATGGACATAGATGGCAAAGACCCACCCCGTTTCCGGCGCCGCCACGGGGTCCTTGACCCTGACGGCGATCTGGAACGGCCGGGCCGGGATCACCTGCGGCACCAGATTGCGTTTGCCGCTGGCCTGATCCTCGGTCGTCGGGCGAAACACCTGCCAAAACCCGCTGTTTGCCACCACGTTCCAGTTGTCTTCGTTATTGGTGACGGCCTCGACCTTGACCACGATCGAGCCGGTGGGAAATTCGGTTTCGCTCAGATCGGGCAGATAGATATTCGACCACAGCCTGCCCAGCATCCCGGCAGCCACATGGTTGTAATAGATCACCGCGTGGTTCTGCACCGGCACCGTTGGCTGGTAAGGTTCGGAAAATGTTTCCGGCGGCACGATCTGACCGGAATAGGTGTTCATCAGTGCCTCTCTCCCCGAGGTCGGGTCGATCCCGTCGGGGCCTTTGGTGCCGTCACCGCTCCAGACCAGATCATACCAGCCTGCCGCAACCGGGTCCCATTCTGCGGGTTGGTCGACCAGCGGGCGCAGCGTCTGTGCCAGATGGTCCAGCAACCGGTCGGCATAAGCGGCGGCGGTATCAAGTTGCAGCGGCGTTCTGTCGCGCGCGGGCGACCAGCTGTTGGCGGCCAGAAGGATGTCGTTCGAGGCGGGCGTGGGATAGCCCAGATTAGCCGCCAGAAACCGCCCGTCCCATTCGTCGGCCGTGGGATAAAGCCCGTTATTCGATGCCAGAGGATCCTGCGCCAGCGCCGCCCCGGCAGCGGTCGCCAGCGTTCCCGCAACGCCCCAGACCCGCATGAATGAGACGCCCCGATATCGGAAAACCATATCCCCACCCCTTATTGGCATCCTGTGTGATGCGCCCTGCATCGTCGCGGTGGCAGCCTTTTGGGTCACGCCTGGAAGGCTGGCTGGAATGCAAAAGCCGGTCCAAAGATACGTCAACACAACCTGCAAGTGAACAGGTTATTTCGCCTGTCATGTCGTGGCGGTTTCGCGCCGCCCTGACGGGTCGAAACACATTCAACGATTTCCGGCTTTCGGTCCGTCGCGATCCGGGCGATGCTGCGCCTGCCCCCAAGACAGGAACACGCCTATGCAACTGCCCATCCTTCCCGTCATCATGGTTGTCCTTGCAGGTGCCTGCATCTCGCTTCAGGCGCCCATCAATGCCGCGCTTGGGCGGGCGGTTCAAAGCCCGCTGGTGGCGGCGGCGATTTCCTTCGGCGTGGGCTTCGTCCTGTTGACGGCTGCGGCGCTGGCGGTCGGAGAGGGGCGTGGCTTTGCCACCGCCGTACGGCAGGAATGGCACCTGTGGCTGGGTGGCCTGCTGGGCGCGTTCTATGTCTGGACGATTGTCTGGACATTGCCGCGCATGGGGGTGCTGACCGCGATCTGCGCCCTTGCGCTGGGACAGATGGTCGCCGCGCTGATCCTTGACCGGCTGGGCGCGTTCGGCCTGCCGGTGCGCGAGATCTCGTTGCCGCGCATTCTTGCCGCGCTCATGGTCGGCGGCGGGATCGTGCTGTCGCGTTTCTGACCCCCGCCGGATGACCTCAGCGCCTGCCGCGCTCGATGGGGGGCGGCGGGACGCGCTGCGTCACCAGATGGCTTTTGCGCTTTTCGTAAAAGGCGTTCCCGCCCGCCACGAGGACGTAATGCATGTTGTCATAGGGGAACGTATATCCATTGGTATGGAAGAACATGGCATTTTCGACCCGTGGCTGCCGTTCGCCGCGAAGAACCGCGATCGCGGCCTCTCGCACATCCGGCAGCGCTTTTGAGTTCATCGGGCGGGTCAGGACACCGGGCGCGAATTGCCCTTTCTGTCCCACGACGCCGCAGACCGTATCGGGATACTGATCGGATTCGACGCGGTTCATCACGACGCTGCCGACCGCGATCATTCCCGCGCGGCTGGAGCGGTTGGCCTCGAAGAAGATCGCCCGCTCCATGCAGTTGAGATCGCTTTGATTATAGGGGCGCGGGCCGTCCGACTGGCCGCCCGAACACCCCGCCAGCGCAAGAAGCGTGACGGCGGCAGCCGCGACAAATCGCGACTTCGGTGATTGGATTGTCATAGGTTTGCTTTGTTTTACTGTCCCAAGTCGCATTTTTGCCGCGCTTGCAAGGCCGTTTCAACCTTAAAGCGGGCAAGGCCCGGGTTTCGGCAGACAAGCGCCCATGACGCCAAGCGGCGGATCAACAAGGGGCCGGTGCTGACGGTCGAGCCGTTCCTGTCCATGGGTGGGCAATGGGCGGAGGAAGGGGATGACGGCTGGGCGCTGTATAGCGAGCCATCGGCGCCGGTCGTGCAGTATGAGCACACGGTCGTTGCGACGGATCGCGGGGCCGTCGTCGTCACCTTGCCCGGCTGACCGGCGGTCACCTGCGTTTCGCGTCCGGGCTTGCCTCGCGTTCCAGGGCAAGGGGTTTGGCGAACAGGGTCGCCCGCTCTCGGTAAAGGGCGGGGATGGCCAGCGACGCGATCGCCGTCAGCGCGATCGCCGTCTTGGTCCATTCGTTGAAGGGGCCATAGTGATATTCGACACCCTTCAGCAGATAGATCACGATCACATGCCACGCATAGACCTGCAGCGAATGACGGCCGATCAGGCGCAGGAAGGGCAGGCTGAAGATCCAGCGCATCCCCTGACCCAATGCCCGCACGATCCGGTGGCGCGTATGCGCGCCCGCCATGACCATCCACGCGACCAGATAGCCCGTCGCCATGAAATTCACCAGATAGATGAAGCTGAACCGGATGCGGTTGTCGAGGCTTCGGATCTGCTCGGCCATGTCGTCGGGCATGACCTTGAAGGTGAAACCAAAGCGGATGCCCATGAAGATCAGCACGACGCTGAAAGCCGCCCATGCCAGAACGGCCGCCTCTTTTCGTGCGAAGGCCTTTTGCCAGTCGATCTGCCCGGTCGAGGTCAGCGCACCCAGCACGAGGCCGGACATGAACACGATCTGCCAGCCCAGCACATTGAAGGCGGTGCGCAGCATCCGGGCTTCATGCACCTGATCCAGCAGGCCCCGCATCCCTTCGGTCAGCGGATAGTGCAGGCTGAGCTGGACGGCCACCCACAACACGACCGAAAAGGCGACGACCCAGATCCAGCGCCCGGTCACGCACAGCCAGACCAGCGGCGGCGCCACCAGCATATAGATGATGTATTGCGGCAGGATGTCCATATAGGTGGGCTGATAGATCAGCAGCAGAGACGCCGCCGCATAGAAGGGATCGTGGCTTGCAAGGTCCCACAACCACGGCTCCCAATAGGTGGCGGATTCCTTCAGGACCAACCCCAGCGCCATGATTACCAGCAGCGAACCGGCAGCATAGCGATAGATGTCGAATGCCCGTTTGCGGATCTGGCGGGCGCCGGTCTCATAGCCCTTCTTCAGCATCCGGCGGGCATAAACCATGCCGACCAGCATCCCCGACAGGAACACGAACCCCTGCGCGTCCTGAACATAGCCCAATTCGCCGTGGTTGAACTTGACCAGCAGATAGCCGCCGGCGAACGTCAGGTGGTTCAGCATCATGAAGACGAGGAAATACCCTCGCATGCCATCCAGTATCTCCAGCCGCTGCATGAGGCCCTTTCGGCGTTGTTGTTCCGTGGTCAGGTGACCCAACGCGCCCATGCGTGATCGGCTGCATCACAATCTATTCAACACTTGTGCGGGACCGTGCGCCGGGGGTCAGCTTTGCCCTTCAGCGGACAGCCAGACGCAGAAGGTGGTTCCCTGTCCCGGCGTGCTGTGCACGTCCAGCCTGCCCATGTGCCGGTTGATCAATGTCTGACAGATCGACAGTCCCAGCCCGGTGCCTCTGGTGCCGCGCGTGGTGAAGAACGGATCGAAGATGCGCGACAGGGTGTCCTTGTCCATGCCCGTTCCGGTGTCGCGCAGGGTCAGGCGGACGCCGTCACGGCCGTCCTGCGCCGCGGCATCCCTGCAGGTCAGAAAGATCGTTCCGCCCTGCGGCATCGCCTGAATCGCGTTCACTGCAAGGTTCACAAGGATCTGCTGCAATTCGTGGATATTCATCCGCACCCTGCGGGTTGAACGGATGTCGCATTGCAACTCGATACCCGCCATCAGGTGCTGGATCAGCGGGCGCAGCCCCTGCGCGACCTGTGCCGGATCGGTGTCGGGACCGTGGTCGAACTCTTCGGGGCGGGCGAATTGCAGCAACTGGTTGACCAGCGCACCGATGCGGCGGATCTGTTCGTCGATCAGCGCAAGCTCGGTCGCGGCGTCGCCGCCGTGGTCGGCCAGAACCATCCCCACGATTTCGAGATTGCCCTGAATCACCGCCAGCGGGTTGTTGATCTCATGCGCGACGCCCGCCGTCACCTCGCCGATGGTGGCCAGCTTTTCGGACAGGATCAGTTGCCGGGTCGCGGCCTCCAGCGCCAGATTGGCGCGGGTCAGATCGGCGGTGCGTTCCTCGACCCGGGTGTTCAGATCGGCATTCAGCGCCCGCAGATCACGGTCGCGCTGTTGCAGCAGGTCCAGCAGCCGGTCCAGATGGCGGGCAAGGCGCAGCATCTCATCCGGGCCGGGGGGCGGATCGGTCAGCGTGCGCGCGTCCATGTCGCCACGTTCGACGCGGGACATGGTGCGGCCCATCGCCTCCAGCGGGCGGAAGATGCCGCGCGCCCAGTGCAGAAACAGCGGCAGCGACAGCAGCAGCGCCACAAGAAAAGCGCCGCCGGTGATCGCCCATGTCACCTTGCGCGCCGCCGTATAGGGTGCCTTCGGGATGCCGGTATAAAGCATGCCGACACGCGCGCCGCTGATATCCGTGATCGCCTCATAGGCCGAGATATACCATTCGCTGACCACGAATGCGGTATCATGCCAGCTGCCGCCTTCGACCAATACCCGGTTGCGCACTTCGGCTGATGCGCGGGTTCCCAGCGCGCGTGCGCTGCCCGAGGGGCGCAGCGTGGTCGCGATGCGGGTGTCGCCCAGAAACAGCGTGGTCACGCCATGATCGAACCCCCCGGCAAGGACGCGCTGCATGTTGCTGTCGGCAGCGGGATAGACCAGTTCGTTGATGCGGTCGATAAAACCGGTGTTGTTGTTCAGCAGGATGCCGCCCGCCAGCAGGGCGGTATCGCCGCCGGGCAGCGTCACCGGGCTGGTCGCATGGATGACCATGCCGCGCGTTTCGGCCTGCCGCCCGTCCGGTGCGCTGGCGGGGGTGGCGATCAGCGGGATGCGGGCGCGTTCGGCCAGCGGCTGGGACAGGGCGGCCAGGGTCGGCGCCTCCAGCAGCGCGATGCCGGTGCCGGTCGGCAGCGTCACCTCATCCGGGGTCAGCGCCCGGCCAGAACCATCCAGCAGCAGCAGGTAATCCAGCCCCAGCCGCTGACGGCTTGTGGCCAGAAAACGGTCAGGATCATCGACGGTGTGATCGCGAAAGGCGGCGGATTGCCCAAGCGCCGCGACCTGCCCACCGGTGCTGTCGATCAGATGCGCCAGATATTGCTGCGCCACGGTCAGGTCGCTGGCCACCCGCGCGGCAAGGATCTGGTCGGTCCGCCACAGCCAGCGCTGCGTGGTGATCCCGATCAGCAGCGGCATCAGGATCAGCATCGGCAGCAGCGCGATGATCAGCAGCCGCGCCCGGACCGACCGCCCGCGTCTAGCCAAGGGGGGCGTCCTGCGGCGGCAGGATATCGGCGGGGAAGCGGCCAAGGATCAGCGCGCGTTCGATCAGGTTGCGCAATTCGCGCACATTGCCGGGCCAGTGCTGCGCCATCAGCGCGGCCTCGATTTCGGGCGTGATCGGCACCGCGGGCAGGCCCAGTTCGCGCGAATGGCGCTGCATGAACGGCCGCGCCAGCTCCAGTACATCCGCGCCCCGGTCGCGCAGCGGCGGCATCCGCAGTTGCAGGATATTGATGCGGTAATACATATCCGCGCGGAAACGCCCCTCGGCCACGCGCGCCTCCAGATCGGTATTGGTGGCGAAGATCAGCCGCAGATCGACGGGCAGTTCGCGTTCGGCCCCAAGCGGGCGGATCCTGCGATCCTCCAGCACGCGCAGCAGTTTGGCCTGCGTGGTCAGCGGCAATTCGGCGATTTCGTCCAGAAACAGCGTACCGCCTCGGGCGTGCAGAAACAGCCCCTCGCGATGCGAGGTGGCGCCGGGAAAGGCGCCCTCGATATGGCCGAACAGTTCGGAATCGACCATGTCCTCGGCCATCGTGGCGCAGTTCACCGCGATGAAATGGCCTTGCGCGCGGTTCGACAGGTCATGGATCATCCGCGCGACGATCTCTTTGCCGGTGCCGGATTCGCCGGTCAGCAGCACGGATGAGGGCAGGGGGGCCACGCGGGCGACGGTGCTGCGGATTTCCTCGATCGCGGCAGAGGTGCCGATCAGCTGGTCATGGCGCAGGTTGGCATCGGTATTGCGGCGCAGTTCATGGCGCAGCACCTGATTTTCCGCACGCAGCCGCGTCTGCTCGACCGAGCGCAGCACCGCGTTCATCAGCTGGTTCGACCGGAAGGGCTTCAGGATCATGTCGGCGGCCCCGGCCTGCATCGCCTCGATCGCGATTTCCAGATCGGCATAGGCCGAGATCAGCACCACCGGCGGCACGAAACCCTTTTCGCGCTGGCGTTTCAGCCAGTCGAGGCCACGGTCGCCGCCCAGCATGTTGTCCAGCACGATGACATCGAAATGCTCGACCGCCAGCCAGTCGCCGGCCTCGCCCGTACTTGCCGCCAACTCGATCCGGCGGCATTGCGGTCCAAGGATGCGGGCCATGAAATTGCGCATCCCCGGCTCGTCATCGACGATCAGGACCGAGACCTGCGCAAGGCGGGTGGCAAAGGCCGATGTCGCGCGGGGCGTGGCCGTAAGACTGCTGTGGGCGGGCAAGTTTTCCTCCTGTTCCCGAACCGGGCATCCGAGGCGCAGAGCGGCGATGTTCGCATTTTGCCGGATCAAGGACAAGGCGGGACAGCCACCGGTCAGGGGGGTGTCAGGCTGCCATCCTGGGTCAGCGAGGCGATGCAATCCTGCAAGGCCTGTACCATCGGTGATTGCGGATCGCGCTTCATCAGCGTGGCCCCCAGCTGCATCCGTGGCCCGCCATCGTCCAGATCGCGCAGAACGACCTCGTCTCCGGGGGCCAGCAGCGCGCGAAAACCCGTGGGTACGATGCCGCACCAGAAGCCCGCCCGCAGATGGGCCAGCACCCCGTCCAGCGATGTGCAGGTGATTGCCGGGCGGATATGGCGGGTTTCCAGATATGCCGCGATGGCGCCTTCCGCCACGCAAAGCGGCTGCGTCACCGCATCACGCCACGGCACCGATGGGTCGGGGGCGAAAGGGTGGTCCTTGCGGCAAGCGAACAGCGCGCGTTCGGACCAGAGCGGCTGCGCAAAACTGTTGGCGGGGGCGCGGCCTTCCAGCCATGTCAGCCCGCCGTCAAGGTCGAACTGGCGGATGGCGGTGGCGATGTCGGGGGATGACATCAGCCGTATGGCGATGCGGGCCATGGGGTTGCGGGCCTCGAACCGGGCCGAGATCAGCGGCACCAGCGGCATCGCCGGGGCGATGACGCCCAGTCGCAGCCGTCCCGTCAGCCCGCCCTTGCGCCGACCGACCAGATCGTCGCGCAGATGGCCGTAATCGGCCAAAATCTGACGGCCCCATGCCAGCGCCTTCTGCCCCTCGGCGGTCAGCCCCATGAAGCGTTTGCCCCGCAGCACCAGCGTTGCGCCCAGATCCTCTTCCAGCTTGCGGATCGCCAGCGACAGCGCCGGCTGGCTGACGCCGCACAGCTCTGCCGCGCGTCCGAAATGCTCTTCCTCGGCCAGGGTGACGAAGAAATCCAGATGGCGGATCAGCATGCTGCAACCCCGCTGCCCCAGTCCGAAGTTGCGCGGGACGTGGTTTCGATATATCCACGAATACATATCGCTTTGATCCCGAATCGGTCGGTTTCCTGTCGGCGAAACGGCTGGTACATCGTCACTGTCCCCTCTGTCCGGTGCATGGTGGCCGCTCACATTACATTGATATTCGGTGCATATTGCATAATAAGCAACGCATATCAAAATCTCAATTCCCTTGCCCTACAAGGAATTGCTAAATACCTGTAAAACAGTCAGGATTTGTGGTGTCGCCAAATGCTGCAATTTGTCGCTGCGCTGCCGAAACGGTGGGCGTCTTGCGGCTTGCCTGAACGGCTCTGGCGGCGCTAGGTCCCGGAAATGCGCGGTGTGCGATGGCACACAATGGCAGGATTTCAGGGGAGGGCTGGCACCGTGAATGGCACCGCAATGAAACTTGGACGACGGCGGTTTCTTCAGATCCTCGGGATGGGGGCGGCCTCTGTGTCGGCCTCGGCAATGGGTCTTTCGACCGCCGAGGCGCAGGTATCCGCCGCGGTCCGGCCCTATAAGCTGCTGCGCGCCAAGGAAATCCGCAACAACTGCACCTATTGCTCGGTCGGTTGCGGCATTCTGATGTATTCGCTTGGCGACGGGGCCAGAAACGCCAAACCCCGCATCTTCCATATCGAGGGCGATCCCGATCATCCGGTCAGCCGTGGGTCGTTGTGCCCCAAGGGCGCGGGGCTGATCGACATGATCCATTCCAAGGGTCGGCTGACCCATCCCGAATATCGCGCGCCGGGATCAAAGGAATGGATCCGCATCAGCTGGGACGAGGCCACCCGGCGTATCGCCCGCCTGTTGAAGGACGACCGCGACGCGAATTTCATCGAGCGCAACGAAAAAGGCCAGTTGGTGAACCGCTGGCTGTCCTCGGGGATGCTGGCATCCTCGGCGGCGTCCAATGAAACCGGCGTGCTGGATTTCAAATTCGCCCGCGCGCTTGGCATGCTGGGTCTGGATTGTCAGGCGCGGCTGTGCCACGCGCCGACGGTTTCGGCGCTGGCGCCCAGTTTCGGGCGCGGTGCGATGACCAATCACTGGGTCGATATCAAGAACGCCAATGTGGTCATCGTGATGGGCGGCAACCCGGCCGAGGCGCATCCGGTCGGCTTCAAATGGGTGATCGAGGCCAAGATCAAGAACAAGGCCAAGGTCATCGTCGTCGATCCGCGTTTCAACCGAACCGCTGCCGTGGCCGATATCTTTTCGCCGATCCGCGCCGGGTCGGACGCGGCCTTTCTGATGGGGATGGTGCGCTATCTGCTGGATACCGGCCAGATCCAGCATGACTATGTGCGCGATTACACCAATGCCTCGATGATCGTGCGCGAGGATTTCAACTTTGACGAGGGCGTGTTTTCGGGCTTCGATCCCGAAACGCGGGTCTATGACAAATCAAGCTGGACCTATGAGCGTGACGCAGAGGGCAATGCCCTGCGCGACCCCTCGATGACGCATCCGCGTTCGGTGCTGCAATTGCTGAAAAAGCATGTGGACCGCTATACGCCCGAGATGGTCGAGGAGATCACCGGCGTCAAGCGCGAGGATTTCCTGCAAATCGCCGGGATCGTCGGGTCATGCGCGGCCCGCGACCGGACCATGACATGGCTTTACGCGCTTGGCTGGACCCATCACACGGGTGGCGCGCAGATCATTCGTGGCGCGGCGATGATCCAGCTGTTGCTGGGTAATATCGGCATGGCGGGCGGCGGCGTGAACGCGCTGCGCGGCCATTCCAACATTCAGGGCTATACCGATCTGGGGCTGCTGTCGCTGCGGGTGCCGGGCTATATGAACCTGCCCTCGGACGATCAGCAGACGCTGGCGCAATATCTGGACGAGGTGACGCCCAAAAACATGGTGCCGGGGCAGGTCAATTACTGGAAGAACACGCCCAAATTCTTCATCTCGCTGCTCAAGAACCTTTATGGCAGGCATGCCACCCGCGACAATGATTTCGCCTTCGATCTGCTGCCGAAATGGGATCGCAGCTATGACATGCTGGCCTATTTCGACATGATGTATGAAGGTCAGGTGAACGGCTATATCGCGCAGGGCTTCAACCCGCTGGCGGCGATGCCGGACAAGAACAAGACCTCGAAGGCGCTGTCGCGGCTGAAATTCCTTGTCGTGATCGACCCGCTGGTCACGGAAACATCGAATTTCTGGCGCAATGAGGGCCGCTTCAACGACGTTCCCACCGAAGAGATCATGACCGAGGTGTTCCGCCTGCCCTCGAACTGCTTTGCCGAAGAGGACGGGGCCATCGTCAATTCGGGCCGCTGGCTGCAATGGCATCTGGCCGGGCAGGAACCCCCGGGAGAGGCCCGCCACGACCCGAAAATCCTGGGCGACATCATGATGGAGCTGCGCCGGCTGTATCAGACCGAAGGCGGCGCCTGCCCCGAGCAGGTTCTGCATATGAGCTGGGACCACGACACCTATCACGATCCTCATTTCCCCCATCCTGAGGAAATGGCCAAGGAATCCAATGGCTATGCGCTGGAGGACGTGTTCGACGAAAACGGCACCCGGATCCTGCGCAAGGGGCGGTTGCTGGACAGTTTCGCGCAGCTTCGCGATGACGGCACGACGCAAAGCTTTTGCTGGGTGTTTACCGGGTCATGGACCGAGCGCGGGAACCAGATGGCCAATCGCGACAATACCGATACCGGCCTTGGAAACACCCCCGGCTGGGCCTTCGCATGGCCCGCGAACCGGCGCATCCTTTATAACCGCGCCTCGATGGATGTGGACGGCAAGCCGTGGGACCCGAACCGGCAGATCCTGCACTGGAACGGCGAGAAATGGACCGGCGCGGATATTCCCGATTTCCCGGCCGATCTGCCGCCCGGAGCGCCCGCAGCGCCCTTCATCATGCTGCCCGAAGGCATGGCGCGGCTGTTCTCGGAAAAGGGCATGAATGACGGCCCCTTCCCCGAACATTACGAGCCGGTCGAAAGCCCCATCGCCAAAAACCCGCTGCATGAGGTCGTGACCCATAACCCGACCGCGCGCATCTTCCAGAACGATGCGCAGCGGATGGGCAACCGGCATGATTACCCCTATGTCGCGACGACCTATTCGGTGACCGAGCTGTTCCGCCACTGGACCAAGCACAGCCACCTGAACGCCATGCTGCAACCCGAGCAGTTCATCGAGATCGGCGAGAAGCTGGCCGGTGAAAAGGGCATCGGTCACGGCGATACGGTCAAGATCACCACCAAGCGCGGCTATATCACCGCCAAGGCCGTGGTGACGAAACGGATGCGCACGCTGAATGTCGCGGGGCAAGAGGTCGAGCAGATCGGCATCCCCTGCCATTGGGGGTTCGAGGGCGCGACGCGCAAGGGCTATCTGGCCAATACGCTGGCGCCGGGCGTCGGGGATGCGAATTCGCAGACCCCTGAATTCAAGGCGTTTCTGGTCAATGTCGAAAAGGCGGAAGGGGCGCTGGCATGAACTCGCAGAATATCGTCCGCCGCTCGGCCACCAGTGCCGCCACCCCCGCGCCGCAGATCCGCGACCACCAGATGGAGGTCGCCAAGCTGATCGACGTGTCGATCTGCATCGGCTGCAAGGCCTGCCAGACCGCCTGCAACGAATGGAACGACCTGCGCGGCGAGGTGCAGGAGAACGTCGGCGTCTATGACAACCCGCGCGATCTGTCTCCCGACAGCTGGACGCTGATGCGCTTTACCGAACACGAGGACGAATCCGGCAAGCTGGAATGGCTGATCCGCAAGGATGGCTGCATGCATTGCGAGGATCCGGGCTGTCTCAAGGCCTGCCCGATCCCCGGCGCGATCGTGCAATATGCCAATGGCGTGGTGGATTTCCAGTCCGATCTCTGCGTCGGCTGCGGCTATTGTGTGGCGGGCTGTCCGTTCGATGTGCCGCGTATCTCGAAGGTGGATAACAAGGCCTATAAATGCACGCTGTGCTCGGACCGGCTGGCGGTCGGTCAGGCGCCCGCCTGCGCCAAGACCTGCCCGACCGGCGCCATTGCCTTCGGCTCCAAGGCCGAGATGCAGGATCTGGCCGCCACCCGCGTGGCCGAACTGAACGAGCGCGGCTTTGACAATGCCGGGCTGTACGACCCTGCGGGCGTGGGCGGCACCCATGTCATGTATGTGCTGCAACATGCCGACGACCCGGAACGTTATGCGGGTCTGCCAAAGGATCCCAAGATCAGCGCCGCCGTCTCGGGCTGGAAGGATGTTCTGAAACCTGCGGCGGCGGTGGCGGGCGCGGTGGCCGTGGCCGGCATGGTCGCGCATTACATCGGCGTCGGCCCCAATGACGTTGACGAGGGCGATCACCCCGAAGGGGACGCCGAGAACGCCGAAACGCAACCCCGTCAAGCGGCGGAATAAGCGAGGGTATCACCATGAACCGCAAGAAGGATCAGATCCTGCGCACGAAATTCCCCGAGCGGCTTTGCCACTGGATGATCGTGCTGTGCTTCTTTCTCGCCGCGACTTCGGGGATTTCGTGGTTCCTTCCGACATTCGCATGGCTGTCGGGCTTGCTGGGCACGCCGCAGATGGCGCGCATCCTGCATCCCTTCCTTGGGATCGCGGTGTTTGTCGGCCTGTGCTACATGTTCGTGAAGTTCGTGAAATACAATCTGCCCGCGCGGACCGACGCGATCTGGTTTCGCAATATCAGGGGCGTGCTGCTGAACAATCACGAACAGCCGCTGCGCATCGGCAAATACAATGCCGGGCAAAAACTGCTGTTCTGGGCGATCATGGCATCCATCATCGTGCTTCTGGTCTCGGGCCTGATCATGTGGCGGGCCTATTTCTCGGAATATTTCACGATCCCGGTGATCAGGCTGGCGATCCTTGTCCATTCGGTGGCCGGAATCGGGCTGATCCTGCTGATCCTCGGCCATATCTATCTGGCGATCTGGGTTCGGGGATCGGTCAGCGGCATGGTGACCGGCTATGTCTCGAAAGCATGGGCGCGTCAGCATCACGACCGTTGGGCCGATGAGCTCGACGCGAAAGAGGCCGCACCCGGCAGAGGAAAACCATGAGCGTGACACCGAACCTGCGCCCCTCGGTCCCGCCCGAGTCCGCCAGCCGCCACTTCGACCCGGTGCTGCGCCCGGATCTGGCGGTGCTTTATGTCACTCGCGCCGCCCGTCTGCGCGCGCTGGCCGAAGGGCACGAGCTGTCGGCCTATCTGGCGCTGGCCGCCGATATGGCCGGGGCGCAGGCCGCCTGCCTGACCGACATCGCACCATCCGGCCCGGTCGATCCGGTGGCGCTGGCGCAGAATGGCGACTGGCCCGAGGCTCTGGACCGGATGATCGCCCGGCTGACCCCGCGCGCCCCGGATCAGGTCGCGCCGCATCTGGCCGCGCTGTCGCAGATGCCCGAGGCCGCCCGGCGTGACGCCGGGGTTGCGCTGGTCGAGGGTCGGTTCGATGCCGTCGATCCGGCGCTGGCCCCGTTCCTCTGGGCGGCATTGTCATCGCGGGTCGCGCAGGCCGCGCGCGCCGCCCCCTTGCCCGCAGCGGCACAGCAAGAGCCCGCCGATTGCCCCATCTGCGGCACCGCCCCCGTCGCCAGCGTGATCCATACCGGCGACCGTCAGGGGCTGCGTTATCTGCATTGCGCGCTGTGTGAATGCGAATGGCATATGGTGCGGGCGAAATGTTCGAATTGCGGGGATTCGACACGGCTGGACTATCTCAGCTTCGACACGCCCGAGGCCGCCATCCGGGCCGAGGCGTGCAGTGCCTGCGGCAGCTATCTGAAGGTCATCAGCCTTGAGCGAGACCCCGGCGCCGAAGTGGTCGCCGACGATCTGGCCAGCCTTGCGCTTGACGCCGCCGCCGGTGACGAGGGCCACGGTCGCAGCGGCTTCAATCCCTTCGCGCTGCCCGCCTGCTGATGGGTGCCGGGCGGCACTCCGGCCCCGGTTCGCCCCTCTCGGCGGTTTTTTGCGCCCCTGTGATGACAGCGGGAACCCGCCAAGCGGGACTTGCGCGAATGGCTTGTTTTCGCTGGGTGATTTCATGGGGGCTGGTCGCGCTGGCGCGGATGGATCAGATCAGGGGGGCAATCTCGCGACGCATGTCCGATGGCATACGGATCGCGGGACGCGAAACGGAACCGCAATGGAGATAAGCCTGATGTCTGTTCGTCACAAACCCCTGCGTGCCTTTGTCGTTGTCGCCGCGCTTGCTGCCACCACCGCGCTTGCGGCATGCAAGGAAGACGGTGAGGCCGGCGATGCCGCGATCACCGATCCTGCCGCCGCGCCCGCGACGGAAGCCCCCGCACCGGAAGCCCCCGCACCGGAAGCCCCCGCGCCGGCCCCTGAAGGATAAGTTTCGGTTTTCCCGGAAAGGCCTGCCCGATTGGGGCGGGTGCAGGGGTCGCGGGCGATGTGCCGGCGATCCCTTTTCGTTTTGGCGGATGGTGCCTGCGCCCCCTGGTCCGGGGTGTCACCGGGTCGCGGTGTCGATCAGGTCCAGCACCTTTGGGCCAAGCCCTTCGACGATGCGCGCCACGCCCTCGGCATTGGGGTGCAGCCCGTCCTCTTGCAGATAGTCGCGCAGCGCCGCATCCTGGCTGTCGTCGAGCAGCGGGGCGAGGAAGCTTTCGGCCAGCGCGACGCCATGTTCTTCGGCAAGCTGGGGATAGATCGCGTCGAAACTGGCGCGGTATTCGGGGCCGTAATTGCCCGGTGCCTCCATCGCGACCAGCAGAACGGGAACCTCTTGCGCGGCGGCTTCGGTCAGGATCGCGTCCAGGTTGTCGCGGCTGACCGCGGGGTCGATCCCGCGCAGCAGGTCGTTGCCGCCAAGCGTGACCAGCATCGCATCCGCGCCATCGGCCAGCGCCCATCCGACCCGCGATCGCCCGCCCGCCGTCGTGTCGCCCGACACGCCCGCATTCACCACCTGCACATCGCGCCCCTGCGAGGTCAGCCAGCGTTCCAGCTGCGCGGTAAAGCCGTCCTCGGGTGGCAGGCCATAGCCCTGAGTCAGACTGTCGCCAAGCGCGACCAGCCGCAGCGCCTCGGCCCAGCCGGGGGTTGCCGCCAGCATCACAAGTGCCGCGATGGCCGCCGCTTTGCGGTTGCAGAAACGCGACATACCCCCATATTGCCTGCGAAGGCGGCGCATGGGGGCGGAACGGATGACAGAAGCTGTGATCTCGCTGCGCGACGCGCGGCTGTCGCTGACGGGCGCGGCGGGGCCGGTCGAGATCCTGCGCGGCATTACCTTGCAGGTCGCGCGCGGGGAAACATTGGGGCTGGTGGGGCCGTCGGGTTCGGGCAAGTCGTCTCTCCTCATGCTCATGGGCGGGCTCGAACGCGCCACGGGTGGCGAGGTGATGGCGCAGGGCCGCGACCTGACCGCCCTGAACGAGGATCAGCTCGCCCGGTTCCGCCGTGACAATATGGGGGTGGTGTTCCAGTCCTTCCACCTGATTCCGACGATGACCGCGCTGGAAAACGTCGCCCTGCCGCTGGAACTGAACGGCGCCCGCGATGCTTTTGAACGGGCGGAGGACGAATTGGCCGCCGTCGGCCTTGCGACGCGCAAGGGCCATTACCCGGCGCAGCTGTCGGGGGGCGAACAACAGCGCGTGGCGCTGGCGCGGGCCGCCGTGGCGCGCCCGGCGATCCTGCTGGCGGATGAGCCGACCGGCAATTTGGACGGCGCGAACGGTGCGGCGATCATGGACCTGCTGTTCGGTTTGCGCGACCGGCATGGCGCGACGCTGGTTCTTGTGACCCATGCGCCGGAACTGGCGGCGCGCTGCGACCGGGTGGTGCATCTGGCCGACGGGCGGATCGCCGTTGAGGACGCACAGCGGGCCGCCGCCGAATGAGCGCCGCACTGGCCTTTCGCATCGCCCGGCGAGAGTTGCGCGGGGGATTGGCGGGTTTCCGCATCTTTCTGGCTTGCCTGATCCTTGGCGTCGCGGCGATCGCGGCGGTGGGGCTGGTGCGCGAATCCATCCGGCAGGGCCTGTCCGATCAGGGTGCGGTCATGCTGGGCGGCGATGCGCGGATGCAGTTCATCTATCGCTTCGCCACCGATGACGAACACGCCTTCATGGACCGCATCGCGATGCGCGTTTCCGAGGTGGTGGATTTCCGCTCGATGGCCGTGGTGGGTGAAGAACGCGGTCTGACGCAGGTCAAGGCGGTGGACGACGGCTGGCCGCTGCTGGGCGATCCGGGTTTTGATCCGCCGATGCCGGTGTCCGAGGTGCTGGCGGGCGCGGAGGGGCTGCCGGGTGCGGCGATGGATGCGGTGCTGGTTGAACGGCTGGGCCTTACCCCCGGCGACGAGTTCCGGCTGGGCATGCAATCCTTCCGGCTGATGACAGTGCTGACCCATGAACCCGACGCGGCGGCAGGCGGGTTTGGCCTTGGGCCGCGCACGCTGGTGGCGACCGGGGCGCTGGCGGATTCGGGGCTGATCGGGCCGGGCACGCTTTACGACACGCAATACCGCATGATCCTGCCGCCGGGCGCCGATCTGGACGCCCTGCGAACCGAGGCGATGACGGCATTCCGCGACACCGGTCTGCGCTGGCGCGACAGCCGCCGCGCCGCGCCGGGGGCCGAGAATTTCATCGACCGGATCGGGGCCTTCCTGATCCTTGTGGGTCTGGCCGGGCTGGCGGTGGGCGGCGTGGGTGTGTCCGCCGCCGTGCGCAGCTATCTGGCGGGCAAGACGGCGACCATCGCCACGCCGCGCACGTTGGGCGCGGAACAGCGGCTGATCTTCATGGTCTATCTGGTGCAGATCGGCGCCATGGCCCTGCTGGGTGTGCTGGCCGGGCTGATCTTTGGAACGGGAGCGGTCATGGCGCTGGCCCCGGTGCTGGAGCGTCTGCTGCCCGTGCCCGCCGTCTTTGCGCCCTGGCCCGCGCCGCTGGCGGAGGCCGCGTTTTACGGGCTGGTAACGGCGCTGCTGTTCACGCTGTGGCCGCTGGCGCGCACGGCGCAGGTCCGCGCGGCGGCGCTCTATCGCGCGGCGGTGGGCGGCGCGGGGGCGGCGCCGCGGCCGGTCTGGTGGATGGTCAGCGCCGGGCTGGCGGTGCTGCTGGTGGGCGGGGCGGCGTGGTTTTCCGGCGCGCCGGATCTGGCGTTTGGCACCGCCGCCGGTGTGATCGGCGCGCTGGCGCTGCTGGCGGGCGCGGCGGTTCTGGTGCGCCTGCTGGCGCGGGCCCTTGCGCGCAGCCGGATCATGCGGGGCCGCCCGGCGCTGCGGCTGGCCTTCGCGGCGGTCGGCGGACCGGGTTCGGAAACCACCTCGGTCATGCTGTCGCTTGGTCTGGGTCTTGCGGTACTGGCCAGCGTCGGCCAGATCGAGGCCAACCTGCGCGCCGCCATCGACCGCGACCTGCCCGCCCGCGCGCCGGCCTATTTCTTCCTCGATATCCAGAACGACCAGCTGGACGCGTTCAACGCGACGCTGGCGGCCGATCCGGGGGTCGAGCGGGTCGAGACCGCGCCGATGCTGCGCGGCATCCTGACCCGGATCAATGGCCGCCCCGCCACCGAGGTCGCGGGCGATCACTGGGTTTTGCGCGGTGACCGCGGCGTGACCTATTCCGACACCCCGCCCGAGGGCACGACGATCACCGAAGGCACATGGTGGCCGGCCGATTACGACGGCCCGCCGCAGATCTCTTTCGGCGCGGAAGAGGCCGCCGAGCTGGGCCTGCAATTGGGCGACAGCATCACCGTCAATATCCTTGGCCGCGATATCGAGGGTGAAATCACCAGCTTCCGTCAGGTCGATTTCTCGACCGGTGGCCTTGGCTTCGTGATGGCGATGAGCCCCGCTGCGCTGGCGGGCGCGCCCCATACCCATATCGCCACCGTCTATGCCGCCCCGGAAGCCGAGGGCCGTATCCTGCGCGCCATCGCCGGCGACATGCCCAATGTGACGGCGATCCGGGTGCGCGACGCGGTGGATCAGGCGACCGCCGTTCTGGGTGCCATCGCCTCGGCCGCCGCCTGGGCCGCCGGCGCGACGCTGCTGACCGGGCTTGTCGTGCTGATCGGCACCGCCGCCGCCGGAGAGCGCGAGCGGATCTTCGAGGCGACGGTGCTGCGCACACTGGGGGCCACGCGGGGATGGGTGCTGGCCTCGTTCGCGCTGCGGTCGGTGCTGATGGGGGCGGCGGCGGGGGTGTCGCGATCCTTGCCGGGGCGGTGGCGGGTTGGGCGGTCGTCACCTTCGTGATGGAGACGAGTTTCGCCTTCGAGCCGCTGTCGGCCATCGCCATCGTCTTGGGCGGGGTCGTGGCGGTGCTGGGCGCGGGCATCCTGTTTGCGCTGCGCCCGCTGGCCACCCGCCCCGCCCGCATCCTGCGCCAGCAGGACTGATCGCCGCCCCGCGCTTGCGTCCGCGCCGAAAACCGGCAATCGATACGGTCATGACCCGACCACTGCTTGCCAATCGCGACGCCCGCCGCCTGTTTCTGGACCGGCATCTGCTGTTGCGGCCCGGATCGGGACCGGGCAAGGGCGCCGATCTGGCCGGGCTGCTGGCGGGGCTGGGTTTCGTGCAGGTGGACAGCGTGAACACGCTGGCGCGTGCGCATGACCTGATCCTGTGGTCGCGCCGGGGCCGATACCGTCCGCGCGCGCTGCAAGACATGGTGGCGCGGCACCGGACCGCATTTGAGCACTGGACCCATGATGCCGCCGTGGTGCCGATGCCATATTATCCGATGTGGCGGCTGAAATTCGCCCGCGACGAGGCTCGGATGCAGCAACGCTGGCCGAAATGGCGGCGCGAGGGCTGGGACTCGGAGCTGGACACGGTGCTGCGGCGGATCGCGGATCACGGCCCCGCCTCGTCGCAGGATGTCGGCGAGGGCGAGGAACGGGGATCAACGGGCTGGTGGGACTGGCATCCGTCCAAGACCGCGCTGGAATATCTGTGGCGGTCCGGGCGGCTGGCGATCTGCCGCCGCGAGGGGTTCCGCAAGTTCTATGACCTCAGCGAGAGGGTCATTCCGGCGGAACACCTGACCGCCAGCAGGGAGGATGCCGAGATCATCGACTGGGCGATGACGGCGGCGCTGGACCGGCTGGGCTTCGGCACCAGCGGCGAACTGGCCGCCTTTTTCGAGATCGTCACCCGCGACGAGGCAAAGCTGTGGTGCGCCGAGGCGCTGGCCGCCGGGCGGATCGTCGAGATCGACGTGGAAATGGCCGATGGGTCGCGGCGGCGCTGCTTTTCCGATGCGGCGCTGCTGGATCTGGTGCCGTCGCTGCCTGCTCCATCGGCACGGGTGCGGGTGCTGTCGCCTTTCGATCCGGCGCTGCGCGACAGGGCACGGGCCGAGCGTCTGTTCGGCTTTCGCTATCGGATCGAGATCTTCGTGCCCGCGCCGAAACGCCGTTACGGCTATTACGTCTTTCCGGTGATGCAGGGAGACCGGCTGATCGGGCGGGTGGACGCCAAGCGAGAGGCCGGGGCGCTGGTCGTCCGGGCGTTCTGGCCGGAACCCGGGATACGCATGGGCGCGGCGCGTGTCGCGGCGCTGCGGGCGGAATTCGAAAGGCTGGCGCCATTGGCCGGGGTGGACGATATCCACCATGCGCCGGACTGGCTGCGTGCCTGATCCTGCCCCCGGCCTTTTGCCCTTGCTGCGACAGTGCGGCGGCTTGACAAACCGGCCCTGCGGCAAGCCTTGTCCTGTCCAGCCGCCCGATGCCGCAACAGGAAGACGACATGACCGATCCGTGCCCCACGGCCGACAGCCATGCCCGCCCAGCCGCCGCCATTCTTGCCGCGCTGGACAGCTCGGCTTCCGGTCTGACTGCGGCTGATGCTGCCGCACGGCTGGCCCGTCACGGACCCAACAGCCTGCCGGACGAGGCGCCCCGTCCCGCGATCCTGCGTTTCCTTGGGCAATTCAACAATGCGCTGATCTGGTTCATGCTGGCCGGGGCCACCGCCGCGGCCCTGTTGTCGCATTACATCGACGCCGGCGTGATCATGGCGGTGGTGATCGTCAACGCGGTGGTGGGCTTTCTGCAAGAGGGCAAGGCCGAAAACGCGCTGAACGCCATTCGCGGCATGATCGCGCCCCATGCCAGCGTGCTGCGCGACGGTCACCGGGTCAGCGTCGGCGTGGCGGATCTGGTCCCCGGCGATGTCGTGCTGATCGAGGCGGGTGACCGCGTGCCCGCCGATCTGCGGCTGATCAGCGCCCGCAACCTGCTGATCGACGAGGCGATCCTGACCGGCGAATCCGTTGCCAGTTCCAAGGCCACCGATCCGGTGGCCGCCGACGCGGCTTTGGGTGATCGCCGCCCGATGGCCTGGTCCGGCACGCTGGTCGCCAGCGGACAGGGCAGCGGCGTGGTCACCGCCACCGGCCCGCAGACCCAGATCGGGCAGATCAGCACCATGCTGGGCGAGGTCCAGACCCTGACCACGCCATTGCTGCGCCAGATCAATGCCTTTGCCCGCCGCTTCACCCTTTTCGCCTTTGCCGGCGCGGCGCTGATCTTTGTCTTTGCCGTCACCCTGCGCGGGTTCAGCTGGGAGGACGCGCTGATGGCGGTCGTCGCGCTGGCCGTGGGGCTGGTGCCCGAGGGCTTGCCCGCCGTCATCACCATCACGCTGGCCATCGGGGTGCAGCGTATGGCGTCGCGCCGCGCGGTGATCCGCCGCCTGCCTGCGGTCGAAACGCTTGGCGCGACCTCGATCATCTGTTCCGACAAGACCGGCACCCTGACCCGGAACGAGATGACCGTGCGCCGCGTCGTCACCGCCGATGGGGTGACGATGGTGCAGGGCGCGGGCTATGACCCGACCGGGCACGGTTTCGCCCCCGACGGGATCACGCGCGACCTGCTGCGGGCGGCAATCCAGTGCAACGATGCGGAACTGCGCCCCGATGGCTGGAAGGTCGAGGGCGACCCGATGGAGGGCGCGCTGATCGCCGCCGCGATCAAGGCGGGGCTTGATCCGGCGGCGGAACGCGGGGCAGGGCGGCTGGACGCGATCCCCTTTGACGCCGAACATCGGTTCATGGCGACGCTGCACGCGTTGCCCGAAGGCCCGGTCCTGCTGGTCAAGGGCGCGCCCGAACGGCTGCTGACCATGTCCGGCGATCAGGCGGGCGCGTCGGGGCCGCAGCTGCTGGACGCCGCCTTCTGGACCGACCGTATCGACGAGGCCGCGCGCGAAGGCGAACGGGTGCTGGCCTATGCCTTCAAGGCCATGCCGCAAGGGACGACCGGCATCGGCTTTGACGATGTGCAGGGCGGGCTGACCTTTCTTGGCATCACCGGCTTCATCGACCCGCCGCGCCCCGAGGCGGTCGCGGCCATCGCCGAATGCCACCGCGCCGGGATCGAGGTGCGGATGATCACCGGCGATCACGCCGAAACCGCCGCCGCCATTGCCCGCCAGCTTGGCCTTGCCCGCGATCCGCAGGTGCTGACCGGGCAGGATCTGGACCGCATCCCCGATGCCGGTTTCGTCAAGGCGGTCGCGCGCACGCAGGTCTTTGCCCGCACCAGCCCCGAACACAAGCTGCGCATCGTCCGCGCCCTGCAATCGCAGGGCCGGGTGGTTGCGATGACCGGCGACGGGGTGAATGACGCGCCCTCGCTGAAACAGGCCGATGTCGGCATCGCTATGGGCATCAAGGGCACCGAGGCCGCCAAGGAGGCCGCGCAGATCGTGCTGATGGACGACAATTTCGCCTCGATCGTCGCCGCCGTGCACGAGGGGCGCACGGTCCATGACAATATCCGCAAGGTCATCGGCTGGACCCTGCCCACCAATGGCGGCGAGGCGCTGACGGTGATCATGGCGATCCTGCTGAACTTCGCGCTGCCGATGACGCCGGTGCAGATCCTGTGGATCAACCTGATCCTGGCCTCGACCCTGGGCCTTGTGCTGGCCTTCGAGCCGTCCGAGCCCGGCGTGATGGCCCGCAAACCGCGCAAGGCGGGGGCGGGGCTGCTGACGCCGTTCATGTTGTGGCGCGTCTGCTTTGTTTCGGTGATGTTCATGGCGATCTCTCTGGCCGTGTTCTTCTGGGCGCTGGGGCAGGGCCGGGAGATCGAGGTGGCGCGCACCATGGTCGTCAATACGCTGGTGGTGATGGAGATCTTCTATCTGTTCAACATCCGCTATCTGCATATGACCTCGTTCACGCTGACCGGCCTGAAAGGCACCGGGCCGGTGCTGGCGGCCATCGCCGTGGTGGTCGCGGGGCAGTTCGCCTTTACCTATCTGCCGGTGATGAACGGCATTTTCGGATCGCGCCCGCTTGGCCTGATGGACGGGGTGATCATCGTCACCATCGGGGTGCTGACGCTGGTGGTGCTGGAGGTCGAGAAACACCTGCTGCGTGGCGTGTTCGATGACGACTGACTGTCCGGGCCTGCCGATACGTTGTAAGTACTGGACGGCGCCGGTCATGTCGGTGAAACTTCGCGCGCGCAAGGCGGGCCATCGGGACCGCAGGAACAGGAGACACCAGATGGAACGCAGTATCGCCCATATCGCCCTTTTCGCCGCGATGATCGCGGCTTTGGGGCTGGTGCCGCAGATCACCCTTGGCTTCGGTGTGCCGATCACGGCGCAGACGCTTGGCGTCATGCTGGCCGGGGCGGTGCTGGGCGCGCGCCGGGGGGCAGCGGCGGTCGGGCTGTTCCTGCTGCTGGTCGCGCTTGGCCTGCCGCTGCTGGCGGGCGGACGTGGGGGGCTTGGGGTCTTTGTCTCGCCCACGGCGGGCTTTGCGCTTGGCTTTCCGGTCGCGGCCTATGCGACGGGCCTGTTTGTCGAGCATGTCCGGCTGCGTCCGGTCGGGCTGGTTGCCGGGCTGGGCGCGGTCTTTGGCGGGATCGTGGTTCTGTATGTCTTTGGCGCGGCGGGGCTGGCCATCGTTCTGGATAAAAGCCCGGTCGAGGCCGTCACGCTGGTCGCCGCCTTCATTCCGGGCGATCTGCTGAAGGCGGCGATCACCGGGATGCTGGTGCAGGCGCTGGCGAAGGTCCGGCCGCAAACGCTGGCCTGGCATCGCGCGGCACCCGGCGCGGGCGATCTGCGCCTGTGAAGGACGGGGTCGCCCCGCATTTCAACCCTGCGCGCCCCGGTGCGGTGATCGGTTGCGGTCTGCGGGGGCAGAATGCCGGGGCGGTCGCGGCCCTGCTGGACTGTCTGGCGCGGGGGCTGCCCGTTCATGCCAGCCTTGACGGCATTCGCGCCGCCGCCCCTGAGCCCGCGCCATTGCTTTACTGCCAAAGCTCGGGTTCCGGGGGGCGGGTCAAGACGATCCGACGCAGCCATGCCTCGTGGATCGCCAGTTTCGAGGTCAACCGCGCGGCTTTCGGGCTGTCGGACCGCGACCGCTATGGCGTGCTGGGCCAGATGGGCCATTCGCTGTCGCTCTATGCCGCGCTGGAGGCGCTGCATCTGGGCGCGGGTCTGGCCGTTCTTGCCGGCGACGGTCCGCGCAGCCAGATAAGGCAGCTGGCCGATCTGCGGATCACCGTGCTTTACGCCACGCCGACGCAGCTGCGGCGGCTTTTGCTGGCGGCCGAGGGCGCCCTGCCCGCCATGTCCCATATCATCTGCGGCGGAGGCAAGCTGGATCAGGCCTGCCAAGACGGCATGGCGGCGCTTTGCCCGAATGCCACGATCCGGGAATTCTACGGCGCCTCGGAAACCAGCTTCATCACCATCGCGGATGCTGGCACGCCCGGGGGTTCGGTCGGCCGGGCCTATCCGCAGGTGCGGATCCGCATTGACGAGGATGGGCGGATCTTCGTCGCCAGCCCCTATCTGTTCGACGGCTATGCCGAGCCCGACCTGCTGCCCGTGCCGCGCGACGGCGATTATATCCGCACCGGTGATATCGGCTGGCTTGATGCGGCGGGCCATCTGTTTCTGCGCGGGCGGGAAAGCCGCATGGTCACGGTGGCCGACCGCAACCTGTTTCTGGAGGATGTCGAGGCCGCGATGATGGCGGTGGGCGCAGGTGCCTGTGCCGCCGTGGCGGTGCCCGATTTGCAGCGCGGCCATGCCGTCATTGCCGTGGTCGAGGGGGCGGAAGACGATGCCCTTGCCGCCCGGTTGCGCCGTGCCTGTCGTGACGCATTGGGCGATCATGCCGCCCCGCGCCGTGTCGTCTTTGTGCCGAGCCTGCCGATGCTGGCCTCGGACAAGCCCGATCTGGCGGCGCTGGCGGGTATGTTCGGGACCGTTCCGTGAACCACCCGGTCATTGTCGCCGCGCGCCGCAGCCCCGTCATGCCGCGCGGCGGCGCCTTTCGTGCGCTCGAGATCCATCAGCTGGCCGCCCCGGTCATCGCAGATCTGCTGAATGATGCAGGGCTTGCGCCCGGGGATGTGGACGAGGTGATCCTCGGCAATGCGCTGGGGGCGGGGGGCAATCCGGCGCGGGTTACTGCCCTGGCCGCAGGGCTGCCGCAGCATGTGGCAGGGCTGAGCATCGACCGGCAATGCTGCGCCGGGATGGATGCAATTCTGCTGGCCGATGCGCTGATCCGCGCGGGGCGGCACGAGGTCGTGATCGCGGGCGGTGCCGAAAGCTGGTCCCGCCGCCCGTTGCGATTGCGCAGCGATCCGCAGGGTGGCGCGCCGCGCGCCTATGACCAGCCGCCCTTCACCCCCTGGCCCGACCGCGATCCCGGCATGGCCGAGGCCGCCGAAGCCATCGCGGTGCAGATGGGAATCACCCGTGACGAACAGGATGGATGGGCCATCGCCAGCCATACCCGGGCATTGGCCGCGCAGATCCGGATGCAGGCCGAGATCACCGCTCTGGCCGGGGTGGCGCAGGACGGCTTTACCCGCGCCATGACGGTGCGGACCTGCGCCCGCGCGCCGGTGCTGACGGGCAGCGTGACGGCCGCCAATACCGCCGTGGCCGCCGATGGCGTGGGCTTTTGCCTGCTGGTCTCGGGCCGCGTCGCGCAGCGGCTGAGGGTGCCACGGCTGCGTATTCTTGCGGGGGCGACGCTGGGGGACGATCCCGAATTGCCGGGTCTGGCCCCGGTTCCGGCGATCCGCGCGGTGCTGCGGGCGGCGGGGCTGTCCGCCGATGCGTTCGAGGCCGTCGAACTGATGGAGGCCTTTGCCGTTCAGGCCATTGCCTGCGCGCAGCTGACGGGGCTGCCGGTCGGGCGGATCAACCGGGGCGGCGGGGCGCTGGCGCGGGGCCATCCGATCGGAGCCTCGGGCGCGATCAATCTGGTGCGGCTGTTCCACGAGCTGACCGCCAGTGGCCAGACCGGACTGGCGGCCATCGCCGCCGCAGGCGGGCTTGGCACCGCCGTCGCGCTGGAGCGGCTTGCCTAGAAGCCCCGGAAGCTGGTGAATGCGGGCAGGTCCTCGCGTTCGGTGCGCAACCGGTTTTCCGCCGCGTCAGGGTCGGGCCAGCCCAGAGCGATGCCGCAGACGACCATTTCCTCGTCGGGCAGGTCCAAAAGCCGCTGGATGGTGGGCCCGTAATTCGCCAGCGCGCCGATGCCGGATGTGCCCAGCCCCTGCGCTTCGGCGGCCAGCAGAAAGCCCATCAGGCTCATCCCCAGATCCATGAAGCAGCCCTTGCCCATGTTCCGGTCGATGGTGACGACGACACCCACCGGTGCCCCGAAAAAGGCATAGTTGCGCCGGAACTGCCGCCGCCGTCCCTCCAGATCGCGCCGGTCGATCCCCAGCGCCTGATAAAGCGCAAACCCCGCTGCCCGCTGTCGCGCCTTCAGCCGGGCGGGCATCGGGTCGGGAAACCATGAATATTCGCTGGTCTCGGGCAGGCCCGCGTCGATCGCCGCCCCAAGCCCGCGCACCAGATCATCCAGCGCCGCCCCGGTCAGGACGTGGAAATGCCCGGGCTGAAGGTTCGCGCCGCTGGGGGCCGTGCGGGCCAGTCGACAGATTTCCTCGATCACGTCCCGCGCGACCGGCTGGTCGCGATAGGCCCGCACCGAGCGTCTGCGCCGCATCAATTCGCCCAAAGCGTCCCGCATTCGCCACCCCCAGAAGTCGCGCGCAACCTGTCCGTTACGGCTTATGGCGTCAAGTCGGCGCCGGTTGCATGACCGGGGTTCATGCCCTGTCACGATTGGTATAGACAATCGGGGTAATGCAGGCATCGCGCGCACGCAGCAAGGGAACCGGGATGAACTACGCGAAGATGAGCCCGTCCAAGGCGAAGGAACTGACCGGTTCTGTCACCGAGGCTCTGGACAGCAACGACCTGGGTCGGCATGTCAAGCGGATCTGGGTGTATCAGCAGCGATCCCTTGTCGTGGATTTTGCCTATCAGCGGGTTCATTTCGGCGTTGATTTTTCGCTGTTGCCGGAAGGCGGGCTTGCGGTCGATCTGGTGCAACGCGGCAAGTCGCAGGTGTTTTCGGTTACCGAAAGCGGCGAAAAGAAGGACCGGCTGGCCAGTGATGCCTCGGCCGATGAGGCGATTGCGACGGTCGTGGCAAGGCTGCGCGACCTGACTGCCCGCATTGATGCCCATCGCGCGGACAATACCGACAGCGGCCCGGTGCCGGAAGCCGAAACCGAACCGGTGCGGCGGCGCAAGGTCGGTATCCTGACCCTGCCGCTCAGCAAGAACTATGGCGGCAACCTGCAGGCCTATGCGCTGATGCAGGCGGTTCAGGATCTGGGATGTGATCCGGTGCTGATCAACAGGCGATATGTCATCCAGAACCCCGCACGGCGCGTGCCGCAGGACGACATGGCGCCGATCACCAACCGGATCGACCTCGAGACCGATTGCGAGAACCGCTCTTTCATCGAAAGCAATATCCTGCCGATCACCCGCAGCTTCCGCAATTCGGCACAGCTGAGGAAACATCTGGCCGATTACGATCTGGATGCGGTCGTGGCCGGAAGCGATCAGGTCTGGCGCCCGAAATATGCGCGCGGCCTGCTGATGGATTTCTTCCACGGCTATCTGGACGGAGAGAACCGCAGCATCCGGCGCATCAGCTATGCCGCGTCCTTCGGCGCAGACAGTTGGGAGTTCAGCGACGAGCAGACGCGGAAGGCGGCAGAGCTGATCAGCCGCTTCGACGCGGTTTCGGTCCGCGAGGACAGCGCCGTCGATCTGTGCCGCGAACATCTGGGTGCCGACGCCAGCCATGTGCTGGACCCGACGCTGCTGCTGACGCCGGAACGCTATCGCCAGCTGTTCGCGGACCGGCTGAGCGATGCTGCCGGACGCCGGATCACCAGCTATGTGCTGGATCCGAACCCCGAAAAGCTGCGGTTGATGGATGCGATATCAGACCGGCTTTCCATGCCCATCCTGTCCACCGGCGCCGCGTCGCGCGATACATCGGTCGAGGGCTGGCTGGCCGCCTTTTATCAGGCCGATTTCGTGTTTACCGATTCCTTTCACGGCGTGGCCTTCTCGATCCTGTTCAACAGGCCCTTCATCGCTTTCGCCAATCCGCAGCGGGGGATGGCACGGTTCACGTCGATCCTGAAGATGGCCGGGCTGGAGGACCGTCTGGTCATCGATGCCGAGGCCGCCGATCTTGAACAGCTGCTGCAACCGATCGACTGGGACGGCGTCAACCAGCGGATCGAGACCCTCCGGGCGCACTCCAGACAGTTTCTGCTTGATGCCTTGGGATTGACAGCGGACGCCGGACAGGCGGTGCGTGTCAGCGGCAGGAAGAAGCGGTCCGACAGCAGCGGCCTGCCCGTGAAAAACAATGGCGCGCCGGTGGCGGTGGATGACGGTTTTATCAAGGGTGCCCGGGATCTGGCATTATATGACAGTGAAAGATTTTCTGCCGCCTATATGAACGGCGATCCTGTCGGGCAGGCTCGTGCGCGGCTGATGTTTCATGCCCATGCGCTTGAAAAAGGTCTGAGCCATTCCAAATTCCGACCCGGATTCGGCAAAAAGCCGATGGGGCGTGTGGCCAGGGACACGAGGAAGTGGCTTGAATCCGGTAAAAGTATTGATGATCCGTTTTTCAAGGCGGCGATTTCCGCTGCGCATGTTTATTTTGATCGACATGAACGCCTTGACTTCGATGTCTCGCATTTCTGGGAAATGTTTTCTCCGCGCGTGCAGGAACTGATAACGCAGGCCGACGATCAGCATGGCGGGGCGCTGAAATCGCGACTGGATCGCGAAGCGGTTCCGGTCGCCGGGGGCGACAAATTCTTCATGGATGTTGTCTATGGCAGGCGCAGCGTTCGGGAATATACCCCGGAGCCGATCAATCTGGATCAGGTCAGGCAGGCGGTGCAGATCGCTTCGCAGGCGCCATCGGTCTGTAATCGGCAGGGGCCGCGTGTCCATTACTTTCGCGATCCGACCCAGATCGAAAAGCTGGTGAATCTGCAAGGCGGTTTTGGTGGCTATCCCAAGCCGCCGGGGCTGTTGCTGGTCACCTGTGATCTGACCGCGTTCGTTTTCTCGATGGAACGCAATCAGGGCTTTATTGATGGCGGCCTGTTCATGATGGCGCTGTTGCTTGGGCTGGAGCAGGTCGGATTGGGTGCCTGCCCATTGAATGCGGCGATGGGTTCCCAGCGTGAAACCACCATCCGGCGCATTCTGAAAATTCCAGAAAGCGAGGCGCTGATCTCATTCATCGCCATCGGGAATTATGATCCTTCGGTTCTGGTGGCAAGATCGCTTCGATATCCTGTCGAGGACCTGCTTGCCGTCCATGAACAAGGGGGCAACTGACAACAGGGTTGGCAGGCTCAGGCAGGGATGGCCACCGGCAGCCCGTCCTGGCGGGTCAGCACCTGCATCGGCAAGCCATAGATCTCGTGCAGCGTCCGGGGCAGCATCAGCTCGGACGTGCTGCCCTGCATCGCCAGCCGCCCCCGTTTCAGCGCAACGACATGATCGCAGAAACGCGCTGCCATGTTCACGTCATGCAGCACGATGATCGCGGTGCGCTGCTGCGCATGGCACATCCGGCGCACCAGAGCCAGAACCTCGACCTGATGGGCGATGTCCAGCGCCGATATCGGCTCGTCCAGCAGCAGTGTTCCGGCCTGTTGCGCCACCAGCATGGCCAGCCAGCATCGCTGCCTTTCGCCGCCCGACAGGGTATCGACCAACTGGTCCTGCATTCCGGTTAGGCCGCATTCCTCCAGCGCGCCGGCGCAGGCGGCGTGGTCGTCCGGCCCGAACCGCCCCAGCGCGCCATGCCAAGGATAACGCCCCAGCGCCACCAACTCGCGCACCAGCATCCCCTCGGCCGGGGGCGGATGCTGCGGCAGGAAGGCCAACTGCCGGGCATAGTCGCGGATCGGCCAGTCGCCCAAGGGCCGCCCCTGAAAGCCGACCTGACCTTCGGCCACCGCGATCTGCCGCGCCAGCACCTTCAGCAGCGTCGATTTGCCCGAGCCGTTATGGCCGATCAGCGCGATCATCCGGCCCTGCGGCAGATCCAGCGTCAGATCATGCAGCAGGCGGCGGCCCGGCACATCGACGCAGAGGTTTGTTATACGAAACAGCGGCGTGGTCATCTGGTCTTCCTCATCATCAGCCACAACAGCCACGGCGCCCCGATGAGCGAGGCGAACAACCCCAGCGGCAACTCATAGGGGAAACCGGCCATGCGCGCGCCGAAATCGGCGGTCATCATCAGCGCGGCCCCGATCAGCGCGGCGGCGGCGATCTGATCCTGCGGCCGGGCAAAACCCGCGCGCCGCGCCAGATGCGGTGCCATCAGCCCGACAAAGCTGAGCGGGCCGACCAGCATGGTCGCGGCCCCGGTTGCCAGCCCGGCCAGCCCGACGATGGCCAGCCGCGCCCGGCGCAGGGGCAGGCCCAGCCCGGTCGAGACCCCGGTCCCCAACGGCAGCACCGCCAGCCAGCGCCGCATCAGCAGCGCCGCCACCAGCAGCAGCACGGCCAGCAGGGCCATGGCCACAGCTTCGCGCCCCCCGATGGCCGAGGACGAACCGCTGAGCCATGACAGCACCGCAAAGGCGCGCGCATCGCCCACCGCCATCATCGCCGACAGAACCGCCGTGGACAGGGCGGAAACCGCGATTCCGGCCAGCAGCACACGTTCGGCAGGCATGTCGCGGCGGCTGACATAGATCGCCAGCAGCGCCAGCGCCAGCGCGCCTCCCACCATGCTGCCGCCGATCTGCGCTAGCACCGATGGGACGGGGATCATGAACAGCACCAGCGCAAAGCCAAGCGTGGCGCCTCCCGACACGCCCAGCACCTCGGGCGAGGCCAGCGGGTTGGCGGTCAGCCGTTGCAACAGCGCCCCGGCCAGCCCCAGCGCCGCGCCCGCGCCCGCTGCGGCGACCAGACGCGGCAGCCGCAGCGGCAGGAAGGCGGCGACGCTTTCGCGGTCCAGCACGGTCCAGCCGCCGGGCACCCGCCCGATCCAGACCAGCATCAGCGCCCCCGCCATCAGCAACAGCGCCAATGCCGCCAGCAGCCTTGCCGGGCGGCGCAGCCGCGGGGGCGGGCCTTCGGCGGCCTCGGTTCCGGGCGGGGTCGAGCCGCGCAGTCGCGGCAGCAGCCAGATCAGCAGCGGCCCGCCGATCAGCCCGGTCAGGGCGCCGGTGGGGAACATCTCGTGCAGCCGTCCGGCGATGGCCAGCACCAGCCCGTCGCAAAGCGACAGGATCAGCGCGCCGATAGGCGGGGCCAGCCACAGCACCTGCACCATGTTGCGCGCCCCCAGCGTGCGCGCCAGCGCCGGTGCGGCCAGACCGACGAAGCCGATCAGCCCAAGCTCGGCCGAGACCGACCCCGCCAGCGCCACCGCCAGCGCCATCGCGGCCAACCGGATCGCGGTGACGTTCAGGCCCAGCCCGCGCGCGCCCTCGACCCCCAGCGACAGCACCCGCAAAGGCCGCGCCAGCAGCGCCGCCGCCCCCGCCCCGGCCAGCAGGATCGCGGTCAGCCCGCGCACGCCCGACCAGTCCTGCTGCACCAGAGAGCCGCCGTTCCAGATCACCAGCGACAGCAGATATTCGCCCTGCGCCAGCGTGATCGCGGTGGCGATGGCGCTGGCGGTCATGGCGATCAGCATCCCGGCAATGACCATCGTCACCGGAGCAAAGGCGCGCGCCGCCCCGATCGCCATCACCAACGCCGCCGCCAGCACCGCGCCGCCCATGGCGACGGGCCAGCGCCCCAGCGTATCCAGCAGACTGGGGGTCAGGATGGTGGCGATCACCAGCGCAAGCTGCGCGCCCGAGGAGATCCCCAGCGTCGTCGGATCGGCCACCGGATTGCGCAGCACCGCCTGCAGCAGCGCCCCCGACAGACCCAGCGCCGCCCCCGCCAGCAGCGCGATCACCCCGCGCGGCATCAGGCCAAAGCCCAGCAGGATCTGGCCAAGGCTCATTCGCTGCGGATTGAGGGGCAGGGCGGGCCAGTCGGACGCAGGCAGCAGCCGCAGCGCCGCCGACAACCACATCAGCGAGGCCAGCGCCAGAAGGGCGGCCAGAAGGATCGACAGCCGGGCAGGGGTCATCCGATGCTTTCCACCGGTTGCGGGGCGCGGGTGAAGGCATCGGCCAGCAGTCGCGCGAAACGCAGCCCGGCAGGCACCCCGCCGAAGGGATTGACCCGGCCCAACTGAAAGACGCGGTTTTCCGCGACGGCGGGCAGGGCCTGCCACAGCACGCTGCGCCGCAAGCCGCGCCGGGCCTCGGGCGGGACGGCGCCGACAATGGCGATGCGGGCCTCGGGGATGCGGGCCAGTTCCTCGATCGGGACCGGTGCCAGAAAGCTGAACCGGGTTCCGCCGGTCCAGGCGTTTATCAGCCCCAGCCTCTCCAGCACATTGCCGAACATGCTGTCATTGCCGAAGGCGCGCAGATGGCGGGCATCGCCCAGATTGACCGGACAGACCGGGCGATCCGCAAAGGGGCGCAGCCGCCCGGCCAGCCGGTCGAATTCGGCCTCGCAGGCCGCACGCGCATCCCGTCCCGCCCCGGCATCGCCGATGGCGGCGGCCAGCCCGTCCAGCGCCGACAGGGCCCTGGGCAAAGGCGCTTCGCCCGGCAGATAGAAAGGCAGCGACAGGACCGGCGCGATCGAGGCCAGCCGCGCCTCGTATCGAGTGTAATAGGGCGAACTAAGGATCAGGTCGGGCCGGGTCAGTTGCAGCAATTCGTAATTCGGCGCGCCGCGCAGGCCCAGATCGGTCACCTGATCGGGGATCTCGGGGCTGACGGCATCGGCGCGATAGCGGATCAACTCGCACCCCGCCACCGGCATGTGGCCGATGGCGATGGCGGTTTCCATCATCGCCCAGTCGATCGTCGCCAACCGGGGCGCGGCGGGTGCGCTGCGCAGCACCCCCGGCGCCAGCCCCGCCGCCAGCAGGGCACCGCTGCCCATCAGAACCCTGCGCCGATGGGTGCGGAAGGCCGCGCCGGGCCTTGTCACCACTTGTAGGCGACCGTGGCCATGACCGTGCGACCCTCGCCATAGAAGCAGCCGAAGAAGCTGCAGGTCGAGACATAGGTCTTGTCGGTCAAGTTGTGGATGTTCAGCGATGCCTCGATATTGTCGCGGGTATAGCTTGCGCCCAGATCGACCAGCGTCACATCGTCCAGCCGGTGCGTATTGGTGGTATCGTCACGCGCGCCGACATAGCGCACGCCACCGCCGACCCGCAGCCCGTTGCCGAAATCGCGGTCCAGCCACAGGCTGGCGGTGTGGCGCGGCGCGTTGGGCATCGGCTGGCCGGTATTGGTGCCGCCCACCTGCTCGGTATCGTTATAGGCATAGCCCGCGCGAATATCCCAGCCCTGCGCCAGTTCCGCCGTCGCCTCAAGTTCCACCCCGCGCGACTTCACCTCGCCGATCTGCTGATAGAGGTTGCCGCCAATCGCCTGCCTGATGTTCTTCTGCCGCAGGTCATAGATCGCGGCGGTGAACAGCGCGTCGAATTCAGCCGGCTGATACTTCACGCCCAGTTCCCATTGCCGCCCGGTCGTGGGGTCCAGCGGGCGGCCATCCTCGGTCCGGCCGGTCTGCGGATCGAAAGAGGACGAATAGCTGACATAGGGCATCACCCCATTGGCAAAGACATAGGACAGGCCCGCCCGCCCGGTCAGGTCGTTTTCCTTATAAGCGGATTCAAAGCCATACTGCTCGCCGGTCTGCTTGACGTAATCGTAACGCAGCGCCAGCGATCCGCGCCAGTTGTCATAGACGATCTCGTCCTGCGCATAGACGCCGACCTGTTTCAGCGTCACGCTGCCCGCGTTGGGCGTGCCTGCAAAGCCACGCTCGCCATCAGTCGCGGTTCCGGTGCGCGGGTCGAAGCCGGGGGCGGTGCCGAAATGGCTGCTTTCGTCGGCATCGTATTTGCGGATATCCACACCGAACAGCAACTGATGCGTGGCCGCGCCGGTCTGCATTTCGCCCGACAGGCGGGTGTCAAGGCTGATGCTCTCGCTGCGTTCGCTCTGACGGCTGGATCCGCGCGGGAAGGTGCCATCGGGTTGCAGGGTGGCGCCGATGGGCAGATAGGTGCCGGTATAATCCCAGTCCAGCTTTTCGTAGCGGAAGGCCTGCGCCAGCGTCCAGCCGTTGTCCATCTGGTGGCTCATCTCCAGCCCCAGATTCCACATGGTCCGGTCGCTGTCGTCCCAATCCGATTGCCCGGCATAAAGATCGCGCAGATAATCGCCATCCCCCGTCTGCGTCAATTCGTAAGGCAGGCCGATGGGCGAGATCGGCTTATCCTTGGTATAGGACGCCATGAAGTCGATCACCGTCGCATCGTCGGGCCGCCAGCGCACCGCCCCCGCCAGATAGCCGCGTTCGTTGTTCACCTCGCGCACTTGCTGGCGGATATCGCTGCCAAGTCCGGTCAGACGCCATGACAGATCGTCCGAGACCACGCGGTTCAGGTCGAAAAACAGCTTGCGGCTGTCATTGCTGCCATAGGACAGGCCGACCTCGTTGAAATCGAAATCCTGCGCGCGTTTCTGCACAAGGTTGATCACGCCCACCGGAGAACCCGCGCCATAAAGCGACGAGGACGGCCCGCGCAGCACCTCGACCTGCTGCATGCCATACAGCTCATAGTTGGTGGCGCCGAAATAGCGCCCCTGACGCAAACCGTTCACATATTGCGCATGCGACGAACTGAAGCCGCGCACGATGGGCTCGTCCGCCCGGGGATCGGCGCCGAAGGGCTGGCTGGACACGCCCGCCGTATAGGACAGCGCCTGACTCAGATTGGCGGCACCCTGATCGCGGATCTGCTGGTTGGTGACGACCGAGACCGATTGCTGGCTTTCGGCCAGCGGCGTGTTCGATTTGGTCGCGACCTGGGAATTGGTGGCGACATAACCGTCCAACGCGACCGAGCGGGCGGCATCCGCCGTGATCTCGATCACGCCCAGAACGGTGGTTCCGCTGTCATCCTGCGCCAGCGCGGGATGGGCAAGGACGATGAGGCTGGCGCCAAGCAACAAGGCGCGGCGGGGCGAAGGGGACATGGCGCGTTCCTGAGACATGAGTCGATCACGCCATATTGACAGAAACACTCGGGATTATCAATTGCCCGTGATATGGGCATATGCCCATCGGCAATTCCTTGCTGCGGTCGAAATGGGGTCGCGCCGAGGGGGCGCTTTGCCACCGACGTTCCGCCATTCCGGCACAACCTTGAGGTTTCCCGTCGGCGGGTATAATCCGATGGCAGACCAAGGGTGGCTGGATGGCACCACACCCAGGCAACAAAACAATCAGGACGAGACAGCATGACAACAACAACGCGACCGATTCCGGCGGTGGCCCGGCTATGGCTCTGGCTTCTGGGTATCGTACTGCTGGCGGCGGGGCTGTTCTTCGCCATCGGCGGGGTCAGGCTGCTGATGCTTGGCGGAAGCTGGTATTTCGTGGTGGCGGGCCTCGTCCTGATCCTGTCGGCCATCCAGATCATCCGGGCCCGGCCCGTGGGCGTCTGGCTGTATCTGCTGGCATTCGGCGGAACCGTCGCATGGGCGCTGTTCGAGGTCGGCGCCGATTATTGGGGCCTGATCTCTCGCTTGCTGGCGATGGGCTTTGGCGCGGCGGTGGTTCTGGCGACGCTGCCGCTGCTGAACCGTGCCGCGGGGCGCCCTGCACGTCCGGTCCTGCCGCTGTTCGGCGCGCTGGTGCTGCTGGTGGCGGGGCTTGCGGGCTTTGGGTCGATGTTCCGCATCCATCCCGAGGTCGTGGCGGCCGCCCCTGCCGCCGAAGCGGTGGCGGTGACGCCGGAAACCGAACAGACCGACTGGGCGCATTACGGCAACGGGGTGGCCAATGACCGTTTCGCCGCGCTGGACCAGATCAATACCGGCAATGTCGGCCAGCTTGAGGTCGCCTGGACCTTCCGCACCGGCGATGTGCCGGTCTCGACCGGCTCGGGGGCCGAGGATCAGATGACGCCTTTGCAGGTGGGTGACAAGCTGTTCGTCTGCACCCCCAGCAACAACGTGATCGCACTGGATGTCGATAGCGGCGAACAGATCTGGCGCCGTGATGTCGATGCCAGTGTGGGCGGGGTCTGGGAACGCTGCCGGGGGCTGGCCTATTTCGATGCCACCGCCCCGATCCAGCAGCCAAGCGTGCCCGGCTCGACGCAGGTTCCGCCCGTCGCGCTGGCCGAGGACGCGGCCTGCCAGCGGCGGATCATCATGAACTCGATCGACGCGCGGCTGTTTGCCATTGACGCCGACAGCGGTGAATTCTGCGCCGATTTCGGCGATGGCGGGCAGGTCGATCTGAAAGACGGTGTCGGCGAGGTGGATAATATCGCCTATTACACGCTGACCTCTGCCCCGACGATTGCCGGAACCACCATCGTCGTCGGTGGCCGCGTGGCCGACAACGTGCAGGTCGATATGCCCGGTGGCGTGATCCGGGGCTTTGACGTGATGACCGGCGCGATGCGTTGGGCCTTCGATCCCGGCTCCGAGACGCCCAACCGCGAGTTGCAACCGGGTGAGACCTACAGCCGGTCCTCGGCCAATGTCTGGGCCGGCACGACCTATGATCCGGCCTCGAATACCGTTTTCCTGCCGATGGGTTCGCCTTCGGTCGATCTTTATGGCGTGACCCGGACCGAGATGGACCACCTTTACGGTGCCTCGATGCTGGCCGTTGATGCCACGACCGGGGTGCTGAAATGGCACTATCAGACGGTGCGTAACGATCTGTGGGATTTCGACCTGCCGATGGCGCCGACGCTGATCGACTTTCCGACCGAAGGTGGTGCGCGCGTCCCGGCGCTGGTCTTTGCCACCAAGGCGGGCCAGATCTTCGTGCTGGACCGCCAGACCGGAGAGCCGCTGACCGAGGTCGAGGACCGACCCGTGCTGCCCGCGAACATCCCCGACGAGCCCTATGCCGCGACGCAGCCGGTCTCGGTCGGGATGCCGCAGATCGGGGCCGATACGCTGGTCGAGGCCGATATGTGGGGCGCCACGCCCTTCGATCAGCTGATCTGCCGCATCGGCTTCAAATCGATGCGCTATGAGGGGCTGTTCACCGCGCCGGATACGGATATGTCGCTCAGCTATCCGGGGTCTTTGGGTGGCATGAACTGGGGCGGGGTGTCGGTCGATCCCAACAACGACCTGCTGTTTGTCAACGACATGCGGCTGGGTCTGTGGGTGCAGATGATGCCGCAGGAATCCGGCGCCGCGCTGTCGGATGGTGGCGAGGCCCCGAATGCCGGAATGGGTCAGGTGCCGCTGGGGGGCACGCCCTATTCCGTCATCAAGGACCGCTTCCTGTCGCCGCTTGGCATTCCCTGCCAGAAGCCGCCCTATGGCACGTTGACCGCCATCGACCTGAAGGATCGTCAGGTGGCATGGCAGGTGCCGGTGGGCACGGTGCGCGACACCGGCCCGCTTGGCATGAAGATGCGGCTGCCGATCCCGGTCGGTCTGCCGACGCTGGGTGGCACGCTGGCGACGCAGGGCGGGCTGATCTTCTTTGCCGGGACGCAGGATTACTATCTGCGGGCATGGGACGCCGCGACAGGGCAAGAGGTCTGGAAATCCCGTCTGCCGGTCGGCAGTCAGGGCGGCCCGATGAGCTACAAGTCACCCAATACCGGCAGGCAATATGTGGTGATTTCGGCAGGCGGTGCGCGTCAGTCGCCGGACCGGGGCGATTACATCATCGCCTATGCGCTGCCCGACGAAGGCTGAAACCGAACGCCCCCGCCTTTCTTCGGCGGGGGCGGCGCGTCGTGCGGGCAAGGCATGTCCCTTGCCCGGTTACGATCAGCGGCGACTGCCGCCGCTTGCCAGCATCCCCCCGACGACGAGGCCGACGGCAAAGCCAAGCAGACCGACGGTGGACAGAACGGTTGCGGTGGTGCCGGGATTATCCCGGGCGACATCGGCTGCGACATGAGCCTGATCGCGCATCTGGTGAACGACCTGCCGCGCCCGGCCCCTGCCTTGCTCGTAAATATCCTCGGCATCCTCTGCCGCATCCGAGGCGTAAGAGGCCAGCGACTTGCTGATCTTCGACATTTCCTTCTTCAGATCGGTGATCTGTTTTTCCAGGTTGGCCCGGACATCATCGGCAACATTGGCCATCGTCATACTCCGTTACGGTTCCGGATCAGAACGAATGGCAGGCGCAGAGGTTCCAAGCCCCCCGCGCAATGACCCGATCTGATGTCGTCTGGACCTTGCACCTGCATTCATGCGACTTACGGGCGCGAATGGAGCGAGGACAGGCGAATTGATGCGAAACCCGAACAGGATTGCAATTGTCACCGGGGGCTTGTCCGGCATGGGGCGCGCCATCGCCAGCAGGCTGGCGCGGGACGGCACGGTGGTTTTCATCGGTGCAAGGCGTGGCGCCGACCCCGAGCTGACACGCGGGCTGACCGGGCAGTTCGGCGACCGGATCGGGTTCGACCGCCTCGATGTGCGCGATTCGCAAAGCTGTGAAGGGTTTGTCGGGCGGGTTCTGGACGCCTACGGACGCATCGACATTCTGGTCAATGCGGCGGGGGTCTATGAAGAAGCCCCGGTCAGCGGCCATCCGGACCGGATCTGGGACGACACCATCGACACCAATCTGACCGGCACCTTCAAGATGATCCGCGCGGTGATGCCTTCGATGATGCGGCAGAAATGGGGGCGGATCGTCAATCTGGCCTCGGTCGCCGCGCATCAGGGGATGGCCGACAACGCCGCCTATTGCGCGTCAAAGGCGGGGCTGCTGGGGCTGGGGCGCTGCGTCGCGCTGGAAGGGGCGGCGGCCGGCGTCACCTGCAACAGCGTCAGCCCGACCTGGGTCGAGACGGAAATGCTGAAGAAGTTCATCGACGACGAGGTGGCGCAGGGCGCGCCGCGATCCGAGGTGGTGGCCAGATACGAGGCCTCGAACCCGCAGGGCAAGCTGGTCCAGCCCGAGGAGGTCGCCGAACTGGTGGCCTATCTGACCAGCGAGGCCGCACGCGCGGTGACGATGGCCGATTATCAGGTCAATGCCGGCTCATTGTGGTAGCCCAATCTGCGCGTCAATAACGCGGGGCCGTCCAAGATGCTTTCGAACGGCCCGGCCCCGGCCTGCCGCCATGCGTCGCTGGCAGCGGCGTTGTCGAATGTCGCATCCGCATGCAGGATCAGGGGATCGGCGGCGATCAGACGCCGCACCGCGTCGGGCAGAGGGGCCGCCGCCAGCCATGTGTCGGGGGCAAGCGCTGTGCCTGCGCGGGGGGTGATCGGCCCTTCCGCGATCAGGTTGTAAAAGGACAGGCCATCCGACGGCGGCAGCCCGACCAGAAACTGGGCCGCGGCCCGGACATCGGACATGGGAAAGCTCAGCCCGGCGGGAATGCTGCGTGACGCGCGGCAGGCATCAAGGATGATCTCGCAGATATCCTTGGGATTGGGCGCGTCAAGGTCATAGAGCGACGGCAGCCGCACAACGGCCGCCGCCACCCCGGATGCGGCGATTTCGGCCTCGGCCACGATCTTGGCGGCCCCATAGCCGGAACAGCCGTCGTAAAGCCGCGCGGGGGCTTCGGGCCAGGGGCCTCCGGTCGCGGGAAACACCGCCGATGACGAGGAAAAGCGCAGATCCGCACCCGCGTCGCGGCAGAATTGCAGGGTGGTGCGGATGCCGGTCTGCGACCATTCCTCCATCCGGGCGCGGTCCACGGCCAGATTGACCGTCGCCGCGCAATGGATGACGGTGCGGACCTGACGGCACAGCGCGGAATAATGCGCCGCGTCCAGTCCGAAACGCGGATCGTCGATCGAACCCACGACCGCGACGATCCGGCCCGGCGGGGCATCCAGCGCCTGCGCGACGGCATCGAGGCGCAGCTGCGGATCACGGTTGCGCGGGCGGATCAGGCAATAGATCACCTCATCCGCAGGCAATCGTTCCAGCGCCGCCGCCAGCACATGCCCGCCCAGAAAGCCGGTCGCCCCGGTCAGCAGGATGCCTTTGCGCTCAAAGCTTTGCGGCGCCGCGACCGCCTGTTCCGTCAGCAGCTGATGCAACCGCGTCAGGGGCAGGTTCAGCGCCCAGTCGAAATCGACGCGCCGCCCGTGGCTGGCCTCCAGCGACAGGATCAGATCGACGCACATCAGGGAATCGCCGCCCTGATCGTGGAAAGAGCGTTCGGGGTCAACACCGTCGATCCCGCAGCGCAGGATCCGCGCGACATGGGCGACGACCGGCAGCGTATCGCCCGCCCCGACCGGCTGGCCGGGTTCGGCGGCCACGGCGGGCAGCGCCTTGAAGTCGCATTTGCCCGAGACCTGATGGATCGGAATCTCGTCCAGCCGCACCAGATAGGCCGGAACGCAATAGCCGGGCAGCACCTCGCGCAGCGCCGCCGCCAGTGCCTCGGGCATACGGTTGCTGTCTGGTGCAATCCCCCAGCGCGCTGTGTTCCCGGCCCTTTGCGCGGCATCGGCGGTATAGTAGAAGACCAGCGCCTGCCCGTGATCGTCGATCTGCCGCACCCATGGGATTGCCTGCGAGAATTCCAGCAGCCCGGCCATGGTCTGGGTCAGTTCCTGCGTCTGGATGCTGTGCCCGCGCAGTTTGAGCATATGCGCCACCCGCCCCAGCACGGTTATCTGGCCGTCCTCGCCCACATAACCCTGATCGCCGGTGTCATAGAGCCGGGTCGCGCGCCCCTCGATCACCAGTTCGCGAAAGCGGCGGGCGGTTTCCTCGGGCCGGTTGACATAGCCCGGCCCCAGCATGCGCGGGCCCTCGAAATGCAGCAGACCCGGCATGCCGGGCGGGCAGGGGCGGTCGTCATCATCCAGCACCACCGCGCGCAGATGCGGCATGGGCTTGCCGACCGTCACCCCGCCATCCCCGCCTGCGGGGGCAGTCAGTTCGGACATGCAGATGTCATGGGTCTCGCAAATGCTGTAGAGGTTCCACAGCCGCGCGCCGGGCAGCCTGGCCCGCGCCTCGGCGATCAGCCGGTCGCTGACCACCTCTCCGTTCAGGATCACCCGTCGCAGCGGCAGGGCGGCGCTGATGGCCGGTTCCATCCCGCCGAGGATCTTTTCAAGGAAAGAGGGCGTGAACAGCATCTCGTGGATGTCGTGATCCGACAGGAACGACGCCAATGCCAAGGGCGACAGCAGGTCCTGAAGGCCGGGAAAGCAGATCTCGGCCCCGTTTCTCAGCGGTCGGAACATTTCCCAGATGGCGAAGATATAGACGCCCACCTTCATGCCGGGCAGGTAAGGCGTGAACTCGTCGCGCCAGTGATAGGACAGCAAGGCCGCGTCATGGGTCACCGGGATGCATTTCGGCCGCCCCGTCGTGCCGGATGTGGCCACCAGATAGATCGGATCGGTGGGCCGGATGCGCGCGGGCAGCACCGGCCCGGCAGATGGCGCGTCCAGCAGCGCCGCCGCATCGACAACCCGGCAATGGGTCGGCAACTGGCCTTCCTTCGGCGGTTGCGCAGTAAGGATCATCCCGATTTCAAGCTCTGCCAGGATATTGCCCAGCACCGCCCTGGGCATCGCCGGGTCCAGATGCACGAAGGGCCGCCCGTCGATCACGCAGGCGATCGCCGCCGCGCCGAACAGCGCCCCCGGTGCGCCATAGACCGCGACCGCCTTCTGCCCCGCCAGCAGTTTCTGCGCTGCCCCGACGAAGGCCGCAAGGTCGCCATAGCTGAGACAAAGCTGCCGGTCGCGCAGCGCGATACGGTTGCGCTGCGAGGTCAGGGCCTCGGCCAGTTCGTCGGCAATCGAACGGTAGTAATCAGGCATGGATGACCCGCGTTTGGTGACGCTGCGGAAACAGAGACGCCTTTGGTCGCCGCAATGGCGCGGAAGGTCAAGACAGGACAGGTCGGACAGGGGCGTCTGTCAGCGTCCTATTGATCCGCGGGCAGGTTGCCAAGGGCGATGGCTTGCGCCAGCCCGGCATTGATGTGATGGCGCAGCATCGAGGACGCGGCGGCCGTGTCGCGGCGCAGGGCGGCCTCCATCAGGGCGCGGTGTTCGGGTCGGGACGCGGCGGGGCGGAAGGCCAGCGCGATCATCTGATAACGCAGATACCGGTCGAAGACCTCGGCATGGCTTTGCATCAGCACCCGGGAATTGCAGGCCGAAATCAGCGCCTGATGGAATTTCCAGTCGCTTTCGCGCCATGCGGCAAGCCCGGATGTGTCGCCACGCTCCAGCCGGTCCTCATGCGCGTCAAGCTGGTGATGGGCGGCGATCACGGCGGCTTCCCAGTCCAGCGTTCCGGCGGCAAAGGACAGGGCGAGGGCGTGTTCTTCGATCAGCAGGCGCAAGGCGGCGATGTCGCGCAGACCGGATTCCGAGATCGGAGCAACCTTGAAGCCGCGCTGATCTTCGGCAATGACGAAACGCTCGGCGACAAGACGGCTGAGGGCCTCGCGCAGGGTACTGGCACCGGCGGCATAATCCCGCTTCAGCGCATCGAGCCGCAGCCTCTGGCCGGGCGACAGCACCCCCATCATGATGTCGATGCGCAGTTTCTGATAGATTGTCTCGCCCAGATTTTCGGGGGCTTCCGCCATTCTGCCGCCGGTCGTCATTGCGCATCCTCCAGCAGGCCATGCGCGACGGTATAGTCGATGCAGGCCCCGATATGTTGCACCAGCAGGCGTTGCGCGCGGTCGGCGTCGTGGTCCAGCGCCGCCGCCATCAGCGCATCATGTTCGTCGCTTGCCTCCTTGCCACGGAACATGACCAGCAGGACCTGATAGCGCAGGAAGCGGTCGAAGATGCGATCATGCGCGGCCAGCAATTCGGGCGACCCGCAGGCCGAGATGAGCGCTGCGTGAAATTCCCGGTCATAGCGTTTCCATGCCTCGCTGACGGACCTGTCGCCGGACAGCATGCGGGTTTCCATTCGTGACAGCTTGTGATGCGCGGCCAGAACCGATGCCTCCCAGTCCAGCCCGCCTTTGGCAAAGGATTGCGCGATCGCGTGCTGTTCCAGCAGCAGGCGCATGTCCGAAATCTCGCGCAATTCGCGGGCCGAGATCGCGGCGACCTCGAACCCCTTGGCGGGCTCGAAGTGGATCAGACCGTCCGAGACCAGACGGGGCAGGGCCTCGCGCAGGGTGGTGATGCTGACATCATAATGCTTGCGCAACTGCTCCAACCGCAATTTCGAGCCGGGGGCGAAACGGCCGAAGATGATGTCGTCGCGCAGGCGGCGATGCAGGCCGCCACCGATAGAATCCTGTGAATCCAGCACGACCATTCCCGCTTCCCCTTCGTCCTGCCAGTTTCACCAAAGTCCGATGCCGCATCAAGTGCGACACGTCGTTCATAGCCACTATCATAGGCGAAAAACAGAAATATCAGATGAAAATTAATTTACGCGTTGATTTTGAAAATAGCCGGTGCCAGACTTTACCGGCATCCCGCAGAAAAGCCGGGGGCATACCGGGGAGGAGACCATGACCTACAAGATTTCGCGGCGCTCTGTCGTGGCGCTTGGCGCCGCCAGTCTGGCAACGCCGTTTCTGGCGCGTGCGGGCTGGGCGCAGGATCCTGTCAGGATCCGCTTTTCCGCCGTGTTCTCGGAACAGGATATCCGCGCCGAGATGATGAAGAAATTCGCGGCGGGGATCGGTGAGGGGTTCAACTATCAGGGCTTCTATGGCGGCACCCTGTTCAAGCAGGCGACCGAGCTGGTCGCGCTTCAGCGCGGCAACCTCGAGATGGGGAATATCGCGCCGCAGGATGTCTCGAACCAGCTGCCCGCATGGTCGTCGCTGACCTCGGGCTATTTGTTCCGCGATCCCGCGCATCTGACGGCGTTCTTTGCCTCGGATGTGGGGGCCGAGATGACGGGGATGGCGGAAGAGTCGCTGGGGATCAAGGTCCTGGGGCCGACCTTTTTCGGCACCCGGCAGGTCGGTCTGCGCGGGACGAAGGAAATCAACACTCCGGCGGATATGGCGGGCATCAAGCTGCGGATGCCGGGGGGCGAGGCATGGCAATTCCTTGGTCAGGCGCTTGGTGCCAATCCGACGCCGATGGCCTATGCCGAGGTATATACCGGCCTGCAGACCGGGGCCATCGACGGGCAGGACAATCCCCTGCCAAATGTCGATAACATGAAATTCTATGAGGTGATGGACCAGATCGTGCTGACGGCGCATCTGGTCGCGTTCGATCTGCTGGTGGTGTCCGGGCGGTTCTGGGAGGGGCTGACCGAAGACCAGCAGGCCAGCCTTCAGGCCGCGGCGGATGAGGCCATCGCATGGTCCACGGCCGAGCATGTGAAGCAGGAGGAAGAGCTGGCCCAGTCCTTCGCCGAGCGCGGCCTTCGGGTTTATGCGCCCGATGTCGAGGCGTTCCGCGCGCATGTGCAGGCCGCCTATCTGGATTCGGCGCTGGCGGCCGAGTGGCCGGATGACATCATCGAGCGTGTCTCGGCCCTGTAACGCAGCCCGCGCCGGCCGGTCCGACCGGCTGGCGGCAGGGCAGGGATGGTAAACGATGCCAAAGATCAGACCCGTATTTGCGTGGCTGCGCCGCCGCGCCGAAAACCTGCTGGCCGCGATGCTGCTGGCGATGTTCCTTGTCTTCCTGTTGCAGATCGTATCGCGCTATGCGCTGAACCTGCCGATCGGATGGACGCATGAGATCAGCGTCATCCTGTGGATCTGGCTGGTGCTTTTCGGGGCCACATTCGTTGTTCCTGATACCGAAGAGATGCGTTTCGATCTGCTTTACGGCTCGGTGGGGCCGCGCACGCGGCGGGCGCTGGCCTTTACCACCGCCGTCATTCTGGTGACGCTGTTCTGCTGGTCGCTTCCGGCAACCTGGGATTACGTCACCTTCATGAAGATCGAACGGTCGGCCTATCTGCGTATCCGGTTCGACTGGCTTTATGCGATCTATGTCGTCTTTGCCGTCGGCATGATCCTGCGCCAGCTCTGGATTGGCTGGGCCGCGGTTTTCGGACGCGCGCCCGAGGCCTATGACCCGACCAAGGCGAGTTCCGGCATATGAACCTGACCAGCCCCTTTTCCATCGCGATCGTCGCCATCACCGGACTGGCCCTTCTGGGCCTGCCCATCGGGCTGTCGATGATCTGCGGCTCGATCCTGTATCTGTCGATGAACGGCATGGATATGGGAACCGCCGCCGAGCAGTTCCTGAACGGGATGTATTCGAACTATATCATCCTGGCCGTGCCGCTGTTCATCTTTGCCGCCGAGATCATGAACTCGGGTTCCATGACCGAGCGGCTTTTGCGTTTCTGCAATGTGCTGGTCGGTCATTTCCGGGGCGGGCTGGCGCAGATCAACGTCGTGCAAAGCCTGATCTTCGCGGGCATGTCGGGTTCGGCCATCGCCGATGCCGCCGGATCGGGGCGGATGATGCAGAACATGATGACGCGCGAGAACCGCTATACGCCCAGCTATGCGGCGGCACTGACGGCGGTGACGGCGGTGATCGGGCCGATCCTGCCGCCGTCGATCCCGATGGTGATCTATGCGCTCGTGTCGGATGCCTCGATCGGTTATCTGTTCCTTGCCGGTGTCGTGCCGGGCCTGCTGATGACCGCCTTGCAGATGGTGCAGGTCGGCTGGGACGCGCGGCGCCTGAACTTTCCGGTCGAGCAGAGGGTGCCATTGCGTGAAATCCCGCGCGTGACATGGCAGGCATTTCCCACCCTGCTGATGCCGGTGATCCTGCTTGGCTGCATCTATAGCGGTGTGACGACGCCGACCGAGGCCGCGGCCCTTGCCGCCGCCTATGCCGTGCTGGTGTCGGTGGTGATCTATCGCAGCCTCAGCTGGCGCGAGGGTTATGGCGCGATCCTTGTCAGCGCCAAGACATCGGCCTCTATCGGCATGATGATCGGCGGCGCGCTGGTCTTCAACTATGTCGTGACTATCGAGAACATCCCCGAGACCCTGCGCGCCATCCTGCAAGGGTGGGAACTGACACCCCTGCAATTCCTGCTGCTGGTCAATGTGATCCTGTTGCTGCTGGGCTGCGTGCTGGAGGGCACGGCGGTCCTGCTGATCATCGTGCCGGTCTTCATTCCCGCGGCGCAGGCGCTTGGCATCGACCTTGTGCATTTCGGCGTGGTGGTGGTGGTGAACATCATGCTGGGGCTGGTGACGCCGCCCTATGGATTGCTGCTGTTCATCATGACCAATATCTCGGGCTCTCCGATGAAGGCGATCATCCGCGACTGCCTGCCGTTTCTGGGCTGGATGCTGCTGTGTCTGATCCTGATCACGCTGTTTCCCGAAATCTCGCTCTGGCTGCCGCGACTGGCGGGCTATGAGGGCTGATCTGCAAGAGTAACCGACATGACGTTGTATATCCTGAACGGTCCCAACCTGAACCGCCTTGGCAGGCGCGAACCCGAAATCTATGGCGCCACGACCCTTGCCGAGATCGAGGGCTGGTGCCGCGAGGCGGCGGGGTCTGTCCCGGTGGCGTTCCATCAGTCCAATGCCGAATACCAGCTGATCGACTGGATTCACGAGGCCACCGACGAAGGCGCCACGGGAATCGTCATCAATCCGGCGGGTCTGACCTTTACATCGGTCCCCATCATGGATGCGCTGAAGATGTTTCCCGGCCCGATCATCGAGCTGCACATCTCGAACATCCACCGGCGCGAGGCGATCTATCACAAGTCGCTGATGTCGCCGGTGGTGACGGCGGTGATCGCCGGTTTGGGCGCGCGTGGATACGTTCATGCGGTGCGCGCCGTCATGGATCTGGCGGAATGATTATTAACCGATGGGTTATGTCGTGACGGTGTAATATCATGTTTCCGGGCAAGAGTTGAATATTGTCCTGCCCGTCCCGACGGGTTTAACGTCGCGCCGGGGGATTGGATTCGCGGTGTGAACGCGATGCCGGGGCAGAGGAGCCTTGTCGCCGTCCCTTTATCGGGAAGGAGACGATATGACACTCACCTCGACCCACACCGTGGCGCATGGCACGGCTGCGCGCACTGTCGCGTTGCTGTGCTGGATCGCCGTCGTTCTGGACGGCTTCGATCTTGTGGTCCTTGGCGCGCTGATCCCGACGCTGACCGGTGGCGAGATTCCGTGGATGACCGCCGCGCAGGCGACCTTTGTCTCCACCATCAGCCTTGTCGGCATGACGCTTGGCGCGCTGTCCATCGGCATCGCGACCGACTGGCTGGGGCGGCGCAAGGTGATGATCTGGGCGGTTACCGCCTTTTCCGCCCTGACGCTGGCCTGCGCATTCTCGCAAAGCTATGTCCAGCTGGGCGTCTTCCGCTTTCTGGCGGGGTTCGGGCTGGGCGGCTGCCTGCCGACCGCCATCGCCATGGTGACCGAGTTTTCGCGCGGCCGGGCGGGCAAGGCCTCGACCACGGTGATGACCGGCTATCACGTCGGGGCGGTGGCGACGGCGCTGCTGGGGCTGATCGTGTTGCCATCGCTTGGCTGGCGGGCGATGTTCATCATCGGTGCGATCCCGGGCTTTGTCCTTGCGCCGATCATGTATCGCCACCTGCCGGAATCGCCCTCGTTCCTGCTGGCGACCGGGCGGCGGGCCGAGGCCGAAAGAATCGCCGCTGACTATCACCTGACCCTGCCCGAGGCCGCGCCCCAGCCCGAGGAACGCGCCTCTTTCGGGTCGCTGTTCCGGGGCACGTTCCTGCGCAATTCCATCGCCATCTGCGTGACCTCGTTCATGGGGCTGTTGCTGGTCTATGGCCTGAACACATGGCTGCCCAAGCTGATGGTCGCCGCGGGCTATAGCCTGACCGGCGGGCTGTGGCTGCTGCTGTTGCTGAATGCCGGGGCGGTCTGCGGGTTGCTGGTCGCGGGGCAGGTCGGCGACCGCGTCGGGCTGAAACTTGCGGCGGTGGCATGGTTCCTGTGCGGCGCGGTGCTGCTGGCGGGTCTGTCGGTCAGGATGGGACCGGTACTGCTTTATCCGATGGTGTTCCTGACCGGCTGCTTCGTCTTTTCGGCGCAGATTCTGGTCTATGCCTTCGTTGCCTCGAACTATCCGCCGGGAATCCGGGCAACCGCACTTGGCATGTCGGCGGGTGTCGGGCGGCTGGGGGCCATCGCCGGGCCGCTGGCCGGAGGCACGCTGGTGTCGATGGGCATCGGCCATCCCTGGGGCTTTTACGCCTTTGCCATCGTCGGCCTGCTGGGGGCCATCGCGCTGGCGCAGTCGAAGGTGCTGACGCAGAAGGTCTGACGAAAAGCGGCGCTGCGGGGCCCTGTTTCATGGAATGCCGTGGGCGCGGGGTACATCCCGCGCCCGATCTCATTCAGGGGTGCCGATGCGGTTGATCTGAGCGGTCAGCGTGATCGCCACCTCCAGCGCCCGTCCGGTCGCCTGTGCCATCTGCGGCAGGATCATCCATTCCAGCGCCCATGTCGCGCCCGAGCGTTCCTGTTCATGGATCAGCGCCTGATGCAGGCCCGACAGTTGCACCGCGTTGAACCGCGCCAGTGTGACCAGCAATTCCGCCAGAACCGGGTTCTGCTTGTGTGGCATGGCCGAGGATGCGCCGCCGCCCGACAGCGCGATCTCGGCAATGCCCTGCTGCGCCATCAGGGCGATGTCCTGCCCCATCTTGCCCAGAGTGCCGCTGACCAGCGACAACAGCCCCGCGAATTCAGCCACTCCGTCGCGCATCGCATGCCATGCGCGGGGCGGATTCTTCAGCGACAGCGCGGCGGCCAGATCCTGTGCCACCTGCGCCGCCTTGCCCCCAAGCGCCTTGCGGTCGCCCGAGGCGCCCCCCAGTTGCAGCCGGGCGATGCGGGGGCGGGCATCGGTGATGCGGGCACGGTGATCGGCCAGCGGCAGCAGCCACGGCGCGATCCGGTCGCGCACGGTGATTTCGGTCGCGGCCTGCATCCGGGTGCGGCCCATCAGCGGCGCATCCCCGAAGCGGGCGTCCAGCGCCTGAAGCGCGCGGGTCAGCGTGGCCAGCCGGTTGTCGATCAGCGACAGGCTGTCCCGCATCGCCATCGCCGTGGCCGTATCGATCACGTCCTGCGACGTCGCGCCCTTGTGGACCGCGCCCGCCGCATCGCCCGCCGCTGCCTTCATCTGCGCCACCAGGCGCGGCACGACGACGCCGTCATTGCCGCTGCCCGCGCGCAGGTCGGCCATGTCGAAATCCATTGCCTCGATGGCCTGCGCCGCGGCCTCGGCCTGCGCGGTCCCGGCCAGACCGGCGCGGCCAAGCGCGCGGCTGAAGGCGGCCTCGAAGGCGCGCATCCCGGCCAGTTGCGCATCGGGCGACCACAATGCGGCCATTTCGGCGTCAGCGAACAGGCCGCCAAGCCACGGGTGATCGAAAACATCGGTCATGGGTGCCCCTTTGCGAACATGGCAAAACGGCGCGAGAGCCCCGCGCCGTTTCCATCCTTATCAGCCGATCAGATGTCGAGAAACACCGTCTCGCCCTCGCCCTGCAGGCGGATATCGAAACGGTATGTCCCCTCGCCGGTCTTTCGGGCGATCAGCGTATCGACGCGCGGGCGCTGTTCGATCCGGGCCAGCAGCGGGTCCTCGCTATTGTCCTCATCCTCGAAATAGATGCGGGTTTGCAGGCCGATATTGATCCCGCGCGACACGATCCAAAGCGAGATATGCGGCGCGAAGGGCTTGCCATAGCGCGACGGCACCGCGCCCGGCTTGACCGTGCGCAGGGTGAATTCGCCGGTGACGGCATCGGCGGCGAAACGGCACAGCCCACTGACCGCAGGGTCGGCGCCCTCCTGCCCGGGGAATTTCCCCGCCGCGTCGGGTTGCCAGCTTTCGATCAGCGCATCGCGCAGCGCCCAGCCGGTGCCGTCATAGACGGAGCCCACGATCTCGATGATCTGGCCCTTCGCCTCGCCCGAGATCGGGGACACGCCGATCTCTTGCTGGTAATAGTTCGCATTGCCCGCATAGGTTGGCATCAGCCCGATATGGACGTAGGGTCCGGCGGTCTGCGAGGCCGTCTCGGGCAGATAATTCAGCGGCTGGACCATCTTACATCCCCTCGATCTTGTTTTCGAACATGGATTGGCGGCGACCGCGCAGGACGATGTCGAACTTGTAGGCCAGAAAATCCAGCGGGCGCGAAGATGCCATGTCCAGCGGCGCGACCAGCCGGTCAAGCTGCGACCGGTTGCGGATCGTCGCCGCGATCGGGCAGCGGTCGATCAGCGGATCGCCCTCGAAATACATCTGGGTAATGAGGCGCTGGCCGAAGCTGTGACCATAGACCGAGATGTGGATATGCATCGGCCGCCAGTCATTGCCCCGGTTCGGCCAGGGATAGGCGCCGGGGCGGATGGTCAGGAACTGATAATAGCCGTTCTCATCCGTCAGTGTCCGTCCGCAGCCGCCGAAATTCGGGTCCAGCGGCGCAAGATAGCTGTCCTTCTTGTGGCGATAGCGGCCACCGGCATTGGCCTGCCAGATCTCGACCAGCGTATTGGGCACGGGCCGGGCGTTCTCGTCCAGCACGCGACCATGCATCAGGATGCGTTCGCCCACGGCGGGGGCCGCGCCCTTGGTCCAGTTCAGGATCAGGTTGTTGTCCAGCGCGCCGATGATGCCGTGCCCGAAGGTCGGGCCGGTTTCCTCGGACGGACCCGATTCCATCGACAGCAGTGGCAGGTTCGGCGACCTTGCGATGCTGGTCTTGTAATCGGGATAGTAAGCTAGCGGGTGTGCCTCGCGGTTGCGAGGGATCAGCGGGCCAAGGTCTGTCATTCGGATGCCGCCTCCATCTCGGCATAGGTCTGTTTCGCCAGTTTGATGGCGTGGTTCGCGCGTGGCACCCCGGCATAGATGGCGACGTGCTGGAAGGCCTCCATGACATCGCGCTTGCTTGCGCCGGTTCGGGCGGTGGCCCGGATATGCATCGGGATTTCCTCGAAATTGCCGGTCGCGGCCAGCAGCGCCAGCGTCAGCATCGAGCGTTCCCGTTTCGTGATCGCGTCCGAGGCCCAGACGGTACCCCAGGCGGATTCGGTGATCAGGTCCTGAAAGGGCTGGTCCAGATCGGATTTCGCCGCCTCGGCCCGGTCCACATGCGCATTGCCCAGAACCTCGCGGCGGGTCTGCATGCCCATGGCATAACGGTCACTCATCAGGCGGTCCTTTCCAGAAAATCGGTCAGCAGTTTCGCAGTCGCGCCGGGCTGTTCGACGCAGGGAATATGGCCCGCATCCGCGATCAGGTGGAATTCCGCGCCGCACAGTTCCGCCGTCGCGCGGACCAGATCGGGCGAGGTCGAGCCGTCCTGATCGCCTGCCATCGCCATCACCGGCAGGTGCAGCGCACGGGTGTTTTCGGTCAGGTCCGCCCCCGCGATGGCCGCGCAGCAGCCGCTATAGCCCGCGACCGTGGTGCGGTTCAGCATATTGCGCCACAGCGCGAATTCGGGATTGTCTGCGCGAAAGCCGGGCGTGAACCAGCGTTCCAGAATTGGACCCGCCAGCGCGTCGATGCCGTCGCGGTTGATGGTGTCGATCCGGTCCTGCCACATGTCGGCCGTGCCGATCTTCGCCGCCGTATCCATCAGCACCAGCGCCCGCAGCAGATCGGGGCGTTTCGCCGCCAGCCCCTGACCGATCAGCCCGCCGATGGACAGGCCCACGAAAGTGATGTCGCGCAGCCCAAGCCCGTCACAGACCGCCTCGGCATCAGCGACCAGATCATCCATCGCATAGGGTGCGGGCGTGGCGTCCGACAACCCGTGGCCGCGCTTGTCAAAGCGGATGATCCGCAGTCCGGCAGGCAGCAGCGGCAGCAGCGCGTCCCAGACCCGCAGATCGGTGCCCAGTGAGTTGCCGAACATCACTACGCGACCGTCGCGCGGTCCTTCGTCGCGGATATGCAGCCGGATTTCGGATGTGGAAATGGTTTGCATGATATCCCCCTTGGGCAATTATGGCATGACAGGACGGGCGATGAAAATTATAATGATGCAAAAGTCACATAACCCAAGGGTTATTCATGCTGCACAGCCACCTGCGTCTGCGCCACCTGCGCTGCTTTCTGGAAACGGCCCGGCTGGGCAGCCTGTCCGCGGCTGCCGAGGCTTTGCATGTCAGCCAGCCCGCCGCCTCCAAAACCATCCGCGAGTTGGAAGAGATCCTTGGCGCGCAGCTGTTCGACCGTTCGGGGCGCAAGCTGGTGCTGTCTGCGGCGGGCAAGGTCTATCAGACCCATGCGGGCACCGCGCTGGCCGATCTGGAGCGGGCGCAGCGCCTTGTCCTGTCGCCGCCGCTCGAACGCCCGCGCCTGCATGTCGGTGTCCTGCCGACGGCGGCGACCGGGCTGGTGCCGCGCGCGGCGCTGGCCTTTCGCGATACCCATCCCGAGGTTCTGCTGGATGTGATGACCGGGCCGAACTGGCTGCTGCTGTCGCTGCTGCGCGAGGGGCAGCTTGATCTGGTGGTTGGCCGGATGCCATCTGCCGGTAATACCGAGGGGCTGAATTTCCGCCGTCTTTACTGGGAGCGGGTCGTGCCGGTGGTGCGGGCGGGCCATCCGCTGCTGCGACGGCAGGATTGGGATTATGCCGATCTGACCCGCCACCCGCTGATGCTGCCGCCCGCCGGGGCGCTGATCGCGAATTCGGTACGCACATGGCTGCATTCGGTGGGCATCATCGAACCGCAGCCCGCCTATGAGAACGTGTCGCTCAGTTTCGGGCGCGAGGTGGTGCTGCGATCCGATACGGTCTGGTTCATCTCGGAAGGTGTGGTCCGGGCCGAGATCGAGACCGGCGCGCTGGTCATCCTGCCGATCCGCAACGAATTGCTGGGCGGCCCGGTCGGCATTTCCCTGCGCGCCAGCGATGAGCCCCGCCCCGAAGCGCAGGCCCTGATCGCCACGCTGGAACGCGCCTCGGACGGTGGATGATCGTGAACTCTGCCTACATGCAGGACTGATAGAGCGTGCGGGTGTTTTCCTGCATCATCGGGATCGGGTTGCCGCCGCAAGAGGGGTCCTCGAGCGCCATCGCGGTCAACTCGTCCAGACGCGATTCCTCTACCCCCAGCGCTTTCAGGTTTTCCGGGATCGCCAGTTCGGCGCGCAACTCCATGATCCGCGCGCGAAAGCCGTCAAAGCCCCCGTCAATGCCCAGATAGGCGGCGGCCCGTGCGATGCGGTCCTCGATGGCGGGACGGTTGAAATCCAGCACCATCGGCATCACCACGGCATTCGTGGTGCCGTGATGGGTGCCATAGACCGCGCCCACCGGGTGGGACAGGGAATGGATCGCGCCCAGCCCCTTCTGGAAGGCAACCGCGCCCATTGCCGCCGCGCTCATCATATGGGCGCGGGCCATCAGGTTATCCGGTTCGCGATAGACCAGCGGCAGGTTTTCCAGCACCAGCCGCATCCCTTCCAGCGCGATGCCCTGCGACATGGGGTGATAATGCGGCGAGGAATAGGCCTCGAGGCAATGCGCCAGCGCGTCCATGCCGGTGCCTGCGGTGATGGCTGGCGGCATCCCCACCGTCAGCGCCGGGTCGCAGATCGTGACGCCGGGCATCAGCTTCGGGTGGAAGATGATCTTCTTTCTATGCGTCGTGGAATCGGTCAGCACGCCTGCACGGCCGACCTCGGAGCCGGTGCCGGCGGTGGTCGGCACGGCGATGATGGGCGCGATCCGGTCGGCATCGGCGCGGGTCCACCAATCGTCGATATCTTCCAGATCCCAGACCGGCAGATCGGGGCGCTGATCCGCCATCAGCGCGATCATCTTGCCCAGATCCAGCGCCGAGCCGCCGCCAAAGCAGATCACCCCGTCATGGCCGCCCGCCTTGAAGGCGGCGATGCCCGCCGTCATGTTGGCCTCATCCGGGTTCGGATCGACATCCGAGAACACCGCTCGACCCAGGCCCGCGCCGTCCAGGACATCCAGCGCGGCGGCGGTGATCGGCAGGCTGGCCAGCGCCCTGTCGGTCACCAGCAGCGGCCGGGCCATGCCAAGGGATGCCGCATGTTCGGCCAGTTCCGCGATCCGGCCCACGCCGAATTTGATTGCGGTCGGATAGGACCAGTTGCGGTCGGGAACGCCATGATCGCCGTGGCTCATGTCACACCTTCTTCATATGATAGGATTTGGCGCGGGTGACCGACAGGTAACCCAGATAGGACAGCGAACCGCCCCGGCCGGTATCCTTGCAGCCGGTCCAGCACAGTGCCGGGTCAAGGTAATCGGCGCGGTTCATGAACACGGTGCCGGTCTCGATCCGCGCGCCGATTTCGGCGGCACGGTCGGCATCTTCGGTCCAGATGCTGGCGGTCAGGCCATAGGGGCTGTCATTCATCAGTTCGATCGCCTCATCGTCCGAGGACACCTTCATGATGCCGACGACGGGGCCAAAGCTTTCCTCGCGCATCACCCGCATCGAGTGATCGACATCGACAAGGACCTGCGGCGCCAGATAGGCGCCACCGTCATCGGCGGGGAAATTCGCCGGGTCGATCAGCGGTCGTGCGCCTTGCGCCACGGCATCAGCGGTCTGATCGCGCACGAGTTGCGCGAAACGGACATGCGCCATCGGGCCAAGCGTCGTTTCGGGATCGTTGGGATCGCCCAGTTTCAGCGCGTTGACCCATGCGACGGCCTTTTCGACAAAGGCGTCATAAAGGCTGTCATGGACATAGATCCGCTCGATCCCGCAGCAGCACTGGCCGGAATTGAACATCGCCCCGTCCATCAGCGTATCCACCGCCGCGTCCAGATTGGCATCCGCGCGGACATAGCCGGGATCCTTGCCGCCAAGCTCCAGCCCCAGTGGCGTGAAGGTGCCCGCCGCCGCGCGTTCGATGGTGCGCCCGCCGCTGACCGAGCCGGTGAAGTTGACGAAATCGAAGGCCCGGCTCGCGATCAGGCTTTCGGTCGTGGCATGGTCCAGCACGATGTTCTGGAACACGTCCTCGGGGATGCCTGCCGCGTGGAAGGCCTTGGCCAGATGCTCGCCCGCCAGCAGGGTCTGGCTGGCATGTTTCAGCACCACGCTGTTACCCGCGATCAGCGCCGGAACGATGGTGTTGATCGCGGTCAGATAGGGATAGTTCCACGGTGCAATGACGAAAACCACGCCAAGCGGTTCGCGCGCGATCAGGCGGCGGAAGGCGTCGCTGTCCTCGATCACCTTGGGCGCCAGTGTCTCGGCGGCGATTTCGGCCATATAGTCGGTGCGGGCATTGACGCCGCCCATCTCGCCCGCGCCGAAGCGGATCGGGCGGCCCATCTGCCCGGCCAGATCCCGCGCGATCCGGTCCTGCATCGCGGTCAGTTGCGCCACGCCCGCGCGAACCAGCGCGATGCGGTCGTCAAGCGGGCGGGCGGCCCATTCCCGCTGTGCCGCGCGGGCGCGGGCCACGGCGTTTTCGGCCACGGCGGGCGGCAGGGGCATTCGTTCGGCATAGACCGTGCCATCCGCGGGGGAAATCAATTGGATCGGTTTCATCTTGTCCTCTTGTGGGCGCGGTCTGCGGTTACGAGCGCTCGAACAGGCGCTGAAGCTCGAAATCGGTGACCACGCGGTCGGTCTCGGCGATCTCCCATTCGGCGGCGTGGTGATAGTGGTCAACGACCTCATCGCCGAAGGCGCGCCGGAAGGTATCAGAGCCTTTCAGCGCCGCCGCCGCGTCGCGCAGGTTGCGGGGGATCTCTGGCGCGTCATCGGCGTGATAGGTGTCGCCGGTCATTTCGGGTTCCAGCGGCAATTCGCGCTCGATCCCATCCAGCCCGGCCGCCAGCAGCGCAGCGCAGGCCAGATAGGGGTTCACGTCCGATCCCGGAATGCGACATTCGATCCGCACCGCTTTGCTATCCGCGCCGCAGACGCGGAACCCGGCGGTGCGGTTGTCGATGGACCACACGGCGCGGGTCGGGGCGAACATGCCGATGGTGAACCGCTTGTAGCTGTTGACATAGGGCGCAAGAAACACCGTCATGTCCCGCGCCGCCGCCAGTTGTCCGGCCACGAAATGCCTCATCAGCGCCGACATGCCATGCGGATCGGTCGGGTCGTGAAAGACGGGCTGGCCATCCGCCGTCCACAGACTCTGATGCACATGCGAGGAAGACCCCGCCCTGCGGTGGTCGTATTTGGCCATGAAGGTGACCGACTGGCCCTGCGCCCAGGCGATTTCCTTTACCGCCTGTTTGATGATCGTGTGATTGTCGGCCGTGTCCAGCGCGTCGGAATAGCGATAGTTGATCTCGGCCTGACCGGCATCGGCCTCGCCCTTGGTATTCTCGACCGGGATGCCGGCGCCAAAAAGGCCGTTGCGGATGGCGCGCATCACCCCTTCTTCCTTGGTGGTCTGGAATATGTGGTAATCCTCGTTATAGGCCGAGATCGCGGTCAGGTCGTTGAAACCCCGGTCGCGGAAACTCTCATAGCTGTTCTCGAACAGATAGAATTCCAGCTCTGTCGCCATCATCGGCTGAAACCCCATCTGGCGGGCGCGGGCCACCTGACGTTTCAGGATCGCGCGGGGTGAAACCGCGATTTCCTCATGGGTGTGGTGGTCCAGCAGGTCGCACATGACCATCGCCGTGCCGGGCAGCCATGGCAGGCGGCGCAGCGTGGACAGGTCGGGCTTCATGACATAATCGCCATAGCCCTGCGACCAGCTGGCGCTGCGATAACCGGGCACGGTCGCCATCTCCATGTCCAGCGCCAGCAGATAGTTGCAGCAATGGGTTTCCTTGTGTCCGCCATCCAGAAAGAAGGCGGCGTGGAAACGCTTGCCGATCAGGCGGCCCTGCATGTCGGGGGCGACCACCAGAACGGTGTCGATCTCTGCCGCGTCAAAGGCGGCTTGCAGCGACTCGAGCGTCAGATTTGCGGGCATGTGAACCTTGTCCGTTCAGGGGAAGGGTGGTCTGTCTGCCGGGCGACGGTTGCGCCGCCCGGCAAAGCGCATCAGCCATAGCGATAGGGTCGCCCGGCCTTGGACATCACGTCATTGTATTGCTTGAAGATTTCGACGACCCTGGCCTTGACCTCGGATTCCGCTGCGATCTCGTCCCAGAATTCGCGGGCCTTTTCCTCGACCGTCGCCCATTCATCATCGGGGATCGAGGTCAGCTCCAGCCGCGGTCCGTTCACGCGCAGATCGGCCTCGCCGCCCCAATACCACCACTGGCGATAGTAATGCGACTGTTCGAAACAGACCTGCATCAGCAGTTTCAGATTGTCCGGAACCTCGGCCCAACGCTCTGAATTGGCGAAGAAATGTCCGATCCACGCGCCCGAGATATTGTTGGTCAGGAAGTATCTTGTCACATCGGCCCAGCCGACCGTGTAATCCTCGGTGATGCCGCACCACGCGATGCCGTCCAGTTCCCCGGTTTGCAGGGCGACCTGAATATCCTCCCACGGCAGCTGCATCGGGACGACGCCGAATTGTGCAAGGAAGCGGCCAGCGGTCGGGAAGGTAAAGACCCGCTTGCCCTCCAGATCGGCAAGGCTGTTGATCGGGTCCTTGGTGGCGAAATGGCAGGGATCCCATGCCCCGGCCGAGATATGCTGGATTCCGACGGCGGCGTATTCTTCCTCCCAGATCTGTTTCAGGCCGTATTGGTTGAACAGCACCGGCACATCCAGACTGTAGCGGCTGGCAAAGGGGAAATAGCCGCCAAAGACCGTCACCTCGGTCGGCGACTGCATCGAGTCGTCGTCGGATTGCACCGCGTCGATGGTGCCCGACTGCATGGCGCGAAACAGCTCGGACGTGGGGACAAGCTGATCGGCATAGTAAAGCTCGATCTCCATCTGCCCGTCGGCGATCGCGTTGAACCTGTCGATGGCGGGTTTGCAGACATGCTCGCCCAACGCCGCGCCGGCATAGGTCTGCATCCGCCACCTGATCGGCGTGGATTGCGCATGAACGGCAGGGGCGGCAAGCGTGGCGGCGCCTGCGGCAAGCGCGCCGGATGACAGGAATTTCCGTCTGGTCGTGGTCATTGTCGTTACCTCCGTTGGCATAAGGGGCGGGGGCGGTTCAGGCCGCCCCTCATGGTGTCATGGTCCATAGACCTGATGGGGCAGCCACAGTGCGATCTGCGGAAAGGCCATGATGATGACCAGCGTCAGCAGCATGATCCCCACGATCGGCACGATCGAGCGATAGATATCGGTCAGCGATACCTGATCGGGCGCCATCGCCCGCATCAGGAACAGGTTATAGCCGAAAGGTGGCGTGATATAGGCGATCTGGCAGGTGATGGTGTAAAGGACGCCATACCAGATCAGGTCGAATTCCAGCGCCCGCACCAGCGGGATGTAAAGCGGCGCGACGATCACCAGCATGGCTGTGTCGTCGAGGAACATCCCCAGCAGCAGGAAAGACACCTGCATCAGGATGATGATCTGCCACCGCGTCAGGCCAAGATCCTCAAGGAAGAACGCCTCGATGGCCCGCACCGCGCCCAGCCCGTCGAAAACCGCGCCAAAGGCCAGCGCCGCCAGCAGGATCCACATGAACATGCAGGACACGCCAAGCGAGCTGACGGTGCATTTCTCCCACACCGCGCGGGTCATGCGCCGTTTCAGCACCGCGACCAGCGTGGCGATGGTCGCCCCGATGACCGAGCTTTCGACAAGGCTGACATAGCCCATCACGAACGGCCCCATCATCGAGGCGAAGATCACCACCGGCAGGATACCCGCGCGCAGCAGGCTGAACCGTTCGGCCCATGTGATGGCGTCCAGTTCCTCGCGCGGCAGGGCCGGACCAAGGCGCGGGTTCAGCCCGCAGCGGATGATGACATACAGCAGGAACAGCCCCGCCATCAGCAGCCCCGGAAAGATGCCCGCCAGCCACAGTTGCCCCACCGGCTGACGCGCGATCATCGCGTAAAGCACCAGCACGATCGAGGGCGGCACAAGGATCCCAAGCGACGAGCCGCCCTGAATGATCCCGGTCACCATGCGCTTGTCATAGCCGCGCTTCAGCAGTTCGGGCAGCGCGATGGTGGCCCCGATGGCAAGCCCCGCCACCGACAGCCCGTTCATTGCCGAGACCAGCACCATCAGCAGGATCGTCCCGATGGCCAGCCCGCCCGGCACCGGCCCGAACCAGACATGGAACATCCGGTAAAGATCATCCGCCAGCCGGGTTTCCGACATGACATAACCCATCCAGACGAACATCGGCAGGGTCAGCATCGGATACCAGTTCATCAGCTTGATGGCGCTGGTGAAGGCGATGTCGTGGCCGCCCCGGTCGCCCCACAGCAGCAACGCCGCCACCACCGCGACAAAGCCGATCCCGGCAAAGACGCGCTGCCCGGTCAGCAGCATGGCCATCATGCCAAGGAACATGGTGATGGCGATCATCTCATAGGACATCAGATCCGCTCTCCGCGCAGGGTGGCGATATCGCGGATCAGAAACGCGACCGATTGCAGCAGCATCAGCAGCACGCCCACGCAGATCACGATCTTGATCGGCGCCATATAGGGCCGCCAGACGGTCCGGGACCGCTCGTTCACCTCGAAGGCATAGATCGTGCTGTCGATCCCGCCCCACAGCATCACCGCAAGAAAGAAGATCAGCGCAAGGATGGTCACGCAATCGACGGCGGCGCGGGTTCTGACCGACCAGCGGCCATAAAGCAGATCCATCCGCACATTGGTCCCCAGCAGCAGCGAATAGGCACCGCCAAGAACGAAATAGGCGACCATCGTGAATTGCGCCATTTCCTGCGTCCACAATGCCGGGCGGAAGAACGCCTTGGCGATCACCGACCACATCAGCACGCCGGCCAGTACGAAGATCAGGTACATGGCGACGCGGCCGACCCGGTAATTCAGCGCCTCGACGATGCGCACGAAGGCGATGGCTGCGCGCGGCATCGCTTACGGCCCTGACCGGGCGGAGATATGGGGCGTGCGCGCCGGTCCGATGCGCCGATGCCCGGAGGATGTCCGTGCCATGATGCGAGTCGTCTCCCTGTTTTTTGAACCAAGGGTCGTCCCGCTTTGCCACTTCTGTCAAGAATATTTCTGAATGGCATTGTCTGTTACAATCGTTTCTGTTCTCCACGGGGCGACAAGCGATGAGGGATGGATGAAGATCGAGGAAAGGATGCGGGCGTCCCTTGGCCGTCTGACTCGTGCCGAACGGCAGGCGGCGACGCATATCCTGTCGCATTTCCCGATGTCCGCGCTGGGGTCGATCACCGCGCTGGCCCGCGCCGCCGAGGTATCCTCGCCCACCATCGTGCGGCTGGTGCAGAAACTGGGCTTTCGCGGCTATTCCGATTATCAGGCGGTGCTGCGGGCCGAGGTCGAGCGGCTGCTGGTCGCCCCCCTGTCGCTGCCCGAGGGCGCCCGAGAGCCGCAATCCCATCCGATCCAGTCATTCGCCGCGCAGGTCGTCGGCAATATCGAGGCGACGCTTGGCCATATACCGGCGCAGGACTTCAACGGCGCGGCCGCCCTGCTGGCCGATACGGCGCGGCGCGTGGCGGTGATGGGCGGGCGGCTGACCCATGCCCATGCCGATTACATGGCGACGCTGCTGCGGGTCATCCGCCCCGATGTCTCCTATCTCTCGGATCATCTGACCGACTGGCAGCAGGCCCTGCTGGACATGCGGGCCGGGGATGTGGTGGTGATCTTCGATATCCGCCGCTATGAGGCCAGCGCGGTCCATCTGGCCGAACTCGCCACCGGTCAGGGGGCCGAGGTGGTGCTGATCACCGACCGCTGGCTGTCGCCCGCCGCCACCCATGCCCGTCACACATTGCCCTGCCAGATCGGCATGCCCGCCGCATGGGATTCCACCGCCACGCTGATGGTGGTGGTCGAGGCGCTGCTGGCGCAGGTTCAGGGCCATCTGGCCGATCAGGTTCAAGAGCGGCTGAACCAGCTTGAGGATGTCTTTGCCCGCACCGGGGTCTTTCGCGCCCCAAGGGTCGGCGCGCGCAACTGATCCGGTCGCGTTGCGACGGTTGTCGCCGTATTGACTTGCGAAGCGACTAGAGGCTGAATTCTGTTTATCCAACAAGGAGTCTCTTCCATGAACAGAATCCATCGGCGCGGGCTTCTGAAAGGCGCCGCAGCCACGACCGGGCTGTCGCTGCTGGCCACGCCCTATCTGTCCCGGCGCGCAATGGCGCAGAGCGCGGGCACGGTGAACATCTTCGCCTGGGCCGGCTATCTGAACGACGAGATCCTGAACGCCTTCCGCGAGGCCACCGGGATCACGCCGAACTATACGCCCTATGGCACCAATGACGAATTGCTGAACCAGCTGCGCGCCAACAATGGCGGCGGCTTCGACCTGATCTGGCCGACCGTGGACCGCGTGCCGAACTATGTCGAATTCGGGCTGGTCCAGGAACTGGACGAATCGAAGATCGAGGTCGCCAAGGTCCTGCCAAGCGCGTGGGAGAACTCGACCAATCTGGGCGCGGTGGTCGAGGGTAAACGCTATCAGGTGCCGACCGACTGGGGCACCGAGGCGGTGGCCTTCGATCGCGACCAGATGCCGCTGGAATATGGCAGCGCCTCCTATGGCGACATCTGGGGCGAGGCCGCCGACGGTCTGGCCACCGTGCGCGCCCATTCGGCGCTGGTCGGCCTCGGCCTGTGGCTGGAGGCCGAGGGCAAACTGCCGCGCCCGCTGCTGGACGCCTTCACCGATCCCGATGCGCAGATCGAGATCTTCGACGCGATCCTGGCCGAGGCCGTCGCCCGCAAGGGCAACATCATCCAGTTCTGGAACAACGAGAACGAGGCGCAGGGCGCCTTCCGCGTCAATGGCGCCGCAGTTGGCCAGACCTGGGATTCCACCGCCGCCGCGCTGTCACGCGAGGGTCTGCCTGTGGGCTTCATCGCGCCCAAGGAAGGCGCGCTGGCCTGGATGGAGGGGCTGTCGATCCCCTCGGGCGCGGAAAATCTGGACGAGGCCTATGCCTTCATCAACTGGTTCCTGACGCCAGAGGCCGGGGCGATGTATACCAACGCCACCTCGATCAACTCGACCGCGGTGGGCTCTGCCGACCTGCTGTCGGACGAGGCCAAGGCCTTCTTTGCCGCCGCCTATCCGGGTGACGCGCTGGACAAGCTGTGGTGGTGGCCGATTCAGGAAAACTGGTACATCACCAAGCGCAACGAATATCAGGACCGCTTCCTGTCGGCTTGATATGATCGCAACAAGGGGCGGGGCACGCATCCCGCCCCGTCACCAGCAACGGGGGACCAATGTCGCATTCGGTGGAACTGTCCGGCATCGGCATGAGCTTCGGGACGACGCGCGCGGTCAGCGACGTGTCCTTCAAGGTCGGGGCGGGGGAATTCTTCTCGATCCTCGGGCCGTCGGGCTGTGGCAAGACCACGATCCTGCGGATGATCGCGGGCTTCATCCAGCCGACCGATGGCAGGATACTGATCGGTGACCGCGACATGCAGGGGCTGGGTCCGAATCAACGCCCCACCGCGATGATCTTCCAGTCGCTGGCACTGTTCCCGCTGATGCCGGTCTGGGAAAACATCGCCTTCGGGCTGGAGGCGCGCGGCGTGGGCCGGGCCGAACGCCGCCGCAAGGCCGACGAGCTGCTGAAGCTGATCGCGCTGGAGGGTTACGGCGACCGCATGCCGGGTGAGCTGTCGGGCGGTCAGCGCCAGCGCGTGGCCATCGCCCGCGCGTTGGCCGTGGAACCGGGCGTGCTGCTGCTGGACGAGCCGCTGTCCGCGCTGGACCTGAAGCTGCGCCAGCACATGCGGGCCGAGCTGCGCGCGCTGCAACGGCGCACCGGTGTCACCTTCATCTACATCACCCACGACCAGTCCGAGGCGCTGGCCATGTCCGACCGCGTCGCGGTCATGAGCGAGGGTCTGTTGCAACAGGTCGCCACCCCGCGCCAGCTTTACGACGACCCCGCCACCCCCTTCGTCGCCCGTTTCGTGGGCGAAACCAACGCCATCACCGGCCGGATCACCGCCATCGACGGTGGCACCGCGACGCTGGAAACCGGGCTTGGCGCGCTCGTCGGCCGCGCTGGTCCGGGCGCGCAGGTCGGCGGGCAGGCGACGCTCTATGTCCGCCCCGAGGCGCTGATCCCCGGCGCGGATGGCGCCAACAACCTGCCCGCCACCATCGAGCGGGTGGATTTCGAGGGTGCCTTTGCGCTGGTCCATGGCCGCTTCGACGACGGCGCGGCGCTGGCGGCTTCGGTTCCCAGTACGCGGCTGTCCGACGCGCCCGAGCCGGGGGCGCGGGCCAGTTTCTCGTTCCAGCCCCGGCATGGCGTGGTGCTGGCCGATGCGTGACCTGTTCCAGCGCTTCGGGGGCTGGCTGGCCTCGTTCTTCCTGATCCTTGTGGCGATCTGGCTGGTTGGCATGGTGCTGGCGCCGAACCTGATGACGCTGGACTATGCGCTGCGCCCGAACCTGCCGCCCGCACGGATCGGCGGGCCGGATGACATCTATTCGCTGGCGAATTTCACCTATCTGGCGAATGAGGCCGTCCACCGGACCATCTTCCTGAAAACCATCTGGGCCAGCGGGCTGGTCACGCTGACCACCTTCGTCGTCTGCTATCCCATCGCCTTCTGGATGGCGCAACGCGCCACCCGCGCGCAACTGTCCATCGCGCTGATGGCGCTGATCGTGCCTTTCTTCGTCAACGAGGTGCTGCGCACGCTTGGCTGGTATATCATCCTTGCCTATCGCGGCCCGCTGAACGCGGCGTTGCTGGGACTGGGTATCATCGACCGACCGGTGCGCTGGCAGGGCGATCTGGGTGTGCTGGCGGGGATGGTCTATGCCTATATCCTGTTCATGCTGCTGCCGATCTACAACGCCATCGAAAGCCTTGAGAAGGCGCAGATAGATGCCGCGCGCGATCTTGGCGCGCCGGTCTGGCGCACCCATTGGCGTGTGGTGATCCCCCATGCCAAGGCGGGTATCGCCACCGGCTGCGTCTTTACCTTCATGCTGGCGGCGGGGTCCTATGTCGCGCCTGCCCTGCTGGGTTCTCCCGGCAGTCGCTGGTTCACCGAGATCATCTATAACTGGTTCTTCGAGGGCGGCGACTGGAACCGCGGTGCCGCCTATGCGCTGGTGCTGCTGGGGCTGTGCCTGCTGGTGGTGCTGGTCACGCTGCGGATCTTCCGCGTCAACCTGGCGGATGTCGCGAAATGAGCGGGGTGGATCGCATCTTCCGGGCGCTGTTCGTCTTCTACATCGCGGCGTTCGCCTTTTACATGTTCGCGCCGCTGGTCATCATGAGCGCGGCATCCTTCAACGAAAGCCGCTTTCCGACGGTGATCCCCTGGCAGGGCACGACGCTGGAGTGGTTTCGCGCCATGTGGGCCGACCGCGCCATGTGGGACGCGCTGTGGACCTCGGCGGTGGTGGCGTTCTTCGTCGTGGTCATCTCGATCCCGGTCGGCACGGCGGCGGCGCTGGTGCTGACCACACTGCACGCCCGCGCGCGCAGCTTCGCCTATGCGTTGATGGTGTCGCCGCTGCTGACGCCGGGGGTGGTGATCGGCATCGCCACGCTGATCCTGTGGCGGCAGGTGGGCGTGGGCGGGGGCCTGCTGCTGATCGTGATGGCGCAGGCCAGTTTCATCATCTGCTATGTCATGCTGATGGTCGTCTCGCGGCTGCAACGGTTCGACCGCACGCAAGAGGAAGCCGCGCTTGGCCTTGGCGCCTCGCGCTTCATGGTGTTCCGCCGGGTGCTGCTGCCGTTCCTGCGCCCCGCGCTGCTGGCCTCGGCGGGGCTGGCGGTGCTGCAATCCTTCGAGAACTACAACACCACCCTGTTCGTGCGCGGCTTCGAGACGCCGCTGACGGTGTTCATCGCGACCAAGGTGCGTACCGGGCTGACCCCGGCGGTGAACGCGCTGGCACTGATCATGATCGCCGTCACCATCATCGGCGCGATCGCCTATGAGCTTGCCCGCCGCCGTCGCAAACGCCCGCCGGGCTGACGCGCGTGAAACCTGACGTTCAGCCTGACCCCGCACCGGGGTCCGTGGATCCCCTGACGACCAGCCGTGGCCACGGTGCCATGACATCGGCGGGGGTGCCGTCCAGTCGCGCAAGCAGCAGTTCCACCGCCAGACCGGCGACCTCGGTCAGGCCCAGATCGATCGCCGTCAGGCCGGGTCTGGCCAGCTTGGCGCGCAACCCGTCATATCTGGTCACCAGCCGCAGGTCCTGCGGCACCTTGCGGCCCATCGCATGGGCGGCGGCCAGCGCGCCGCTGGCGAAGGCATCGACCGGCACCAGCAGCCCGTCCAGATGCGGAAACGCCGCCAGCAGATCCCGCGTCGCGTCCTGCGCGACCTGTTCTCCGCCGCTTTCGTCCAGCCTGACAAGATGGGGTGTTATGCCGTATCCGTCGCAGAAGGCGGCATAGGCGGCCTCTGTCTCAAGCTGCGAGGTCCGCTCAGCCGCGCCGAGGATCAGCGCGATATGACGGCTGCCCATCTGGCGCAGGTGGTCCAGCATCATCCGGGCCGTGTCGCCAGACCGCAGATCGACCGAAGGAATGTCCGCGCGTCCCGCGACCCTGCCGATCGAGACGATTGGCGTGTGCCGGGCCTCGAAATGCGCAATCAGCGGGTCCTTCGCGCTTGGTTCAACCAGAATGACGCCGTCGAAGCCGAGCGAATCGAGGTTCGATTGCGGTGCCAGCGGCGGGATCAGGCACAGCGCGATATTGCGGGTCAGCGCCGACATCGCCGCCGAGGCCGCGATCTCCATCAGAAAGCCCAGCCGCGACGGACCAGCCGCAACCGAGAAGGGCATTGACGAGGCGATCGCGATGGTGCCGGTCCGCCCGCTGCGCAGGCCGCGTGCCATGCTGCTGGGATGGTAGCCGATTTCCTGCGCAAGTTTCAGGATCCGTTCCTTTGTCTCGGTATCCACCGGGCGGCGGCCGCTGAAGGCATGCGAGATCGTCGTCGGCGAGACGCCCGCGGCCTTGGCCAGATCGATGATCGTGGGTTTGCTCAATGCTTTTCTCTCATTCGCGATGGGCGCCGTTCCGACCGGAATGGAAGCATATCCGAGGGGAAAATCGCAAGATGCATACAAAACGTTTTGCGAGAATCGTCGAAAGTGATATGCGAGTCGATAGCAAAACGTTTTGCTAAAGCGTTTTGCCACCGCAATTGAAACGATCACGCAGCGGTCGGACGTCCCAAGCGTGGCATATCCAACAGGGTTCAAACGAATGAAGACGACATCTCGACTCGCAAGTTCAGGCGATCCGGCGGATGAGCGCCTGCCGCCGCGCAGCCTGTTCCTTTTCGGGCTTCAGCACGTGCTGGTCATGGCCGCCTCTCCGATCACCGCCGTGTTTCTGGTCGCGCAGACGCTGAATTTCGACACTGCACTGACCACCTCGCTGATCAGCGCGACCTTTCTGATCTGCGGGCTCGGCTCGATTTTGCAAAGCTTCGGGCCGGGCGGATTCGGTGCGAAGCTGCCCTTCATCATGGTGCCGGGCGGCGCGCCCATCGCGATCTTTCTGGCCATCGCGGTGCAGACCGACATTCAGACTGCGGTGGGCGCGGTGCTGTTGACCTCGGTCTTTTATCTGCTGGCGCTGCCGGTCTTTCAGCGGCTGCTGCGATTCTTTCCGCCCATCGTCGTGGGGACGATGCTGCTGCTGGTGGCGGTCAATCTGGTGCGGATCTATGGCGGCACGATCACCGGCAAGCCGGGCAGCGAGAATTTTGCCGACCCGGTGAATGTCGGGCTGGCGCTGGCGACCATCGGGATGACGATCCTGTTCGCGCGGATCTTCACCGGGACGCTGCAACGGATCGCGGTCATGCTGGGGCTGATCGGCGGCACGCTGTTGGCGGCCGCACTGGGCCGGATCGATACGTCAGGGGTGTTGCAAGGATCGGTCCTGACGATGCCACAGCTGTTTCCCTTCGGGATGCCGAAATTCGACATCATCGCCTCGTTGCCGCTGATCGTTTTCTCGGTGATCTCGATGGCTGAGGCCACCGGCCAGACCATCGCCACCGCCGAGATCGCGGGCCGCAAGGGCAACCCCCTTGCCATCGTGCCGCGCACCATTCGCGGCGATGCAGCCGCCTCGCTGGTCGGCGGCATGTTCGGCACCTCGCTGATCATCACCTCGGGCGAGAATGTCGGCATCGTCCGCGCGACCAATGTGAAATCGCGTTATGTCACGGCGATGGCCGGGGTGATCCTTGTGGTGATCGCGCTATTGGCGCCGGTTTCGCGCATGGCGACGGCGCTGCCGGGGCCGGTTGTTGGCGGCACGGCGGTAATCGTCTTCTCGATCATCGGGGTTATCGGCATCGACTTGCTGCGCCGCGCCGATCTGCGCGAACATGGCGCGATGTTCACGCTGGCATCGGGGCTTGCGATGGGGATGCTGCCGATTCTTGTGCCAGGGATCTACAGCCAGTTTCCGCAATGGTCGCAGATGATCCTCGGCAACGGTCTGGCCATGGGCACGATCACCGCCGCCGTGGTCAACGCGATGTTCCAGATCGGGGCGCAGAACAACCACAAAACCGAAACCAACGAGGGGCGGGCCTGATGACCGACAAGCCGCGGATATTCGACGACACGCAGGACCTGCTGATCCTGCCCGGGCAGATGCTGCTGGACGAGGGCACCCGACCCGGCATGGCGGTACTGCTGCGCGACGGGCGCTTTGCCGAAGTGGGCCCGGTGGGTGAACTGACCGCCCGCCACCCGGAGATGCGCAGGATCGAACTGCCGCATCACCTGTTGATGCCCGGCTTCATCGACAGCCACACCCATCTGACGCAATCGCTTGGCAAGTCGCTGGTTTTTGGCGAGCCGTCCGAGATCTTCCGCCGCATCTGGGTGCCGCTGGAGGGCAGTCTTGACGAACATATGGTGCATCTGTCCTCGCGGCTGGCGGCGTTGGAATGTCTGCGCGGCGGCTTTACCACGGCGGTCGATGCCGGGACCCGTTCCGCCGGGCATATCGGGCGGCTGGTGGATGCGGCGCGCGAAAGCGGGCTGCGGCTGGTGGTCGCGCAGATCTGCAACGATCTGGGTGGGGCGGCGCTGCTGCCCGATCCGGCGGAAATCACCGCGACCGCCGGGCGCCATCTGGCCGCCTATGACGGCGATCCGCTGATCCACCCGTCGCTGGCGATCTCGATCCCCGAGGTCGGCAGCGACGACATGCTGCGCCGGATCTCGGCCATGGCAGGCGAGGCGGGGGCGATATTCCAGACCCATGTGAATGAGCATCTGGTGGCGGTCGAGCGGTCGCTGGTCGCCAATGGCCGCCGCCCGCTGGAGCATCTGGCCCATATCGGCGCGCTGGGGCCGCATGCGCTGATTGCCCATGCGACACTGGTCACGCCGTCCGAGCTGAACATCCTGCGCGACACCGGCACCGCCATCGCCTATAATCCCGTCGCCTCGGTCTGGAAGGGCAATGCCATCGCGCCTGCCGTGCAGATGCAGGCGCTGGGGGTGCGGTTCGGGCTGGGCACCGACGGCACCCGCGCCGACGGCTTCCGGTTGATGGACGCGGCCGAGACGCTGCAACGGACGGGTTACGGGCTGGCCTCGGGCGACAGTTCCTGCGGCGGCGGCTGGCTGTGGCTGGATGCGGCCACCCGGATGGCGGCGGATGCCAGCGGGCTGGCCGGGGTGACCGGGCGGATCGCGCCGGGCCTTGCCGCCGATTTCCTGCTGGTCGATCTGGACCTGCCGGAATTCACCCCCTCGCACGACCTGACATGGGAACTGGTCCGATACGGCAACCGCGATCAGATCGACGCGGTGTTCACCAATGGCAGACTGCGCATGTGGCAGGGCTGGCCGGTTGACTGGGACGCAAGCGCGCTGCTGGCCGAGATCCGCGAGGTGACGGCGGCGGCCATCGCGCAGGCCCCGATCCAGCGCATCCACCCGGTCGCCGACCGCCACCGCGCCATGACGAGGCAATCGTGACCCTTGCCACCTTCCTTCTGCTGTCGGCCGTCGTCGGCGCGGCGGCTTTCGTTCAGGGCGCGGTCGGCATCGGCTTTGCGCTGATCGTCGCGCCGGTTTTCGGGCTGATTGACGCCAGCTATCTGCCGGTCACGCTGCTGCTGCTGATGCTGCCGCTGAACTTCCATGTCGCCTGGCGTGAACGCCACTGGATCGACCGTCGCGGCGCGGGCTGGATCACCATTGGCCGGTTCTTTGGCACCTTTCTGGGCCTTGGCGTCCTGATCGCGCTGTCGATCGAACAACTGGAACTGGCGGTCGGGTTGTTCACCGTGCTGGCGGCGCTGGTGGCGCTGATCGCACCGCCCTTTTCGCCGGGCAAAAGCTCGGCGCTGGGGGTCGGACTGTTCACCGGCGTGACCGAGACCGCGACCGGCATCGGTGGCCCGCCGCTGGCGTTGCTGTATCAACATGCGGCGGGGCCGGTCCTGCGTGCGACCGTCGCGGCCTGCTTTCTGGTGGGCGAGGTGATCTCGCTGGTCATTTTTGCCATCGCGGGCCGGTTGCATGGCGAACAATTGCTGGCGGCGCTGATTCTGGTGCCCGCCGTCCTGCTGGGCAGCGCCTTGTCGCGGATGGCGCATTCGCGGATCAATGGCCCATTCCTGCGCTTTGCGGTGCTTGCCTTTGCTATCATCAGCGGATTGTTCCTGATCCTGAAACCATGACGCAGGACCCTTCGGATCCCGATCGCTCCGGCAGTGGCAGGCGTGCTTTTGCCGCCAGCGCATTCGTGTTTCGACCTGCGGCCGGGTTAGCGGTTATGATCGGTCGCAATCAGCGCCATCACCTGCAAATCAGGCGCGACCGGATGAAGGACAATGATCGATGACCGGAATGTTCCGTCTGAGCCGACGCCAGCTTTCCCTGTCGCTGCTTGCCGTTCTGGCGGCTTGCGGCGCGCAGCCGCCCCGCCCGCAGTTCAAGACCTATTCCGGGCCGCCGGTCACGCAGATCGTCGTCTATAAAGGCCAGCGCAGGATGCATCTGCTGAGCGGCCGGACGGTGCTGAAATCCTATGATTTCGGTCTGGGCAACCAGCCTGTCGGGCACAAGCAGTTCGATGGCGACGGCAAGACACCCGAGGGCCTCTATTTCGTGGACCGCTTCAATCCGCGCAGCCGCTATCACCTGTCGGTCGGGATCTCTTATCCGAATGAGCACGACCGGGCCTATGCGGCGCAGTTCGGGCGGCATCCGGGGGGCGACATCATGTTTCATGGCCGTGGACCGGAAGGCAACAAGCTGGCGCCGAGGAACCGCGACTGGACGGCAGGATGCATCACCGTCACCGATGAGGAAATCGAGGATATCTATGCGATGCTGAGTCCCGGCGTGCCGGTGATGATCTATCCCTGAGGGGCACCTGATTGGGAATCTGCGGTCCGGCTTCCGTCACGGGTTGTCGGATCACGGGTAGTTGGCTAGTTTTTCCCAGCCCATGAAGCGGGCAAACTCCAATCATGTGAAACCCTTATTGCAAAGGAAAGATCGCAATGTCCAAGTCTGGCAAGGTTTGTGTCGACATGGACAGCTTCGGACGCCGGACCACGCTTGGTCTGCTGGCCGGTGCTGTTTCAGCGTTCGGCTTTCTGGTGGGCGCGGCGCCGGTGGTACAGGCGCAGGACACGCCGACCCTCTATTTCTCGGCCATTCCCGACGATGACGAAAGCCGCCTGATGCAGCGGTTTGCAGCCGTCGCGGATTATCTGGAGACCGAACTGGGGGTGCCGGTCGAATATGTTCCGGTCAAGGATTACGCGGCCTCGGTCGTGGCCTTTCGCAACGATCAGATCCAGTTGGGCTGGTTCGGCGGGCTTTCGGGCGTGCAGGCGCGTCTGGCGGTTCCGGATTCCCGTGCGCTGGCGCAGGGCGACGAGGACATGAGCTTCATTTCCTATTTCATCGCCCATGAAAGCACCGGGCTGGAACAGGGCGACGGTTTCCCGCTGGAGGCCGAGGGGCTGAGCTTTACCTTTGGCGCGCAGACCTCGACCTCGGGGCGGCTGTTCCCGGATTTCTATATCCGCGAAGAGACCGGCAAAGCGCCGGACGAGTTCTTTTCGCAGGTGGGTTTCTCGGGGGATCACGGCCAGACGCTGCGGCTGGTTTCGACCGGGGCCTATCAGGTCGGGGCGCTCAACTATACCGTCTATGACACCGCGGTGCGGGAAAACGCGCCCGAGATCGCGACGACCCGGGTGATCTGGCAGACCCCGCCCTATCCGGATTACAACTGGACCATTCGCGGCGATGTCGATGCGCGTTTCGGCGAAGGCTTTGCCGACAAGGTGCAGGCGGCGCTGGTGGGGATGGACGATCCCGAGCTGCTGGCCTCTTTCCCGCGCAAGGCCTTCGTGCCCGCCGGGAACGAGGATTACGAGCCGATCCTTGAAACCGGACGCGCTCTGGGCATCCTCGACTGACGATGCTGCATCTTCAGGGCGAACGGCTCGCCTATGGGGATCATGTGGTTCTGCCGGATGTGGATTTCCGTCTGCGCCCGGCAGAGCGTGTGGTGCTTCTGGGGCGCAGCGGAAGCGGCAAGAGTACGCTGCTGAACACCATCCATGCGCGGCTGGTGGCGCAGGGGCGCCGGGATCTGGCGCTGGTGCCGCAGGAACATGGTCTGGTGCCGCAGTTGTCGGTGTTTCACAACGTCTATATGGGGCGGCTGAACCGGCATCGCGCGGCCTATAATCTGGTCAATCTGGTCTGGCCGCTGACCTCGCAGCGCCGGCAGGTCGAAAAGGCGCTGGTCGCGGTGGGTCTTGAAGGGCTCGGGCGCAAGCCGGTGGGCGCCCTGTCGGGCGGGCAGAAACAGCGCACGGCACTGGCGCGGGCCATCCATCACGGCGGCACGGTTCTGATCGGCGACGAGCCCGTATCGGCGGTGGACGAGCGTCACGCGGCAGAGCTGATCGCGCGGTTGGGCCAGCGGTTCGAGACCCTGGTTCTGGCGCTGCACGATGTGGCGCTGGCGCGGCTGATCGCGACGCGGATCGTCGGGATCAAGGGCGGGCGGCTGATGATCGACCGGCCCGCGCAGCAAGTTAGCGATGGAGAGATCGATGCGCTCTATCGTCTCTGACCGCCGCTGGCGCTGGCCGAAGGGGCGCATATTCACCTCGCTGGTCTTTGTCGCCATCGCCGTCGCGTTGCTGCCCGCCGCGGATCTGCGCATCGCCAGCCATGACCCCTGGGCCGAGTTGGGCCGGATGGTGCAGGGGCTGCTGTCGCCGGATTTCTCGGCCATCAGTTCGCTGTCGCGCGCGGCGGCCCTGACCATCGCCTTTGGTGTCTGCGGCGTGGCGGCGGGGGCGCTGGCCGGTTTCCTGCTGGCGCCGCTTTACCGTTTCGTCACCGTGCGGATCATTTGCGTGGCGGCGCGTTCGATCCACGAGTTGTTCTGGGCCATCCTGCTGATGCAGGTGACCGGGCTGTCGGCCACGACCGGCATTCTGGCGCTGGCGATCCCCTATGCCGGGATCTTCGCCAAGGTCTATTCCGAATATCTTGACGAGGCCGACCCGCGTCCTGCCCGCGCCATGCCTCCGGGTTCGGATTTCATCTCGGTGTTTTTCTTCGCGCGGCTGCCGCTGGCGATGAGGGAATTCGGCACCTATACGCTGTACCGGCTGGAATGCGGGCTGAGGTCCAGCGCGGTTCTGGGCTTTGTCGGCCTGCCCACCCTTGGATTCGAGCTGGACACCTTCTTCAAGCAGGGGATGTATGGTGCGGTGGCGGCGGTGCTGATCATCTATTACCTGCTGATCGCGACGATCCGGCTGTGGATGCGCTGGCCGCTGGCGCCGGTCTATATCCTGCTGTCGGTCTGGTTCCTGTCCCGGCTTCAGACCCCGCCGATGGCGTCGGGCGCGCTGATGCGTTTTCTGGGCCATGACATCGTGCCCGCCCCGCTGCGCTACGGCGCATGGGGTGATGCCACGACATGGCAGCGCTTCGGGGACTGGATCGGAAACCTGTTCTTCAATCAGGCGCTGCCGGGACTGGGCGCCACGATGATCGTCGCGCAGCTGGCGCTGGTGGTCGCGGGACTGGTGGCGCTGATCGGGTTTCCGCTGATCCTGCGCCCTCTGGTCGGGCGCTGGGGGGCATGGGCCGGGCATCTGGGGCTGGTGATCGGACGCTCGACCCCGGAATACATGCTGGCCTATATCATGTTGCAGATGTTCGGACCCTCGATGTTGCCTGCCGTGATCGCCCTTGGCCTGCATAACGGTGCAATCATCGCCCATCTGCTGGGGCGGCAATCCGAGGGCGTGCATGCGGATCTGCGACCCGATGCGCCCAAGGGGGTCGATCTGTATGCGTGGGAGATCCTGCCGAGGATCTATGGCAATTTCCTTGCCCTGTGCTTTTACCGGTGGGAGATCATCGTGCGCGAATCCGCCATCGTCGGGCTGTTGGGCATGGGCACGCTTGGCTTCTATGTCGGCGCGGCCATTCAGGAAATCCGGGTGGACCGGGCGGTGTTCCTGCTGTTGGTCACCATGCTGGCGACGATCGTGATCGACATGATTTCGCGCCGCAGCCGTGCCGCGCTGGGGCTGGGCAAGCTGAATGCGCGGGTCGTCGCGCGTATGACCTGACCCTGTCGCCTCCCACGAAGGTCGGGCCAGTCAGCATTTGACCCGGCAACGGATCGCGATAGGATCGGCGGGATGACACAGACGCGAACCATCTGGACCGACTCCGCCCGGCGCCTTGATGCGCCGACCGCCCTTGGCGCCATGCCGGTGGTCGTGGCCGAGCCGGAGGGCAGGCCGGACGGCACCGTGCTGCTGGTTCATGGCCGGAATGGCGCGCCCGGACAGCCGCAGATCGCCGAGATCGCGGATGCCTATCTGGCGCGCGGATGGCGGGTTGCTGCGCCGGAACTGCCGAATTCGGCGGCTTTGCCCATGTCCGGCCCGCCCGAACAGGTGACATTCGCCGGCCATACCGATGCCGCCGCCGGGGTCTGGGCCTGGGTCGCGCAGCAATGGCCGGACGCGCCGCGCGGGTTGGCGGGGCACAGCCTTGGCGGCTTTGCCATCGCGCATCTGGCCAGCGCCTCGCCCGACACGCATCACGTTCTTGCCGTGTCGCCGCCCATGTCGGGCCGGGTTCTGCTGCGCGCGCGCGAGGCGATGGGGCCATCTGCGATCGAGGCCGCCCGGCGCGAGTCACCGCTCTATTTCGTCGAGATGCAGACGGCGGATGCCGAACCCGCGCTGAACAGCGTGACAGCGCCCCTTGCGGTCGTGACCGGAGAGGTGGACGGGCTGATCCCCTTGCCCGATGCCCGCGCCTATTTCGCGGCAGCGGCGAACGGGCGCTTCTTTGCCGCCCTGCCGAACGCGCATCATTGCCCGGCGGGCGAGGCATGCGGCCGCATGTTCGCCGCCGCGCTTTCGGCGCTTGGGGTCGGGGATGGATGCACCTGATCCGGGCTGGATCGAGGCGCAGCGGCTGGCCTCGGCCCGCGCCATGCGCAATGCCTGTTCCGCCACCCATCTGATCCACCACCGAGAGGGCTTTGGCTGGCGCGTCCGGCCCGCGGCGGGTTCGGTTCTGGCTTCGCCGCGCATAGCCGGGTGGGACCCCGAGCCGGATTATTTCCATCACTGGATCCGCGATTCCGCCATCGTTCTGCGGGCCGTTCCGCTGGCCATCAGGGCGGACCCGCAGGCGCGGCCGTTCTGGCTGCGTTTCATCGCCGATTTCGTCACCTTTTCGCTGGCCGTCTCGGACCCGGAGCGCAAGGGTCCGGCGGTCAATCCGCTGCGGGCATCGACCCGGCCCGGCCACGCTGAATTCCTGCGCCCCGATGCGGAACTTGCGGCCCTGACAGGGGATGCGTGGCTGGCCGAGCCGCGCGTGGCGGCGGATGGATTGCCCGATCTTGAACGATGGAGCAGGCCGCAGGACGACGGGCCCGCGCTGAGGGCGTCGGCGATGATGGCGATCCTTGAGGATTTGCCCGAAGCCGCCAGCCCGCAGGCCGAAATGCTGATCGCCCGCGACCTTGCCCATACCCTGCGCATGGCCGGTCGACCCTCGGTCGGCCCGTGGGAGGAAGCCCCGCCGCGTCGCACGACATTCACCCTGCTGGCGCAATGGGATGCGCTGGACCGGGGCGCGGCTGCCTGCCCGGATTGCCGGGCTTCCGCCGACCGGCTTGCCGCGCTGATCGGGACGGCGCAGGATGACACGACCGGCGGCTGGCGGGAAAGCATCGAGGCGCCAGCGGGCCATACGGACGCCGCCACCTGCCTTGCCATTCTGCACCTCCGGCGCAGGCACGGCCCTTTTGCCATCTCCGCCCCACGAACCCGCGCAACGATTGCCGCGCTGGAAAAGACCTTTACCGCGCTTTACCCGATCAACGGCGGCAGGGCCGTTCCCGCCATCGGGCGATGGGCGGGGGATGCCTATTTCGATGGCAATCCGTGGTATCCGACGACCCTCGGCTTTGCCGAGCTGCACTATCGCATCGCTGCGGACAGCGGCGAGGCGGCGGCATTCACCAAGGCCGAGGCGTGGATGCATCTGATCGAAACGGTTGCCCCGCGCCCGCCCGGCCCGCTGCCCGAGCAGTTCGACCGCCGCACCGGTGCGCCGCGTTCCTGCATGGACCTGACATGGTCGGCGGCGGCGTTTCTGGAGGCCGTGGCCGCAAGGGATGCCGCGCTTCAGGCCAGATAGGGGGCGGTGAAGCCAAGGGCCTGCAAGCCGCGCCGCACCTCGGGCCGCCCCGAGACCAGTCGCCACAAAAGGCCCGAGCGGTGGTTCTCCAGCCCGATGACGATGGGTGCCTGATCGATGGCCAGCCGGCTGTCGGCGGCCCAGTCATGCGCCGGGCTGAAGGCGTCCACAAAGCCCGCGTCGCCCCAGATCCAGTCGCCCAGATCATCATGCATGTGGCGCAGCACCGGCATCGCCTCGTCCGGGGCAAAGGGAAACGACCCAAGCGCGGCGGAGGGGGTGATGGTGCCGGTATCCTCGGTCGGGGAATGCGCGACATAGCCGTCCGGATCATCGCTGGCGGTCAGACCCCAGAGATCCGGGCCGTAACCCTTCCAGCCATGCGGGTTGCGCAGACAGTGGTGGCGATTGACCAGCGCATGGGCGCGGGCCTGCACGCCGTAATCGGCATAGTCGTCGCGCAATCCGCGCGGATCGATGCCCAGAAACGGATATTGCGACAGAAACAGCGGCCCGCCCCAGTCGGGACCAAGCGGTAGCGTCACCGTGCCATAGCGTTGACCGTTCCGAAAGGCGGGGGCCCGCGCCCAGCTTTGATGATAGGATCGCGCAGGGATCGGGTGGCTGTGCGAACCGGCACCAAGGACAAAGACCGGCAGGGCCTCGTTCCAGCCCCGGATCGGCAGGGCGTTGGAGGGCCAGGGGCGGTCGGGATGGCGATGCCACATGACCGCGCCGTCATCGCGCAGATGCGCGGCCCAGTTCACGGCGTCGAACAGCGCCTGAATACGGGCGGCCAGCGACGGCTCTTCGCTGAAATAGACCCCCGCGCCCAGCAGGCCCAGCATCAGAAAGGCGGTCTCGACCAGATCGCCGCCATCGTCGCCGGGCATGAAGGGCAGCGCCCGGCCGGTGGTGCCATGCAGGAAATGCGGAAACACCCCGTCAAAGCGGTCGGCGGTTTCCAGAAAGCCCACCAGCCGCTCGGTTCGGTCAAGGATATCGCGCCGGGGCCGCCAGCCGCGCTCCGCCGCCACGATCTGCGCCAGCAGGCCAAAGCCGGTGCCGCCGGTGCAGACGGTTTCCGCCACGTCATAGCCGAAGGCCCCGCCGCTGCGTTCGCGCGCCATGCCGCTGACAGGATGGCTCCAGTCGAGGAAATAGAGCGCGGAGGCCTGCGCCACGCGGTCGCGCAGCGCGGCGTCGTCAAGGCCCCTCAGGACAGCCATGTCAGCTCCAACGTCTGGGTGTCGCGGCTGTTGGGACCGACATGCAGCCGGATCAGGCCCGGATCGCGCACCCATTCGGCGGCCTCCAGCGAAGGCGCCAGCGGATAGCGGAACTGATCCGCCGTGATCGGAAACAAGACCTCGCGGCTTTCCCCCGGGGCCAGCGTGATCTGCGTGAAATCGATCAGCTTGCGGCCCGGCCGGGTGACGCGGGCCACCGGGTCGCTGGCGTAAAGCTGGACGGTCTCGATCGCCTGACGGGTGCCGGTATTCTGAACCGTGATCCGCAGGGTGACGGTCTGGTCGGCCTCGGCGGTTTCCTGCGACAGGCCGGGCGGGTCATAGCGGATCTGACCGAAGCCAAGGCCGAAACCGAAGGGAAAGCGCGGCGCATCGTCGGGCAGGTCCAGCCAGCCGGTCAGGAACTTGGCGAAGCGTCCGGGAAAGGGTCGCCCGGTCGGGTCGCTGGCATAGGTCAGCGGCACCTCGCCCGGATGCGCGGGCAGCGACACCGCCAGCCGCCCCGCAGGTTCCGCTGCGCCAAAGATCAGATCCGCCACGCCTTCGGGGCCTGCCACGCCACCATGCCACGCATAAAGCAGCGCGTCGGCCTGCCCGGCAATGTCACCGATGGCCAGCGGTCGTCCGGCAAAGACCACCACCAGCAGCGGCTTGCCCGTCCCGGCCAGCGCCGCGATCAGGCGGCGTTGCGGGGCAGACAGGTCCGGCGACAGAAGCGACGAGGATTCGCCCGCATGTTCCTTGGCCTCGCCCACCGCCGCGACGATCACATCCGCCGCGCGGGCCGCCGCGACAGCTTCGGCCAGCAGATCGGATTCGCCGCGGGGATCGCGGGTCACGGTCTGGCCGTGGACATTCAGGCGCTGTTCCAGCCACGGCTCGTCCACGATATTTGCGCCCCATGCACATGCCGGGGTCTGGCCGGTCAGCGCGGTCACGGCATCGTTCAGCGTGACGACATCCCCGGCCCGGCCCGAGACCGCCCATGTGCCCAGCATATTCGCCCGATCCGCTGCGAAGGGACCGATCAGCGCGATCCTCGTCGTGGGCGAAAGCGGCAGCAGCCGGTCATTCTTCAGCAGCACCGCCGATTGCGCGGCGGCCTGTCGCGCCAGCTTGCGGCCATCGCTGCGCGAAGGCGCCGCCGTGTTGCCCATTCCCCGGAACGGATCGCCCAGCAGCCCCAGCCGGGCCTTGAAGGTCAGCACACGGCGGCAGGCGTTGTCGATCAGCCCGACGATCCGATGCGCGGGCAGGGACAGCCCGGCCTCGGGGGCGTGCAGCCCGTGGTGGGCCAGTGCGGGCAATTCGCGCAGATAATCCTCGCCCACCATATCCATGTCCACGCCCGCATGGATCGCCCGCGCCACCGAAACCGCAGCCGGCCCCAGTCCGTGCGACACAAGTTCCTTCACGCCGGTATAGTCCGACACCACCAGCCCGTCGAAGCCCTGCCGCCCGCGCAGCCAGCCCTGTATCAGCGGACCATTGGCGTGCATCGGCAGCCTGTTCACGGCGTTGAAGGCCACCATGACGCTGGCCGCGCCTGCCTCCAGCCCGGCGGCGAAAGGCGGCAAATGGGTTTCCAGCAGATCCTCCCATGCCAGGCTGGCATTGTCGTAATCCCGCCCGCTTTGCGGCGCGCCATAGGCCACGAAATGCTTCAGGCAGGCCGCGACGCGACCCGCCACGCCCGGCCCGGATCCCTGAAACCCGCGCGTGGCGGCGGCGGCGATGCGCGAGGCCAGCAGGGGGTCTTCGCCCGGACCCTCGGCCATGCGGCCCCAGCGGGCATCGCGGCTGATGTCGATCATCGGCGCATAGACCTGATGCAGCCCCTCGGCTGCGGCCTCGGCGGCGGCAAAGGCGGCGGTGTCCTCGATCAGGCGCATGTCCCAGCTGCAAGCCAGCGCGATGTTCAGCGGAAACACGGTGCGGTGCCCGTGGATCACGTCCTCGGCAAAGAACAGCGGGATGCGCAGTCTCGATCCGGCCAATGCGCGTTCCTGCATGGCTCGGGCGGTGGCCAGCGATTTGGTGCCGAAGATGGCGCCGACCTGTCCCGCATCCAGCCGCTGCGACAGCGGGGTTGCCTGTTGCGCGCCGGTCACCAGCCCTTCGCCCGCGGCCAGCAGGTTCAGCTGTCCGATCTTTTCATCCAGCGTCATCCGGGCCATCAGATCCTTGACGACGGCGAGACTGTCCATGCGCCTTCCCCAGTGGCTGCGTTCCTATTCGGCGGCGTGGCGGAGGGCGTCGGATTCGCCCATAAGGACCGGACGCAACTGCCCGACGCCATTCCGGATCTCCAGCACCGAGGAATAGAAGGGCGCGCCGTCGGGGTCAAATGGTGCGGTTTCGCTGTGCAGCACCGCCAGAACCGCAGTCTCGGGCAGGCACTCGCACAGCGTCATGTGGAACTCCACGATGGCATCGACATCCAGCGCGGCGGTCGCCTCGTCCAGCAGCAGGATATCGGGTTTGGCCAGCAGGATGCGCGCCAGAACCAGACGCTGCTTCTGTCCGCCGGAAAACACGTCGCGCCAGTTCTTGCCTTGATAGAGGTCATCGCCAAGGCAATGGACGAACCCGCCCAGCCCGACCCGCGACAGGGCCGAGGCGGCGGCGATGTCGGAATGCTGCTCGGGGTGGTCGGGATAGGTCACCAGCGCCTTCAGCGACAGGCGGTCGGGCACGTCGGGCTCCTGCCCGGCAAAGAAAAGCCGCGCCCCCTGCCGCATTGCGACCTGTCCTTCGCCATAGGGCCAGATCCCGGCCACGGCCTTCAGAAGGCTGCTTTTGCCGCAGCCATTCTGGCCGTTCAGATAGATCCGGTCGCCGGGATACAGCCGCAGTCGCGGCACCGTCACGAAGGCGGCGGTGTCATGGCCGCGATGATGCAGGTGCAGATCCTCCAGCGCCAGCACCGGCCCCTTTGGGCTGCGGATGCGCCGGAACCGGCTGATCCCGGTTTCGGCATAGAATTCCTGGCGTTCCCGCACCCTCTCGATGGCGCGGGCCAGTTCGGTCAGGCGGGCGGCATTGGCGCGCAGCGTGGCGATCGCGGGCATCACGTTGATGAACCACGACACATCGCCGATCAGCTCTGCCGTCAGTTCGCTGCTGGCCACGAAATCGCGGAAATTCAGGTTTCCCGCCATATAGGCCGGCAGCGCGGGCAGATAGGCCAGCAGGCGCGAGGACAGGAAGTTATACAGGCTGTTGAACAGCATCATCCCGGCGGCCAGCCAGTTCTGCTTGCCCCATGTCTGGTCCAGATCGGTGTAAAGCCGCTCGTTGATCCGGCTTTGCGCGCGCTCGCCGCGACCCGCGGCCAGTTGCGCGACCCGGTTCAGCATGATGCCCCATTCGCCACGCCATGCCCCATCGCGGCGCTGCCGCTGGATGCTCAGCCGTTCGATGATGCGGCCCAGTTTCCACGCCACGAAGGTGATGGTGGGGACATAGATCACGATCAGCGTCAGACACAGCAGCGCCGTGCCATATTCGCCCGGCACCAGATCGACATGCCCGGTGCCGACCCAGCGTTCCAGCGTGCTGTTCGCCTGCGCCCCCCAGCGGTCCAGAAACGGCACCGTCTGGCTGCGTTCCAGCAGGGCCGAGAACACGAAATAGATCGAGGTGACCGCCCCCCACAGCCCCATCGCCAGCCCGATGATCCCGCCATAAAGGCTGGCAGAGCTTTCATCCACCCGCTGGTCGATGGCATCGGGCATCCGCGAGCTGTCCCCCGTTGCCGAGCGGTCGCTCATCAGGTCCAGCGCAACGCGCTCATCGGACAGGATCGCATCGTTGAACTGACCGACCAGCCAGCCCCGCGCCCGGCGATGCAGCGTGGCCGAGATGAAATGCCGCAACGCCACCCCGGTGGAACGGCTGAGGAAGATGGCCAGATAGGCCGAGGCCGCCAGCAGGACGGTGCGTCCGGGATTGATCCCGGCATCTGCGCCATGGAAATTCGCCAGCGAGGCCAGAAAGTCGGCACTGGCAAGGGCGACCCAGACGCTGGCCTTGCTGAGCAGCGTGGTCATCGCAAGGATGATCACGGTCAGCAGCCATGCCTCTCGCCAGCGTTCCGACGCCCAATAGCCGGTCAGAAGCCCCCAGAACCCACTCAGTCGTTTCAACCGCGCTGCCTCACTGATGCCGGGACGCAGCCACACGCTCCCACAGCAACGCGAGGTCGCCTGCGGGCCGGGTCCGGCACATTTTCGTCATTATTTGCGGCCGCTCTGCTTGTTGTTTGTGCTTTGCGACCAATCTGCCAGCAAAGTATAGCAAACCGACCCATAGGCGGTAAACCGCCGATTTGTATATGACGGTTGAATTAATGGGCAGGTGGGCAGGATTCACGATTCGTCCATCTCACTCAGCGGCAATCCAGATACCGCTGCCCGTCAGGTGGACTGTTTCCCGAAGGTCGCCAGGGGCGCGCATGAGGGGCAGGGCGCCTGCCGGGGCAAGGGCGTAATCGGTTTAGAAGGCTGGACAAATGGTGCCCTCGTCAGCACCGGTTCATAAGACGCTGGCGGAAACACCAGGCGAGCGCGGCGTTTTCATGAACAGGTCACGCTTGCGGCCCGAGGGGGCAAAGCTGTTGCTCATTCGCCCCAGTGGCACAGTTTTATCGCGCAAATCGCCGGATGGATGTGCTGCCACGACATCTTGTCGCCCGGCGGTCAGGCCAGCCCCAACGTATCCCTGACCCCGGCTCTGTCCAGCATCGGGTCCAGTCGGGCCAGATCGCGCGATCCAGATTCAGTGGTGGTCATGACGCGCCCGGTCAGCCGTGGCGGGGCGCGCTGTCGGTATCCACCCGGACGATGACCGACATGCCGGGGCGCAGATATTGGGCCATGTCCTGATCCGGGTCGATCGAGATCCGCACCGGAAGACGCTGTGCGATCTTGGTGAAATTGCCGCTGGTATTGGTGCCCGACAGCAGGCTGTATTCCGATGCCGTCGCCGGAGAGAAGGACTCGACCCTGCCGGTAAAGGCGCGGTGACGCATGGCATCGACGGTGAAATGCACCACCTCGCCGGGTTCAAGTCCCTTGAGACTGGTCTCCATGAAATTCGCGATGATCCAGACATCCTGACCGACCAGCGCGGCCATGGCGGTTCCCGGTGTCACATATTGCCCGACGCGCACGCTGATCTGACCCAGTTCGCCATCGGCGGGCGCACGGATCACCGCGTTGTCCAGCTCGATCCGGGCCAGCTCGACGGCGGCTTTGGCGCTGGCGATATCGGCGTTTCGCGATTGCAGGGCGACGCGGGCCGATCTGACGGCTTCGTGCTGCACATCCAGTTGCGCCTGCGCCTGCGTGACGGCGGCCTCGGCCTGTTGCAGGGACATCTCGGACTGATCGGCCGAGGATTGAGAGGCCACGCCACGGGTCCGCAGCGCCTCGGACCTGTCCCGGCTGGTCCGGGCCAAAACCAGCGCCGAGCGCGCGGCCTCGACCCCGGCCAGATCGGCCTGCACCACCGCTTCGGCCGAGGCGACATTCTGCGTGGCGACCTGCAAGGCGGCGCGGGCGGCGGCCAGCTGGGCCTCGGCCTGCGCCAGCTTTTGTTTCGGGATGCGGTCGTCGATACGGGCGATCACATCGCCTTCCGCGACGCTTTGGAAATCGTCCACCTCGACCGAGCTGACATAGCCCGCGACCTGAGGCGAAATCATGGTGATCCTGCCCCGGATATAGGCGTTCTCGGTCGTCGGCTGCGAGGCTGAGAAGGGCGGCAGGTGCCATGCGAAAAGCAGCAGCAGGACACCGGCCAGACCGATGATGAGGGCGATTGCGGTGGGAAGGATGTTTTCTTTTTTCATGATTTTACGTCCGAAGAATACGTCTGCGCAGGCGTCATCCGCGCCGCCATCCGGTCGCGGGCCACATGCAGCGACAGTGCCGCTGCCGCAAGAACCGCGATCAGCGCGGTCAGCAGATAGGCGTCGTTATAGGCCATGACATAGGCCTGACTGGTTGCATCCTGCGCGATCAGCGACGCCGCCTGCGCATTGCGGGCCGCGATGTCGCCGATCTGCGGCGCCAGTCCTGCCGCCCGGGCGGCGATGCTCTGGGTGCTGAGGGTGTCGGTGGCCGAGACCTGCTCGATCAGGGTCTGGTAATGCGCGGCCTGACGGTGGTTGATGAAGCTGGTGAAGGCACCCGATCCGATCACGCCGCCCAGGGCTTGCGTGGCGATGAACACGATCACGAAGGACAGCAGGTATTGCGGACCTTTCGCCAGCGCCGAGATCAGCCCCGCCATCATCGCAGGCGGCATGAACAGCATCCCGGCAAAGCCGATCAGCGCCTGACTGACCACCATCTGCGCCGGGCGCGTGTCGATGGTGGCCTGACTGTCCATGAACGCGCCGGTTGCGATCAGCATCAGCGCGATGAAATGGAACGCCGGCACCCGCTGCGGCCTGATCCACGCCACGCAGGCCAGCCCGCCCAGAACGCTGGCCAGCGTGATGATCGCGAACAGCCCGGTCATCTGCGAAGGGGCGATGCCCAGCACCTGAAACATCCGCGGCGCGCCGGTGCTTTGTTCCGACAGGATCAGCCGGAACAGGAACAGTGTCGCCGTCAGGTGCAGGATGGCCGGACTGGCAAGCCAGCGGATGTCCAGCAGGGGGGTGGCGCGGTTCAGCTCTATCGCGACGGTGATCGCCAGCGCCCCTGTTGAGGCCGCCATCAGCGTGCCGATCCATGCGGCGTCGCCCCAGTAATGGATCGGTCCCATGACAAAGCCGATGGTGATGCCCGAGAACCCGAAGGCGATCAGCGCAAAGCTGAGGAAATCCAGCGGCTGGATCACCTTCATATGCGGCACTGGCCGCAGCGGCAGCCGGAAGACCAGCATCAGCGACACCATCGCCATGCCAAGCGCCGTCAGATGTATCCATGTCAGGCCACCATCGCCGATCAGTGCCGGCGACACGACCCGCGCCAGCGTCGGCCCCGCCATCAACACGGCCATCGCCATCGGCAGTCCCAGCCGCATCTTCCACTGCGGCGACAAGGGCTCCAGCATGTACATGAAGGCCAATGTGGACAGCGGCGCGGCCGCCGCGCCGGACAGGACCTGCACCACCACTGCCGAGCGGAAATCGCTGATCCAGACCGAGGCGAAGGCCACCGCGACATAGGCGACGATTCCGATTTCGGCAAAGCGGCGCAGACCGAACTGGGTGCGGATCTTGATCAGCATCAGCGGCAATGAGGCGCGCGGGATCATATAGGCCGCCATCAGCCAGCTTGCCTGCGTCGTCGTGATCCCCAGATCGCCTGCAATCTGGGGAATGTTGGTCGAAACAAAGCCCTGACCCAGACCCTGCGACAAGGCCAGCACGACCGCCGCACCCATATAGGCCAGCGCCGCAGGGACGGGCAAAGGCGGATGGGAAACGGGCGTCGCCGGGGGATTTGCCGCTGTATCGCTCATTGCCGGGACAGCTTCTTGACGTTGTCCAGCAGCCGCTCCAGCACCTGCGCGGTATTGGCCAGCTCCGCCTCGCTCAACCCGTCGATCAGGTCGGCCCGGACGCGGCGGGTGAACTCGACGATATCCGAATTGCGGGCGCGGTCGGTCAGGAAAAGGGCGTTCTTGCGGGCATCGCCTTCCAGCGGGCGCCGCTCGATAAAGCCGCCCTGTTCCAGCGCGTCCAGTTGCCGTTTCAGCGTCGGTGCCTCGATCTCCAGCTTTGCGGCAAGCGCGGCCTGGGTCGCCCCCTCCATCTGCACCAGCGTCGTCAATGCGCGGGCGCGGGACATGGTCAGACCCACGGCTTCGGCCCGCGCATCATAATTGCGGCGAAGCTCGCGCATCAGCTGCAACAGCACTTCGAGAACGCGGGTATTCTGCGGCATGACACGCCCCTTGAAGAATAGTTAGCTGGCTAATGAATTATTCGATAGCCAGCTAATGATTATTATGGGTGATGTCAATGGAAGATAGGGCACCGCCTTGCGGATGTGCGGGCAGTCGTGACGGCCATGCGATATAAAGTTGACTAGTATGGAAGTATGCAAGATAGATAGAGCAGGAGGATACCGGATGAACGACACGGGTGGCCTTGATGCGGGAGTGGCGATTGCGCCGCAGCTCTATCAGCTGCTGCGTGGCCGCATCGTGCGCACCGAACTGCTGCCGGGCGAGGTCATCTCGGAAACCGAGATCGCGCGCGCCTATCAGGTATCGCGCCAGCCGGTACGCGAAGCGTTCATCAAGCTGTCCGAGGCCGGGCTGGTCCAGATCCGCCCGCAACGCGGCACGATGATCACCCGCATCTCTCATCAGGCCGTCATGGATGCCCGTTTCGTGCGCGAGGCGATCGAGGCGGATGTGGTCCGCATGGTGGCCGAAAACTGCGACGGGCCCATCCGCGCTGAACTGCAGGATCAGATCGCGGCCCAGAAGCGGATGGACGATTACGACAACGACACATTCGTGCGGCTGGATGAGCTTTTCCACCGCACGCTGGCCGAGATGGCGGGCAATCCCTATGCGTGGCGCGTGGTCGAAGATGTGAAAGCTCAGATGGACCGCGTGCGATATCTCAGCGTGCAGAAGGACCACATCCGCACCCTGATCATCCAGCATGCCCGCATCGTGGACGCGATCTGCACCAATGACGTGACCGGGGCCGAGGCCGCGATGCGCGCCCATCTGCGAGAGATCCTGAAATCCCTGCCGGAGGTGGAGAAAGCACGTCCGGAACTGTTCAACACGGCGCGATAGCTGCGCCAAAGACCTGCCAAGGAGGAGAAGGACATGATCTCAATCGGGACGTTCAAGACGTTGGTGACGGGCGCCGCATTCGCCGCATTCGCGACCGGCGCCGTGGCGCAGGAGATGACGCTGAAGCTGGGCCATCTCGCGAATGAACAGAACTCGTGGCACAAGGCCTCGATGCTGTTTGCCGAAGAGGTTGCAGCCCGCACCGATGGCCGCATCGCGGTCGAGGTCTATCCCAACGACTCGCTTGGCCGCGAGATCGACCTGATCAACGGCATGCAACTGGGCACGGTCGAGATGACCATTACCGGCGAGAGCCTGCAAAACTGGGCACCGATGGCCGCGCTGCTGGCGATTCCCTATGCCCATAACTCGCTGGAAGAGATGGACGCGGTTGCCAGTGGCGAGATCGGCGACCAGATCGAGGCCGAGATCATTGCCCGCGCGCAGGTCCGCCCCATCGCCTATTTCGCCCGTGGTCCGCGCAACCTGACCGCCAATCGCGCGATCACCACCCCTGAGGAATTGCAGCGGATGCGGATGCGCGTGCCGAATGTGCCGCTGTTCGTCGATACCTGGACCGCGCTTGGTGCGCAGCCGATGCCGATGGCCTTTTCCGAGGTTTTCACATCGCTTCAGAATGGCACCATCGCGGGGCAGGAAAACCCGCTGGCGCTGATCCAGTCGGCGTCGTTCAACGAGGTGCAGACCCATGTGAACCTGACCGAACATGTGCGCGGCTGGATCTATCTGACCATCGCCGAGCAGGTCTGGCAGAAGATGTCGGAAGAGGATCAGGCGCATGTTCTTGAAGCCGCCGCCGTCGCACAGGCGTTCGAGCGTGAGCAGTTTCTGGAGGATGAGCAGCTGATCCGCGCTGATCTGGAAGCCAAGGGCATGACCTTTGTCGAAGTGGACCAGCAGGCCTTTGCCGAAGCGTCCCGCGATGCCGTGATCGCAGGCGTGGACGAAACCATCCGTCCGATTGTCGAGGAACTTTTCGCCAACTAACCCGTCAAACAGGCGGCCAACCCGGCTTGGCCGCCGACAAAGGTCTGTAACTGATGCAAAAACTGGCTTTCCTGCAACGCCTTCTGGCGTTTGTCAGCCGGGCGGCGGTGGGGGTTTCATTCTTCGCGCTGATCGCCGTCGTCACGATCCAGATCGTGACCCGAACCTTCGGGCTGCCCTCGCCGGTCTGGACCGAAGAGCTTTCGCGTTACCTGCTGTTGTACATGGTGGCCTTTGGCATCGGCCTGTCGCTGATGACCGGAGAACTGGTCAACGTGGATCTGTTGCAGGAAACCGTGCCGGAAAGCGTCGCCTGGGTGATGCGCCTTGTCGCCACGGTCCTGACCGGAATTCTGGGTGCGGTGATGATCCTGCCTGCATGGCGGTTCACCAAAATCGGCTCGTTCCAGCAATCACCAAGCCTGCGCTGGCCGATGGACATCATTCATGCGTCGATCCTGGTGCTTTCGGTCCTGCTTTGCCTGTTTGCGCTGCTGCGTGTGATCTCGATGCTTGCGGGCGTCGATGACGGGCGCCCCCAACCTGTCGAGGATTTCGAATAATGGAGCTTTTCCTGCTTCTGGCCACGTTCTTCGGGACGCTCGCCATTGGTGTGCCGGTTGCGATATGCCTTGGCCTGTCGTCTCTGGCCTATATTCTTGCGGCGGGGCTGCCGGTCGTCATCATCCCGCAGCGCATGTATGCGGGCATGGATGTGTTCGTGCTGCTGTGCATCCCCGGCTTCATTCTTGCCGGGAACCTGATGAATTTCGGCGGCATCACCGAACGGATCATCCGGCTGGCGAATGCCTTGGTCGGCTGGATGCGCGGCGGGCTGGCGATGGCGAATGTTGCGGATTCGATGATGTTCGGCGGCGTGTCGGGCACCGCAGTCGCCGATGTGGCCGCGACCGGGGGCGTGATGATCCCCGGGATGAAGAAGTCCGGCTATCCGGCGGATTTCTCGGCGGCGATCACGGCGGCCTCTTCGACGGTGGGACCGATGCTGCCCCCCAGCGTGCCGATGATCATCGTGGGCGCGCTGTCGGGCATTTCGGTCGGGCAACTGTTCCTTGCCGGGGCGGTGCCGGGTGTGCTGATGGGGATCGGCATGGGGATCACCTGCTATATCCTTGCCATTCGCCGCAACTTTCCGCGGCAGGCATGGAAGGGCTGGGGGGAACTGCTGGCCGCCTTCCTTGCCGCCTTTTGGGCGCTGGCCATGACCGGCCTGATCATCGGCGGGCTGCTGACCGGGGTGGCCACACCCACGGAAACGGCCATCGTGGCCTGCATCTATGCCTTCATCATCGGCGCTTTCGTCTATCGCGAATTGCCGATCCGCGCGGTGCCGCGCATTGTCATCAACAGCGCGGTTTCCTCGGCGGGGATCCTTGCGCTGGTGGGCTTTGCCAATGTCTTCGGCTCGATCCTCGCGTCCGAGCGGATCCCGCAACTGCTGGTCCGCACGGTCCTGTCGATCACCGAGAACCCGATTCTGGTGATCCTGCTGATCAATATCCTGCTGCTGATCATCGGCATGTTCATGGAGACCATTGCCGCGCTGATCATCCTGTTCGTGCCGCTGCTGGGACTGGCGACCAGCGTCGGCATCGATCCGCTGCATTTCGCGACTTTCGCGGTTCTGAACCTGATGATCGGTCTGACGACACCGCCAGTCGGGGTCTGTCTGTTCGTCGCCTGCAATATTGCGCGGGTGCCACTGGCGGGGGTGATCCGGGCGGTGATTCCGTTCCTGATCTCGAACATCATCGTGCTGCTGATGGTCTCTTACTATCCGCCCTTCGCGACCTGGCTGCCGACCACCCTGATGGGCCAATAGGGAAAAACCGATGAAAACCCGTGTTTGCAGGCTGCATGGCCAAGGCGATATCCGCATCGAGGAAATTGACGTGGCGGCCCCCGGTCCCGGTCAGGTTCTGATCGCGATGGGTGCGGGCGGGATCTGCGGGTCGGATCTGCATTACTTCAAGGATGGTGGCTTCGGTCCCATCCGCGTGCAAGAGCCGATCATTCTGGGCCACGAGGTCGCGGGCACCATCCGTGGCCTTGGGTCCGGGGTCGAGGGGCTGGCGGAAGGCGAACGCGTTGCGATCAATCCCAGCCGCCCATGCAACGCCTGCACCTATTGCCGGCAGGGGTTGCAGCAACATTGCCTGACCATGCGCTTTTTCGGTTCTGCCCTGCGGTTCCCGCACGAGCAGGGCGGTTTTCGCGACCTGATGGTGGTGGATGCCGCGCAATGCGTGCGGCTGGAAAACCCCGAGGTCTCGCTGGCCGAGGCCGCCTGCGCCGAACCGCTGGCGGTCTGTCTGCATGCGCTTGAACGTGCCGGGACCAGTGCGGGCAATCTGGCGGGGAAACGGGTGCTGGTCACCGGGGCGGGTCCGATCGGGGCGCTGACCGTTGCCGCCCTGCGCCATGCCGGGGCCGAGCAGATCGTCGTCACCGATCTGGAGGATTACCCGCTGGATATCGCCCGCCGCATGGGCGCGACCGAAACCATCAACATCCGCACCCAGCCCGACCTGCTGGCGGGCTATGCCACTGGCAAGGGGCATTTCGATGTCGCATTCGAATGTTCCGCTGCCGCCCCGGCGATCAGGGCCGCCATTCAGGCGACCCGCCCGCAGGGGACGGTTGTGGCCGTGGGGGTCGCGGGCGAGGTTGCGGTGCCGCTGAACCTCATCGTCGGCAAAGAGATCGCCTTTATCGGAACGCATCGCTTTACGGCGGAATATGCGGCTGCGGTGCGGATGATCGACCGTCGCGCCATTGATGTCCGGGCCATCATCAGTGCGACCCATGATATCGGTTCGGCCCTTGTGGCCTTCGATATGGCGCAGGACCGTTGCCGCGCGATCAAGGTGCAGCTGTCCTTTGCATCCTGAGGCGTGACACCGGGGCGGATGCGCCCCGGCGTTTCAAGCTTCGGTCCCGTGCGAGCGCAGGCGGCTTTCGACCAGCAATCCCTCTTCGTCCAGTATCGGATAGGCGACCGAGACCGCATGGGCGTTGATCCGCTTCAGGTCCCGCAGGATATCCAGATGCAGGGACGACGTTTCGCGGCTTGCCGATGTGCCGTCGCGCAGGCGGATCAGGTGCCGTTCCGAGGATTGCTTCTCGAAATTGCGGATATCGACCTTCAACTCGACCAGTTTGCGCGCCATTTCCCGGTCGCTGGTCATGAACACCGTCTGGGCCATGCGCAGGTTTTCCTGCGTCATCAGGAACATCCGCTCCAGTTCGCCATAACCGTCATCCGAGAAACGCAGCCCGAAACCCGCCTTCTTGCGAACGTCCGGGCACAGCCCCTTGTCGATGATGTCGCCGATATGTTCGAGGTTGATGACGTAATCGAGGATGTTGATCGCCCGCCGCCGCTCTTCCTCGGTGCCGTGGGCGCCAAGCCGGGACAGATAGTTCTTGACCTCTTGCTGGCGCCGGTCGATGCGCTGTTCCAGCTCGACCACCTCGGCCAGATAGCTGGTGTCGTTGGTCCGGAATGCGGTCAATGTCTGGATCATCATCCTTTCGGCCAGATCGCCGATGGCCAGCACCTCGCGGCTGGCGCCGGTCAGTGCCAGAAGCGGCGTGCCCAGCTGCGTCTCGTCCAGCCACAGGCTGGCTTCGGCCTCGATCGGCTCCTCATCGGGCAATTGACTTAGGAGGATCCGGGCAATCAGCCCGACAAAGGGCCACAGCACCACGGTCAGGGCGAGGTTGAAGATCAGATGCGCCTCGACCGCCAGTCCGGTGGGCTGGAATGGCAGGGTTTCCAGCAGATGCCCGATCTGTCCGGCGAAGGGAAAGGCCAGCAGACAGCCAAGCGCCCGCACCAGCAGGTTTCCCGTCGTCAGGCGTCGCGAGGCCGGGCCATCGGCGGTGGTGGCCAGCACCGGCGGCACCGCGCCGCCCAGATTGGCCCCCAGCACCATGATGACGGCCAGTTCCGGCGGCAGCGCCAGTGACAGCACCAGCAGCACCGCCGCCAGCGAGGATGAACAAAGCACCGCGATCACCGCCGACAGCGCCAGCGCGGCCAGCGGCGCGCTGTGCAGAACCGGCAGGAAGGCCGCAAGCTCGGTCGAATCGCGGATCGGCGCGGTGGCATGTTCCAGCAGGCTGAGCGAGATCAGCATCAGCCCGATTCCGATGAAGGCATGGCCGCCCCCGGTCCAGATCGCGCCCTTCCGCCGCCGCAGGACATAGCCGATCAGGATCAGCACCGGGGCGAATTCGCTGATCCCGGTGGAAATGATCAGGGCCGTCAGCGCGGTTCCGACATTCGCGCCCAGCAGCACGAATTGCGCCATCTTGCCGCTGATCATGCCGCGCTTGACGAAGGACGCGCTCAGCAGCGCCGTCGCGGTCGAGGATTGCAGTCCCAGCGTCGCGATCAGGCCCGACAGGAAGGCCCGCGGACTGGTTTGAGTCCCGAAGCCCAGGATCATCTTCATGCGCAGGCCGAAGGCCTCGTCCATGCCGCTGCGCACCAGCGACAACCCGAACAGCAGCAAGGCCACCGATCCAGCCATTTGCAGAAGAACATTGACCGAGCTCATCGTGATTCCCTTGGATGACGACCGCGTCGCCAATTGGTCAGCTTATCAACAAACCTTCAACAGCAACGGCCAAACTGCAGACAAGGCGCAAGGAAGGCAACAGATCGCCGCTTGCGGCGTCAGCCGCGCTGTCGGGTCAGCAGAGCGATGAAGAACAACCCGCCGATCAGTCCGGTCACCACCCCGATGGGCATGTCGTTGGGGGCGGTCAGCCGCCGCGCCACGACATCGGCCAGCACCAGAAAGATTGCCCCCAGAATCGCGCTGGCGGGCAGGACGCGGCGATTGTCTCCGCCGATCAGCAGCCGCGCGATATGCGGCATCATCAGCCCGACAAAGCCGATCATTCCGGAAAAGGCGACCAGCACGCCGGTCAGAAAGGCGCTGACGGTCAGGATCAGGATGCGCAACCGGCGCACATTGACGCCAAGGGTTGCCGCGCTTTCATCACCCATGGCCAGTGCGTTCAGCGGTTCGGCAAAGCGCAGGAACACCACCCCGCTGAACAGCAGGGCCACGGCGGGAAAGATCAGATTGCCCCATTGCGCAAGGCCGAATCCCCCCAGCATCCAGAACACGACGGAACTGATCGCGCGGGGATCGGCCAGCATGATCAGCACGTTGCTGCCCGCCGCGATGACGAAGGACACCGCCAGCCCGGCCAGCACCAGCCGCGTGGGGCCGGTGCTGTGGGTGAAGCCCGCGACCGAGACCACGATGCCGGTGGCTGCCAGCGCCCCGGCAAAGGCCAGCAGCGGCACGGTAAAGACGCCCAGCAGGTTGCCCAGCATCAGGATCGCCAGATTGGCCCCGAAGCCCGCCCCGGCGGACACGCCCAGCAGATGCGGATCGGCCAGCGGATTTCGCGTCACGCTTTGCATTACCGCCCCCGCCATGCCCAGCCCGGCGCCGACCATCGCCGCCAGCAGGGCGCGCGGCAGGCGCAGATCCCAGATGATGTTGGCCCGCCCTTCGGTCCAGTCGGGCGTCACTGGCAGCAGCGACAGCTTGTGCAGCACGACCCGCCAGACCGTGCCCGCCGGGATCGGGGTCGAGCCGATGCTGACCGACAGCGTGACCGAGACGAAGCACAGGGCCAGCCCGATGATGCAGACCAAGGCAAAGCGCTGTCGCAGGAAATCCATCTCAACCACCGTGAAGGAAATCGGCCAGACGCTCGACCGCGAGGATATTGCGCGGGCCGGGGGTCAGGTCGTCATAGCCCAGCACCAGAAAGCGGTCGTCGCGGATCGCGGCGATATGGGCAAAGGCGGGGTGGTCCTTCATGAAGGCGATCTTTTCGGCGGCCGTAACCTCTCCGTAATCGACGATCACGACCACCTGCGGATCGCGTTCGGCGACGGTTTCCCAGTCGATGCGGACCCAGCTGTTCTGGATATCTCCGGCGATATTGGTGCCGCCCGCCGCCTCCATGATCGCCTGCGGCATGGCATAGCCGCCCGCGGTGATGGGCACCTTGTCGCCGGAATCATAGATGAAGATGCGGGGCCGCTGATCCTGCGCGGCGACCTTTTGGGCCACGCGGTCAAGTCGGGCGCGGTAATCCGCGATCAGCGCATCCGCCCGTTCCGTCACGCCGAAGATCGCCGCCAGATTTTCCAGATCGCGGAACAGATAGTCGAAGCCGGGCCGGTTCTTCTGCCCCAGCCGGATGCAGGATTCCGACAGCTCATAGACCGGGATGCCAAAGCGGGCCAGACTGTCGGGGGTGACCTCTCCGCCGACGCGCATGCCATAGCTCCAGCCCGCGAAATAGAAATCCGTTTCTTCCTCCAGCAGCACCTCCAGCGTCGGGTAATCGCGTTGCAGCGGGCGCAGGGCTGCGGCGGCGGGGAACAGATCGGTCGCGGCCTGAACCCGCTCGATCCGGCCGCTATAGCCCAGCATCCGATCCTCCAACCCCAGCGCAAGCATGATCTCGACCAGGTTCGAGCCGTGGGCGATGGCACGTTCGGGCGGGGCGTCAAAGCTGATCTGACGGTCGCAACTGGTGACGGTGACGGGGAAGTCGGCGCCGGTGGCGGGCAGGGTGGTCAGGCAAAGGGCGGCAAGGGTGGCGAAAAGGCGGGTCATGGCGGGCCTTTCAAGGCAGCAGATCGAAGGAAAAACGTGGTCTGCCGGTCCGGGGATGGCAGTCGATATCGGCGGCGACTTCGAAGGCGGTGCGGATGGTGTCCGGCGTCAGCACCGCCTTGGGGGGACCGAGCGCGCAGATGCGGCCGTCGCGCATGACCAGCACCTGATCGGCCAGCGCGGCGGCAAGGTTCAGGTCGTGCAGCGTGACCAGGACGGTCATGTCCAGACGCCGCAGCATCTGAATGATCTCAAGCTGATGGCGGATATCCAGATGGTTCGTCGGCTCGTCCAGCACGATCAGTTGCGGCTGCTGGACGATGGCGCGGGCCAGCAGGGCGCGCTGCTTTTCGCCCCCCGACAACCCGCTGAAGGGCCGGTCGGCGAAATCCGCCAGCTCGAAATCGGACAGGGCCTGTGCGATGATCGCGTCATCCGCCCTGCGGCGCGAAAACAGGCTGTCGTGATGGGGGATGCGGCCCATCGCCACGACCTCTTGCACGGTAAAGGCGAAATCGGGCGCGACCTCTTGCAGGACTGCCGCGATCAGGCGTGCGGAATCGCGCGCGGGGATCTGCCAGATATCGCGCCCGCCGACCATGACTTGCCCGGCATCGGGGCGGTTCTGGCGATAGATGCTGCGCAGCAGTGTCGATTTCCCCGCCCCGTTCGCACCGACGATCACCGTGGTCGAACCGGCGGATACATCAAAGCTGATCTCTTCGATGATCCGCCGGGCGGGATGCGGGCCCCAGCACAGGCCCCGCACCTTCAGATCCTGGGCCATCCTAGAAGGTGACGTGGAAATCGAGCGATGCGCTGCGCGGCGGTGCCAGCAGCCATTGGGTCGCCCCGCCCGAGGTCGCATAAAGCCGGTCGGTCAGGTTATGGATGTTCAGGTCCAGGCTCATGTTCTCGCGCGGCTTCCATTGCAGCCCGGCATTGACCACGGTGTAGGACGGGCGCGTGGTGGTGTTGGCGTCATTGGTGAAAACCTCGCTCACGTAATGCGCGCCGGCGCGGGCCACCCAACCCTCGGCAAAGGCCCATGATCCCCAGATATTGGCCACGCGGCGCGGGGTATTCGGGGGACGGTTGCCGGAATAATCACCCGCCGATTGCAGGTAATCGTCATAGCGCGGCGAGATCAGCGCCCCGTTCACGTCGATGCGCAGGGTCGGGGTGATTTCGAACCCGACAGCCGCCTCGACCCCCTTGGCGCTTTGCTGCCCGATCTGCAAGGTGATGTTCGGGTCATCGGGGTCGCGGGCCAGCAGATCGTTCTTGACGATCCGGTAAGCCGCCAGCGTGGCATCGCCGCGCCCGTCCATAAAGCCGAACTTGATGCCGACTTCCTGCTGTCGCGCCTTGGTCAGCTTCAGATCCGCCTGACTTTCGGACAGCGACAGGACATTCCCGATCGGTTCGGCCGCGCGGGAATATTGCGCATAGATGGCGACATCGGGCACCGGGTTATAGACCGCGCCCAACCGCCAGCTGGTGGAATCCAGCCGGTGGACAAAGGCCGGATCGACGCGGCTGACGCGCAGATTGTCATAGCGCAGCCCGCCGACGAGTGCCCATTGGTCGTTGATCTGCAACCGGTTGTCGATGAACAGCGCATATTGATCGGTGGTCGTATCGGCGGTGGTCGCCATGTCATGCGGCCCGAAGGAACCCGGCTGCGGATTGAGGAAATCCACCTCCGACTCGCCCGGATAGGGTGAGTTGTTGGTGTTCCTGAACTTGATCCGGTTCACGTCGAAACCGATGGTGGTGGTGTTTTCCATCCCGCCGGGCGTGGTCTGGATGGTGGCGTCGGTGCGGTTGCCGATCTGTTCCAGATCATGGTTGATCGCGATATAGAACTGCCGCAGCACATCGCCGGTTTCGGGGCGATAGAGGTAATCCTCGACATTGCGCCAGTTGCGGTCGCTGGTCAGGTAATAGCTGTTGCTGCGGATCGTCACGTTATCCGCAGGCGTCCATTCGGCCCGCAACTGGGTATAGGCGTCCTTGAAGCGGACCAGATCGTCGCCGACATTGTAATTGCGATCACGCACGCGTTCGTCGATGCGACCATCGACCAGTGGCGTTCCGAAATAGCTGCCCGGCCTGTTGTCGCCATAATCATGGGACAGCGTCAGCGCCAGATCCTCGGTCGCCTGCCAGCGCAGCGCCGCCGACAGCGACAGGCTGGAGGTGTCGTTGCGGTCCAGCCAGCCATCCGCTGCCGCGCCATTGACGTCGAAGCTGTAGGCAAGAACCTCGTTGATCGGGCCGGCGCTGCCGAAGGCCAGTCCGCGCTGGCCGTCTGTACCCACCGTCGCGCGGATCTCGTTCCGGCTGCGGTCGGTCAGGGGACGTTTCGGGATGATATTGATGGCGCCGCCGACGCCGCCTTCGCCGTAAAGGACCGAGGCGGGACCGCTGAGGATCTCGATCCGCTCCACGCTCCAGCTGTCGAAGGGAAAGGTGATGGTGCCCGACCCCGGATATAACCGGGTGCCGTCATAAAGCCGCGTGACCGAGGCATGACCGTTGAAGCCCCGCATGCTGAACGAGGTGCCGCCATTGCCCGGAGACCCGTGAAAGCTGATGCCGGTGCCGTTCTGGGCGATGGCCTGATTGACATCGCGCTGCCCGCGCTGCCGGATGGTCTGCGCCCCGATCACCTGCACGCTGGCAGGGGTGTCGAAGGAACTCAGCCCCAGACGGCTGCCCGCGGTGGAAGGCGTCTGAATATCCAGACCCGCGCCAAAGGACAGTCCTTCGACGGTGATCGTGTCCAGCACCAGATCATCCTGCGCGGCGGCGGGCGATGCCGTACCGATCAGCAGGGCCAGCAGGGCCGCGCTGCGGTTTCGGATATGGGCATGAGCGGAGATATTGTCCTGCGCGCGACGGCGCGTGGACCGGAAAGCGGATTGATGGCGCACGAATGTGGCTCCAGCGATAGGTTCACCGTCACTGCAAACGCGACATCCGGTTGCCCGCCATCTGCGGGCGGATGACTGTCCCACCGGGGCACCCCGCCCGATGTGTTCACGCGTGACAACGGCTGACGGCAGGTCTCCTGGCTTGCGGGTCAACACCATTTGCCGCCTTCCCGGGATCGCACCCAGTGGCCGTTGGCAAAGGCTCTCCGCCTACAGTTGCGGGGGCAGCCGCAGCATGGGACAAGCGTCCGCACTGCGTTCCCTTTTCATTCCGAAATCGGAAACCGTCACGGGTGCGTGTAGTGACGCGCACCCGGCGCGTCAACTCTGTTATGGTCGGGGTTGTGTCATCGCCAGTTGATGAAGGAACGCTCGACCCAGCCGATCACGGCGTTCACGATCAGGCCCATCAGCGACAGGATGGTGACCCCCGCGAACAGCTTTTCCAGATCATAAAGCGACCCGGCTTCGAGGATATAGGAGCCGACGCCATAGCGCGCGCCCAGCATCTCGGCCGCGACCAGCAGGATGATGGCGATCGAGATCGACACCCGCAGGCCCGACAGGATCGCGGGGAAGGCGCCCGGCAGCACGATCTTGCGAACGATGGACAGCCAGCTCATCCCGAAGCTTTGCCCCATGCGGATCAGGGTGCGGTCAACATTGTCCACCGCGCCATAGGTCGCGACCACCGTGGGGGTGAAGGTGCCAAAGGCGATCAGGGCGTATTTCGACGCCTCGTCGATGCCGAACCAGATCACGAACAGCGGCAGCAGCGCGATCTTGGGGATCGGGAACAGTGCCGCCACCAGCGGCACCAGACCGGCGCGAACAAGGCTGAACAGCCCGATCATCACCCCCAGCCCGATCCCGGCGGCCAGCCCCAGACTGCCGCCCACCAGCAGCCGCTGCAACGAGGGCAGAAGATGCGTCCATAACAGGCCGGTATCCCACAGCCGGTAAAGCGTGCCGAACACGGCCGAGGGGCGGGGCAGGGTCAGCGCCGAAATCCAGCCGCTGCGGGTGCCGATCTCGGCTACGATCAGCAGCAGGGCGAACAGCGCGATGGCCACGCCGCGGATCGGCACGGGCTGGAACCCGCCGCCCCGGAAGGGGACCGGGCGGGCGGTTTGCGTGCTGTTATCCATCAAGCAGTTCCTGATCGGCGGCGCGTGCCTCGTCCCGCATCAGGTCCCACAGATGGGCCTGCCGGTCCTCCAGCGCGGGATGGCCAAGATGACGTTCGGACAAGGGGATGTCGATATCGACGATTTCCCGCACCTGACCGGGGCGGCGCGACAGCACCACGACCCGGTGGCCAAGGCGGACGGCCTCGTTCAGGTTATGGGTGACATAGACCGAGGTGAAGGGCTTGCGGATCCACAGCGCGACCAGATCGTCCATCAGCAATTCGCGGGTCTGGCTGTCCAGCGCCGACAGAGGTTCATCCATCAGCATGACGGCGGGGCGCACCGCCAGCGCCCGGCTGATCGCCACCCTTTGCCGCATCCCGCCCGACAGCTGCTTGGGCAGGGCCTTGCGGAACTCGCTGAGCCGGGTGCGGGCCAGAACGTCGGTAACGATCTGGTCCATCTCCCGGCGCGACAATCCGTGATCCTCCAGCACCAGCCGGATATTCCCCTCGACCGTGCGCCACGGCAGCAGGGCGAAATGCTGGAACACATAGGTCAGCGGGTTCAGCGAATCCGCAGGCGGGGCGCCCAGTTGCAGCACCTGCCCGGACAGGGGCTGTTCCAGCCCGCCCAGAAAGCGCAGCAGCGTCGATTTCCCGCAGCCCGATGGGCCGATCAGGCAGACGATCTGCCCCTGCGGAATATCAAGCGAGATATCGCGCAGGACCTCGACCGGGCCATAGGAATGGCTGATGTTGCGAAGTTGCAGGTCCATGTCTCAGATGGTTTCGACGTAGGACGTATCCAGCAACTGTTCCCGCGTGACGCTCTGATCGACCATGTCTTCAGATTTATACCATTCAAGCTGTTCGATGATGCTGTCCTCGGCCAGCGCCAGACCTTCGTTGATGCGCTGCGCACCGTTGATCAGGTTTTCCTTCGCAACCTCGGCCGGGCTGTCGGTTTCCACATATTTGTGGACGATGGCGGCCAGTTCATCGACCTCTTCGGCGGGGGCGGTGCGGTCGATGAAGGCGGCGTTGTAATCGGCGATGGCGCGGGAATAGGCGGCGACGAAGGCGGTGACCAGCTCGCCCTCATTCGCGGCATTGCCGGTCGAGGTGAAGGCGGTCGTCACCTGATAGTTAGGCGCACAATCGGCCACCGTGCCGATCTGCTGCGCGGCGCCATCGGCCAGCAGCTTGGTCGCGATGCTGGGCTGGATCGCCCAGGCGTCGATCTGCCCGGTGGACAGCGCGCCGACCAGCGCCCCCAGCTTTTGCAGCGGGCGCAGATCGACCTCGGCCAGATCGACGCCATTGGCCTGCGCGATCTTGTGGGCCATGAAATGGAAGGACGACCCGGCGGTGGTGATGCCGAAGGACCGGCCCGCCAGTTGCGAGGGATCGGTCAACCCATCCTCGAACGCCTTGTTCGAGGCCAGCACCAGCGAACCGGGAGAGCCGGGCTTTTCGATCAGCGCACCACCGATCACCTTGACCGCGTCCTTCTGGGCCAGACTGATCAGCCCGCCGGTCATGGCGGTCACGCCGAAATCCGCGTCGCCCGAGGCGATGGCCACGGCCATGGGCTGCGCGGCTTCGAAGAACCTCAGATTCAGATCAATCCCGGCATCCTTGAAATAGCCGCGCTCCCACGCGATGAAGCTGGGCGCATGACTGCCCAGATGCAGCACCGCCATATTGCGGCTGGAGGCCAGCGCGGGCGTGCCAAGCGCGGCCGCAGCCCCCATGGCGCCCATGCCCAGAAGGGTTTGACGGCGGTTCAAAGCGATGGTCATGCCAGATCTCCTTGGATAGGCGCCCGGTGGCGGTGCCTGATATAACCCGGTCCGAAGGTCGCGCGCCACCGTTCTGTGTCAGAAAGCCGCGAAAACAGGTGCTGACGCGGGGTCGGTTCGTTGTCACCCGACTGGCGGTAAAGCGCCGCCCGGACGGCAGAACTATTGACGGCGGCGGTCGGGTTGGTTCTGGTGTCCTGTCTGCATTTTTCCACAGTTGGCCCGCACTCCCCTGTGCGGGCTTTGGTTTGCGCGGTCCGGTTCGACAGGCCGGGCGCCATCCGATAACCAATCGTTTTTATTATATAACAATATGTTATCTGGGACCGCGCCCCGAAGCATGGAGTTTCGGGCGCTGGTCATGTTAGGCTGCCTCCCGCCCGCGAAAACGACAGCGGGCCACATATCCGAACCAAAGAGAAGGAGAAGAAATGACACTCTCGGCCGTTCACAACCGACCTGACACCTATCCGACCCGATCGGCGCAAGAGGCCTGGTCGCAGCGCAAGGATCCGGTTTTCTGGGGGAAATGGACCCCCGCCGCGCCGCTGACCCGCGCCCAGACCGACGAATTCGAAAAGAATGGCTTTCTGGTCCTGCGCGACGTGTTTTCAGCCGCCGAGGTGGCACGGCTTCAGGATGAATCGCACCGGCTTCGGTCGGGCGATGCCCGCCTTGGCGCCGGGAATGTGGTGACCGAGCCCGGTTCCGACGCGGTCCGCACCATTTTCCGGCTGGAGGATGAAAGCGCGCTTTTCAACCGTCTGGCGCGCGACGAACGGATCGCGGGCAAGGTCCGGTTTCTGCTGGATGACGATCTTTACCTTCATCAAAGCCGCCTCAACTACAAGCCCGGTTTTACCGGCAAGGAATTCTACTGGCATTCGGATTTCGAAACCTGGCACGCCGAGGATGGCATGCCGCGCATGCGGGCGATCTCGGCGTCGATCCTTCTGACCGACAATGATGCGCTGAACGGGCCGCTGATGCTGATGCCCGGATCGCATAAGCACTATGTGTCCTGCGCTGGCGAAACGCCGAAGGACAATCATAAGGCTTCGCTGAAAAAGCAGGAGGTCGGCGTGCCCAGCCCCTCCGCGCTGACCGAACTGGCCGACAGGTTAGGTATTGAATATGCCTCGGGTCCGGCGGGCACGGTGATCCTTTTCGAATGCAATACGATGCATGGCTCGAATGGCAATATCACGCCGTTTCCGCGCTCGAACGCGTTTTTCGTCTATAATGCGTGGTCCAATCGGGTCGAGGAACCGTTTGCCGCCGACCGGCCGCGCCCGGCCTTTCTGTCGCGCCGCGATCCGCAAGAGCCGATCAGGATCGTTTCGGGTGACATCGAATGATCCGGCGGTGGTGCAGGCGGTGATCTGCCTGCACACGCCCGGCTGGACACTCAGAAACTGTTGCGTTCGTGATAGGTGCGCAGGAAGGCATGGATGCGCGGGTCTTCGGGCTGGTGCAGGATGCGGCTGGGAACGTCCACGCCGACCAGTTCGCCCTTTTCCATGAAGGCCACCTGATCGGCGACATGGGCGGCAAAGCCCATCTCATGCGTCACCACCACCATTGTCATGCCCTCGGATGCCAGCGCCTTCATCACGTTCAGCACCTCGCCCACCAGTTCGGGGTCCAGCGCGCTGGTGGGTTCGTCGAACAGCATCAGCCGGGGTTCCATCGCAACGGCGCGGGCGATGGCCACGCGCTGTTGCTGGCCGCCCGACAGGCGCGAGGGGTGGTTGGCCATCTTGTCCGCCAGCCCGACCTTTTCCAGCGCCTCGGCGGCGCGCGTCTCGGCCTCGCGGCGGGGCAGGCCGCGCACGCGGATCAGCCCCTCGGCCACGTTTTGCAGCGCGGTCATATGCGGCCACAGGTTGAACTGCTGGAAAACCATGCCGATCGAGCGGCGCATCTCGCGCAGTTTGCGGGCGGACATTTTCCGGCCCGGCGCGTCATAGCCGATCAGCTGCCCGTCGATGCGGACCTCGCCGGAATCGTATTCCTCAAGAAAGTTGATGCAGCGCAGCAGGGTGGATTTTCCGGACCCCGATGGGCCGATCAGGCAGGTCACCTTGCCCGGCGGCACGGACATGCTGACATCTTTCAGCGCCTGAAACGGCCCATAGAACTTGTTGACGCGGCTGATCTCGACGGAAGAGGCTTGGACCATGTTACGGCCTTTCGATCAGGTGGCGGGTGATGCGGGTCTCCAGCCTGCGGCCGAAACGGGAAATCGTCTCGACCAGCAGCCAGAAGAACAGCGCCAGCACAAGGTTGGCTTCGAGATAGCGGAAGGTTTCGGTGGACATGCGCTGCACCTGATACATCAGTTCTGGGACCGTGATGATCGACAGGATTACGGTTTCCTTGGTCAGGATGATCGAGAAGTTGACCAGCGCAGGCAGGGCGGACACCAGCCCCAATGGCAGCAGGATACGGCGGATGATCGTGGGCTCTGCCATGCCGATGGCGCGGGCGGCCTCGATCTGGCCAAGCGGCACCGCACGAAAGCCCGAGCGGAAGATCTCGGCGAAATAGGGGCTGCCATAGACGGTCAGGCCAAGGATGCCCGCCGGCACCGCGTCCAGCCGCAGCCCGATCAGCGGCCCGCCGTAATAGAGAACGAACAGCTGGACCAGAAAGGGGGTGCCCCGGATCACCTCGATATAGACCTGCATCAGCCAGCGGATGGGGGCGGGGGCGTAACGCTGGATCAGCGCAATCACCAGCCCCAGAACCATCGAAAACGCCGTGCCCAGCAGCCAGCACATCACCGTCAGGCCAAAGCCGCGCAGCAGCATCGGGCCGTATTGAGCGAAAATCGACCACTCCATCACACGGCCATCCTGTGTTCGAGATAGCGCCCGATCGCGGCAAGGCACAGGTTGATCATCAGATAGATGCAGGCGGCGGCCAGATAGACCTCCATCGGGCGGAAGGTGGTGGCGGCCTGCGCCTGGGATGCGCGGGTGATCTCCATGATGCCGACGATGGACACCAGCGAGGATGCCTTGACCAGCAGGATCAGTTCATTGACCAGCGCGGGCAGTGACATGACCATTGCTTGCGGCAGGATCACCCGCGTCCAGACATGGCGCGGTCCCATGCCGATGGCGACGGCGGCCTCGGCCTGTCCGCGTGGCAGGGCGGCAATCGCGCCGCGCCAGATTTCCGAGATATAGGCGCTGGCGCAGATACCCACCGTCACCACGGCGGCGACCAGCGCGGGCACGTCGATGCCGATGACCGGCAGCAGGTAATACATCAGCAGCAGTTGCACCAGCAGCGGCACCCCGCGCAGAAAGCTGACCCACAGCGCGGCAAACCGGCGCAGCCAGATCCAGCGCGACATCGCCGAGATGCAGATCAGCGCGCCGATGACCAGCCCCAGCGCGATGCCCAGACCGGACACCAGCAGCGTATAGCGTGCGGCCCAGAAAAGCGGCTCGAAACTGGTCAGGAAGGTCGGGATGGAAAACATGGGCCCTCCGCCGTTTGAAAGGCGGGCAGGGGGTGTCCCTGCCCGTGGTCGTCACTCGGCCGCGACGTCCAGCGGCAGTTCGGTATAGGAACCCAGCCATTTTTCCTGAATCGCCTGAACGCGGCCATCCTCGGTCATTTTCTGGATCGCATCCCGGATCGCGGCGGCAAAGCTTTCGCTGGCCTCTTCCTTGCGCAGCACCCATGCGAAATAGGTGGGTTCACCGAACGAGGCAGGCTCGAACAGCGCGAAGGTTTCGGGGCGGTTCTTGACCAGATAGGTCAGGTTGGGCAGCGATCCGGCCACCGCATCCAGACGACCCGCGGCAAGGTCCGCATAGGCTTCGTCGGTGGTGCCGTATTCGCGGACATCGACCCCGCCAAGGGTTTCGCCATACGCCTGCAACTGGCGGAACTGCGCGGTGCCCTGCTGCACGCCGACGCGTTTGCCGGCGATATCCTCGGGCGTGCCGATGGCGTCGTTGGCCGCCGCGCGTACCAGCGACACGGTGGCATCGGCGATGGGCGGCGTGAAGGTGTAACGCTCCAGTCGTTCGGGGGTGATGGTGACGGGGGCGATCACGATGTCGAACTTGCCGACTTCAAGCCCCGGCAGCTCGGCCGTCCAGGGGATGTCCTGATAGACCGGCTCGACCCCGATTTCCTTGCTGACCTCGTCGAACAGGTCCTTGGTCATGCCCTCATAGGTGCCGTTCACCAGCATGTCGAAGGGAGCGTAATGCATGTCGGTCGCGGTGACAATCTTGCCCGCGGCCTGAATATCGGCAAGCTGGTCGGCCTGCGCGGCAGAGCCAAGCGTCAAGGCGGTCAGGCCGAACAGGGCGGCCCTGAGGCTGGTTTGGAAAGTCATGTCGTTCTCCTTGTTGGAAAGCTGGCGGGGCGGGTCCGGTGCGTTGCGACCCCGCGCCCTTATGGATCAGAGAATACCGGGCAGATTCAACCCGTGTTCCCGCGCGCAGTCCAGCGCGATATCATAACCCGCGTCGGCGTGCCGCATCACCCCGGTGGCGGGGTCGTTCCACAGCACGCGGGCAAGGCGCGCATCGGCATCCTCGGTGCCGTCGCAGCAGATGACCATGCCGGAATGCTGGCTGAATCCCATGCCGACGCCGCCGCCGTGATGCAGGCTGACCCAGGTGGCACCCGACGCCGTATTCAGCAGCGCATTCAGCAGCGGCCAGTCGGAAACGGCGTCCGAGCCATCGCGCATCGCCTCGGTTTCCCGGTTCGGGCTGGCAACTGACCCCGAATCAAGATGGTCGCGCCCGATCACGATAGGCGCCTTCAATTCGCCATTGCGGACCATTTCGTTGAAGGCAAGGCCCAGCTTGTGGCGCACCCCAAGCCCGACCCAGCAGATCCGCGCGGGCAGGCCCTGAAACGCGATCCGTTCCCGCGCCATGTCCAGCCAGTTGTGCAGATGCGGGTCATCGACCAGTTCTTTCACCCGTTGGTCGGTCTTGTAGATGTCCTCGGGGTCGCCCGACAGCGCCGCCCAACGGAACGGGCCGACACCCCGACAGAACAGCGGGCGGATATAGGCGGGCACGAAGCCGGGGAAGGCAAAGGCGCGGTCAAACCCCTCTTCCAGCGCCATCTGGCGGATATTGTTGCCGTAATCCACGGTCGGGATGCCCGCATCGTGGAAGGCCACCATCGCCTCGACCTGCTTGCGCATGGATGCCCGCGCGGCCTTCTCGACGCCCTTGGGATCGCTTTCCTGTCGCGCACGCCATTCGGCCACGGTCCAGCCCTGCGGCAGATAGCCATGCACCGGGTCATGCGCGCTGGTCTGGTCGGTGACGATATCGGGACGGATGCCGCGCTTGTAAAGCTCGGGGAAAATATCCGCCGCATTGCCGATCAGCGCCACCGATTTCACCTCGCCCGCCTTGGTCCAGCGGTCGATCATCGCAAGAGCTTCGTCCAGCGAATGGGTCTTTTCGTCGCAATAGCGGGTGCGGATACGGAAATCGGCGCGGGTCTCGTCGCATTCCACGGCCAGACAGCAGGCCCCGGCCATGACGGCGGCCAGAGGCTGCGCGCCGCCCATGCCACCCAGACCCGCGGTCAGCACCCATTTGCCGCGCAGATCGCCGCCGTAATGCTGGCGACCCGCCTCGACAAAGGTTTCATAGGTGCCCTGAACGATGCCCTGCGCGCCGATATAGATCCACGATCCGGCGGTCATCTGGCCATACATCGCCAGACCCTTCTTATCCAACTCGTTGAAATGGTCCCAGTTCGCCCAATGCGGCACAAGGTTCGAGTTCGCGATCAGCACCCGCGGTGCGTCCTTGTGGGTCCTGAACACGCCCACCGGCTTGCCCGACTGGACCAGCAGGGTTTCATCGCCTTCCAGCTTGCGCAGACTGTCCACGATCAGGTCGAAATCCTTCCATGTCCGGGCGGCGCGGCCGATGCCGCCATAGACCACCAGTTCATGCGGGTTCTCGGCCACATCGGGATGCAGGTTGTTCATCAGCATCCGCATCGGCGCTTCGGTCAGCCAGCTTTTTGCCGTGATCTCGGTGCCGGTGGCGGGGAAGATGTCGCGGGTGTTGTGACGGGGATTATCCATGTTCGTCTCCGTTCAGGCCAGCATATTGCCGGAAATGATGATGCGTTGAATTTCGCTGGACCCTTCGTAGATCCGCATGATGCGCAGATCGCGGTTGATCCTCTCGATGGGAAAATCGCGGGTATAGCCATAGCCGCCATGCAGTTGCAGCGCGGTATCGGCAATGCGCCCCGCCGCCTCGCTGGCCGCCAGTTTCGCCATGCTGGCCGCCAGCGAAAACCGCCCGCCGCCCTGATGCGCCAGATCGCGCTGCCGGGCTGCGTCCTGCGCCACAAGCAGCGCCGACTGATAAGCCACGCCCATATCGGCGATCATCCAGCGGATGCCCTGCCGTTCGGACAGTGCCTGCCCGCCGATCACCCGGTCGCGGGCATAGGCGATGGCGGCATCCATCGCCGCCTTTGCCATGCCAAGACATTGCGCCGCGACCTCGATCCGGCCGTTGTCCAGCACCTGCATGGCGGTACGGAAACCCTTGCCTTCCTCGCCCAGCAGCGCATCTGCGGGCAGCTGGCAATCGAGGTTCAGGGTAAAGACATGGCCGCCCTTCAATCCCATGGTGCGCTCGGGCGGACCGGCGTCAAGGCCCGGCGTGCCCTTGGGCAGGATGAAGGCGGAAATCCCGCGATGGGCCTTGTCGGGGTCGGTCACCGCATAGACGACCAGAAAGTCCGCAACGCCCCCGTTCGAGATGAAGCACTTGCTGCCCTTCAGATGCCAGCCGCCGTCGGTGCGCCGGGCGCGGGTCTTCATATCGGCGGGGTCGGAACCGGCGGTCGGTTCGGTCAGCGCGAAAGCCCCCAGCACCGTGCCCGTCGCCGCGCGCGGCAGCCATTCGCGTTTCTGCGCATCCGTCCCGCCGATCAGGATCGAATCGGTGGCCAGATAATGCGCCGTCAGCGCCGATGCCGTGGACCCGCAGGCACCGGCCACGATGGACACCGCCCTGAGCAGCGCGGGCGCGGAAATGCTGCTGCCGTCATATTCCTCGGGCAGGTTCGCACCCATCATCCCGGCCTCGGCCAGAACCGCAAGCTGGTCGTGGACGAAACCCGAGGTCTCATCGGTCTCGGCGGCCCTTGGTGCGATCTGCTCGGCGCAGAGGCGGGTCAGCACGTCGCAGAACATCCGTTCCTCGTCGGACAACATATGCCAGGGGTCGGGGGTCATTCGTCTTTCTCCAGTCCCAATTCGCGCAGAACGGCCTCCAGATCACCGCCAAGACGCGGCGCGGCGCGGTCGGCCACAGGTTTCGCGCCGTCAAAGCGCACCGGCTGGCCGACGACGGGGCGGCCATTCAGCATGCTGACCAGCCCGCGCGCCTGCGCATGTTCACTGTCTGCGGCCTGCGCGATATCCCAGATCGGAGCGGCGGGCAGACCCACCCCCGACAGGGCCGCGACCGCCTGCTGGGTGGTCAGTCTCGCGGACCAGCCTTCGATCAGCGCGCGCAGGGCGGGTTCGTTTTCGGTGCGGGTCTCATCGGTCACAAAGCGTAAATCATCCGCCGCCCCGGGCTGGCCGATCAGCGTGGCCAGCGTGGCGAACTGGCGCGCATTCAGCACCGCGATCACCACCTGCCCGTCGCTGGTCGCGAAACAGCCGAACGGCGTGGACAGCGGATGGCGGTTGCCCACGCGCTGCGGCAGTTGGCCCGCGTAAAGATGCAGCGCGTGGCTGGTGGTCAGCATCGAAAACAGCGCGTCATACATGGCCACGTCCAGCGCCGCCCCCTGACCGCTGGCGTTGCGGCCCACCAGTGCGGCCATGATCGACCAGCTTGCAAACAGCCCGGCCAGCAGGTCGGCGATGCTCTCGCCGGTTTTCAGCGGCGCGTGGCCCTCCTCGCCCGTCGCGGCCATCAGCCCGGACATGGCCTGCACCACCAGATCATAGGCGGGCAGGTCGCGGAACGGACCGTCCTGCCCGAAACCGGAAATCGAGCAATAGATCAGCCGCGGATTGGCGGCGCGCAGGGTCTCTGCGCCCAGACCCAGCCGGGCGGCGACGCCGGGACGGAAGTTTTCGACCACCACATCGACGCGGGCGGCAATGTCCTGCGCCAGTTTCAGATCGGCGGGGTTTTTCAGGTCCAGCGCAAGGCTGCGCTTGCCGCGATTGTTCAGGGTGAACAGCGCGCTTTCGCCGTCCTTGAACGGACCGATATGGCGGTAATCGTCGCCTGTCAGGGGCTCCAGCTTGATCACCTCGGCCCCCAGATCGGCCAGCAGCGCCGTGGCATAGGGCCCTGCCAGCACGCGGGTCAGGTCCAGCACACGGATCCCTTGCAGCGGCTTCATGGCGTCACCAGTTGCGGGGCCAGCGCCGCCAGCCGGGTCAGGATGTCGCGCAGCGGGACGCGCAAGGCAGCGGCCTTGGCCTCGTCATAAGCGAAGGGTGGGGTCTCACTCGTCAGATGGGTTGATTGCGCCAGCTCCATCTGGATGGCATGGACGCCCGCGCCGGGCTGGCCGTAATGGCGCGTCGTCCAGCCGCCCTTGAAGCGTCCGTTCACCACCCAGGGCCGACCCGTCGCGGATGCGACCTCCTGCGTGGCGGCCTCGATAGCCGGCGCGCAGGAAGCCCCGCTATTGGTCCCGATGTTGAAATCCGGCAGCACGCCCTCGAACAGGAATGGAATGACCGAGCGGATCGAGTGGCAATCATACAGGATCGCGACGCCGTGGCGCGCCCTGACCCGCTCGATCTCGGCGGCCAGCGCGGCGTGATAGGGGGCGTGAAAGCGGGCCTTGCGGGTGGCGATATCCTCGGCACCCGGCTCGGATTTCCAGATCGGTGTGCCGTCGAAATCGGTCAGCGGCACCAGCCCGGTGGTGTTCTGGCCGGGATAGAGGCTGGCGTCATCCGGCCCACGATTGGCGTCGATGACATAGCGGTGGAACGTCGCCCGCACCGTCGTCGCGCCGGGCAGCAACCCGCCATAGAGGCGGTGGATATGCCAGTCGGTATCGGCCAGCACCTGCCCGCGCGGGGTCAGCGCCGCAAAGATGTCATCGGGCAGAAAGGTGCCGGTATGGGGCAGGCCAAGGATGACGGGGCTGTCGCCCTGCGCGACCTCGACCGGGTTCATGGCTGCACCTCGGCCAGCAACTCGCCGGGTAGGGCGGCGATCAGAACGTCGTCACGCACCAGCGCGGCGGCCTCGGCCAGATCGGGGGCCATATAGCGATCCTGACCAAGCGGTGGGATGGCCTGCCGCAACCGCGCCAGCACTGCCTGCAACGGCGCGGAGGTTTTCAGCGGTGCGCGGAATTCGACCCCGGCGCTGGCGCAGAGAAGCTCGATTCCGATGATATGGGCAAGGTTCGCGTTCATCCGCCGCAAGCGCCGCGCGCCATGGGCGGCCATCGAGACGTGATCTTCCTGATTGGCGCTGGTGGGGGTCGAATCGGTGCTGCAAGGGTTCGCCAGATGCTTGTTTTCGCTCATCAATGCGGCGCTGGTGACCTCGGCGATCATCAGGCCGGAATTCAGGCCGGGATCGGGGGTCAGGAAGGGTGGCAGATCGTGGCTCAGCACCGGATCGACCATCAATGCGATGCGCCGTTGCGAGATGGCGCCGATCTCGGCAATGGCCAGCGCGATCTGATCGGCGGCGAAGGCCACGGGTTCGGCGTGGAAATTCCCGCCCGAGACGATCCGATCCGCTTCGACCAGCACCAGCGGGTTGTCGGTCGCGGCATTGGCTTCGATTTCAAGGGTGCGGGCGGCCTGCCACAGCAGATCCAGACAGGCCCCGGTCACCTGCGGCTGACAGCGGATGCAATAGGGGTCCTGCACGCGGGTGTCGCCGATCCGGTGGCTTTCGCGGATTTCCGAGCCCTCCATCAACTTGCGGATCGCATGGGCGGCAAGGATCTGGCCGCGATGGCCGCGCAACTGGTGGATCTCGTCAAGGAAAGGCGCGGTCGAACCCATGATCGCGTCGGTGGACAGCGACGAGGACACCAGCGCATTGCGCGCCGCGCGGAACCCGTCCCACAGCCCGGACAGCGCAAAGGCGGTCGAGACCTGCGTGCCGTTGATCAGCGCCAGCCCTTCCTTGGCGGCCAGAACGATGGGGGTCAGTCCGGCGGCGGCCAGCGCATCGGCGGCGGGCATCTCGTGGCCCTGATGGGTGGCGCGGCCCTCGCCCAGCATGGCGGCGGCCATATGCGCCAAGGGCGCCAGATCGCCCGAGGCCCCGACCGAGCCTTGCGACGGGATCACCGGCAGCACGCCGCGCGCCAGCATATCCTCGATCAGCGCGATCACCTGAGGGCGCACGCCGGACGCACCGCGCCCCAGCGACAGCAGCTTCAGCACCATGATCAGCCGCACGGTTTCCGGCTCTACCGGCTCACCCACGCCGCAGCAATGCGACAGGATCAGGTTGCGTTGCAGCGTTGCCGTATCGCCCGCCGCGATCTTGATCGAGGCCAGTTTGCCAAAGCCCGTATTCACGCCGTAAACCGGAACATCACCATTGGCGGCAGCCTCGATGGCGGCGGCGGAACGGGCGATGCCGTCACGGGCGCTGTCGGCCAGCCGCACGGCCAGCCCCTCGCGCCAGACCCGCTCCAGTTGGGCCAGTGTCGTCTTGCCGGGTGTCAGGATGAGGTCAGACAAATTCGCCTCCGAAAACGCGGGCATGAAGGGGGTTGAAGCCGATGCGATAGGTCAGCTCGGCCGGATGGGCGATGTCCCAGATCGCCAGATCGGCGCGCTGGCCGGGTGCGATCGCGCCGCGGTCCGCCAGCCCCAATGCGCGGGCGGCATGGCGGGTCACGCCAGTCAGACATTCGGCGGGGGTCAGGCGGAACAGCGTCGCGCCCATATTCATGGTCAGCAGGATCGAGGTCAGCGGCGAGGTGCCCGGATTGGCATCGGTCGCCAGCGCAATCGGCACGCCGGCATCGCGCAGGCCCTGCACCGGGGGATATTGCGTTTCGCGCAGGGTATAGAAGGCGCCGGGCAGCAGCACCGCGACCGTGCCCGATTGCGCCATCGCCGCGATGCCATCCGCGCCCAGATATTCCAGATGGTCAGTCGAAATCGCGCTGCGCTGCGCCGCCATCGCCGCGCCGCCCAGATCGGACAGTTGCTCGGCATGCAGCTTGACGGGCAGGCCGAGGCTGGCGGCATGATCGAAGACCTGCGCCATTTCCGCGACCGAGAAGGCGATGCCTTCGCAGAACCCGTCCACCGCGTCGATCAGCCCCTCGGCATGGGCGCGATCCATGCCCTTGATAACCACGTCGCGGATGTAACCGGCACGGTCGTCCTTGTATTTGGGCGGCAAGGCGTGGGCCGCCAGCCATGTCGTCACCACATGGATCTTGCGTTCTTCGCCGATGCGGCGGGCGACACGCAGCATCTTCAATTCGGTTTCGACATCCAGCCCATAGCCGGATTTGACCTCGATGGTGGTGACGCCCTCGGCCAGCAGATGATCGACGCGGCGCAAGGCGGCCTCCAGCAGCCGCGCCTCGTCCCAGTCGCGGGTGGCGCGGACCGTGGACAGGATGCCGCCGCCAGCCCGCGCGATTTCTTCATAGCCCGCGCCCTCCAGCCGCATCTCGAATTCCTGCGCCCGGTCGCCGCCAAACACGATATGCGTGTGGCAATCCACCAGCCCCGGCGTCACCAGCCGCCCGCCCAGATCGCGGCGCGGCGCATCAGGGTGGGGCAGATCGGATTCGGGTCCGGCCCACAGGATCCGGTCGCCCTCGATGACCAGCGCCGCCGCCTTGGTCAATGCGTAACCACCTGTTTCATCAGCCATTGTCGCCAGAGTGGCGTTCGCAAGAACCAGCATCGGGCCATGCTCCGGATTGATTTCGCTTCTATCTATGTTTAGACTTATGATGAAACTATGTCTATAGTTAATTAACGACAAGACCGACCCGCACCGATCGGGAAAAAGGAGACCGGCAATGACGACGATCTGGGCTGAGCGCGCATTACTGCCCGATGGCTGGGCAGAAAATATCCAGGTCGATCTGGCGCCCGATGGCCGGATCGCCGCCATCCATCGCGGTGCCACGCCTGATTCGGGGGCGCATCGGGTCGAGTTGCTGCTGCCCGCCATGAGCAATCTGCACTCGCACGCCTTCCAGCGCGCCATGGCCGGTCTGTCCGAAGCGCGCGGCCCGCATCCGCGTGACACCTTCTGGACGTGGCGGCAGATCATGTATCGCTTTCTGGACCACCTGACGCCGGACGATGTGCAAGCCATCGCGGCGCTGGTGCAGATGGAGATGCTGGAGGCCGGTTACGCCACGAATGTCGAATTCCATTACCTGCATCACCGTCCCGATGGCGGCTTTTATGACGATATCGCGGAAATGGCCGGGCGGATCGCTGCCGCCGCCAGCCGCACCGGAATCGGGCTGACGCTGCTGCCGGTGCATTACCAGTTCGGCGGCGTGGATCGCCGCCCGCTGGGTCCGGGTCAGCGCCGGTTCGGCACCACGCCCGACGATTTCATCCGGCTGCTGGATGCCTCGGAACAGGTGCTGCGCGGTCTGCCCGCTGACGCCGGAATCGGCGTCGCGCCCCATTCGCTGCGCGCCGTATCCCCCGAGGCGCTGGCGCTTTGCGTCGATCTGCGCCCCGGTCGCCCGCTGCATATGCATCTGGCCGAACAGATCCCCGAAATCGACGAGGTGCAGGCGGCTTATGGCCGCCGCCCGGTCGAGTGGCTGCTGGACAATCACACCCCCGACCGGCGCTGGACGCTGATCCACCTGACCCATATGACCGTGGACGAAACCCGCCGCCTTGCCACCACCGGCGCCGTCGCGGGGCTGTGCCCGATCACCGAATCCAGCCTTGGCGACGGGATCTTCAATGCCACGATCTGGCAGGAGGCGGGCGGGCGGCTGGGCTTCGGTTCGGACAGCAATATCCGCATCAGCCTGATCGAAGAGTTGCGCACGCTGGAATACAGCCAGCGCCTGCGTGACACCGCCCGCGCCATTCTTGCGCAGCCGGAACGTTCGACCGGGCGGGTGATCCTTGACGCCGGGCTGGACGGTGGCGCAACGGCGGCGGGGCGCGATACGGGGGCGATCCGCGAAGGGCTGTGGGCCGATCTGTGCGCGGTGTCGCTGCGCAATCCGGCGATGTTCGGGCGCAAGGGCGACGAGATGCTGGACAGCCTGATCTTCGCGGGCGGCGAGGGGCTGGTGCGCGATGTCTGGGCGGCGGGCCGCCATGTGGTCCGGGACGGACGGCATATGGACCGCGACGGCATCATCGCCGATTATCTGACCTGTATCTCTGGCTTGCAGGAGCGGATGTGACGGAACGACAGGCAGGCTCGACCACCCCCAAGGCCCATCTGATCGCGGCCGAGGTCCGCCGCCGGATCGTGGAACGCGAATGGTTGCAGGGCGAACGCATCCCCGACGAGGTCGAGCTGGCGGTGGAATTCGGCGCTGCGCGGGCCACGGTCAACAAGGCGCTGCAACTGCTGGCGGATGAGGGCTTGCTGGATCGCCGCCGCCGCGCGGGCACGCGGATCGCGATCAATCCGGTGCGCAAGGCCACATTCGAGATCCCCATCGTGCGCGAACAGATCGAGGGCGCGGGCATGAGTTATGGCCACCGCGTCATGGCCGTTCACCGCAGTCCGCTGCCCGAAGATGTCGCCCTGCGTCTCGGGATGGCGGCGGGGCAGCGGTTGCTGCATCTGCGCGCCGTCCATTATGGCGACGGGCGACCCTTCCAATACGAGGACCGCTGGATCAACCCCGCCGCCCTGCCGGGGACCGAGCCGGTGGATTTCGGCCATGTCAACGCCAATGAATGGCTGGTGCGCAACGCACCCTATCTGCGTGCCGACATGGCCTTTTCTGCGGCGAATGCGGATCGGCGTGACGCACGAATGTTGCAGACCGACCCGGGGCAGGCGCTGCTGATCCTGCAACGCACCACCTGGAACGAGATCGGGGCCATCACAACCGTCCGCGTCGCCTGCCATCCCGGCTATCGCATGACGGCGGCGAACTGACGGTCTATGCGCTTTGCAGGTCCACGTCTTCCGGGCTCATCAGCACCGCGCGATCCGTCTGACCCAGCAGTTGCGACGTGACCATGCCCGCCGTCATCGAGCCGCTGACATTCAGCGCCGTGCGGCCCATGTCGATCAGCGGCTCGACCGAGATCAGCAGCGCGACCAGCTCGATCGGCAGACCCATCGCGGGCAGCACGATCAGCGCCGCCAGCGTGGCCCCGCCTCCGACGCCTGCGACGCCTGCCGAACTGATGGTGACGATGGCGATCAGTGTGGCGATCCAGCCCGGATCCAGCGGATCGATACCCACCGTCGGCGCCACCATCACCGCCAGCATCGCCGGATAAAGGCCCGCGCAGCCGTTCTGACCGATGGTTGCCCCGAACGAGGCCGAGAATGACGCGATGGTCGCAGGCACCCCCAGACGGCGGGTCTGGGTCTCGACATTCAGCGGGATCGACGCCGCGCTGGAACGGCTGGAGAATGCAAAGCTCAGCACCGGCAGCGACTTCTTGAAGAACACCAGCGGATTGGCCCCGGTCAGGGTCAGGAAACCCGCGTGAACCCCGAACATGATCGCCAGCCCGATATAGGAGGCGATGACGAATTTCCCCAGATTGAGGATATCCGCCGCATCCGAGGTCGCTGCCATCTTCGTCATCAGCGCCATGACGCCATAAGGGGTCAGCGCGATGACCAGCCGCACAAGCTGCATGATCCAGCCTTGCAGCAGGTCGATCAGCGACAGCAGGCTTTCGCCCTGCTCGGGTTTGCGCCGGACCAGCCGGATGGCCGCGATGCCAAGGAAAGCGGCAAAAATCACCACCGAGATGATCGAGGTCGGATTGGCCCCGGTCAGATCGGCAAAGGGGTTGCGCGGGATGAAGGACAGGATCAGCTGCGGCACCGACAGATCGGCCACGCGCGGGGCATAGGTCGTTTCGATCGCGCTCATCCGGGCGGTTTCGGCGCTGCCCTGGATCAGCCCCTCGGCGGTCAGGCCGAAGGACAGCGCCATGACCACGCCGACCAGCCCCGCAATGGCGGTCAGCAGCAGCAGCGTTCCCAGCACCAGCACCGAGATGCTGCCAAGCGACGAAGCATCATGCAGCTTCGACACCGCCGCAAGGATCGCCACAAAGACCAGCGGCATGACGATCATCTGCAACAGCCGGACATAGCCCGAGCCGACGATGTCCAGCCAGTTCGCGGTGGTCTGGACGGTTTCCGAGCCGGTGCCATACGCCAGTTGCAACCCGATGCCGAAAAGGGTGCCGAGGATCAGGCCGATGAACACCCGCACCGACAGCGAAAGAGAGCCGCTCTGAAGCCTGAACAATGCGAACAGAAGCGCCACGAATATGACAAGATTGACGATCACCGGTGTCATTGCGCGTCCCCTTCAATGGTAACGGCGGGCCCGTTCATGCCCTCGCCGCCTGACGAATTGATATCGGGCGCAGACTGATCCTTTCACAGGCGAATGTCACGGCAAAGTGACGGCCATGCGCCAATCGTCGCGCAGGAACCATCCCGCCGTCCGCCCTGTTTCGCCGGGCTGGCGGGTCAGACCTTCTTGTCTTCACGGCGCGGGCAGGTGAAGGTTCCGCAATATGGGCATAACGGATCGGAGCCGGTCATGGATCTTATGGCGCAACTCACTGCCGTCGTCGGCGGGACGATAGCCGCGCTGCGGCGCCTGACGGTGCCCCGGACGCAGGCGGTGGGCGAGACGCCGGAAATCCCCGCGGCAAGGAAGCAGGGGATCATGACCCTGAAGATGCCCTCGGCGACGGGCTGGGCATCGGGGCAGCGTCCCGAAACCGCGCCGGGGCTGGCGGTCAATGCCTTTGCCTCCGGCCTCGATCATCCACGCTGGATCGAGGTTCTGCCCAATGGCGATGTGCTGGTCGCCGAGGCGAAAGAGCAGCCATCCCGGCCAAAGACCCTGCTGGATCGGGCCACGCAGGCCACGATGCGCCGCGCCCATGCCATCGGTGACAGCGCCAATCGCATCACCCTGTGGCGCGATGCCGATAGTGACGGCGTGGCCGAGATCCGCGAGGTGTTTCTGGACGGGCAGAACCAGCCCTTCGGCATGGCGCTGGTGGACGGCACCTTCTATGTCGGCAATACCGATGGCATCAGCGCATTCGCCTATCAGGACGGTGCGACGCGGCTGACCGGGCCGGGCCGCAAGCTGGTCGATTTCAAGCCGGGCGGGCACTGGACCCGCAGCCTGATCGTCTCGCCCGACCGGTCCAGGATCTATGCCGGTGTCGGTTCGCTCAGCAATATCGGCGATCACGGTATGAAGGCCGAAGAGGGCCGGGCCGCGATCTGGGAGCTGGACCTTGCCAGCGGTGCGGCGCGCGTCTTTGCCTCGGGCCTGCGCAATCCCGTCGGCATGGCATGGGAGCCGAAGACGGGCAGCCTGTGGACGGTGGTCAACGAACGCGATGGGCTGGGCGATGAGACGCCGCCGGATTACCTGACCTCGGTCAGCGAGGGCGGGTTTTACGGCTGGCCCTATTGCTATTGGGGCCGGATCGTCGATGATCGCGTCCCTCAGGATCCCGAGATGGTGGCACGGGCGATCACGCCGGATTACGCGCTTGGCGGTCACACGGCGTCACTGGGATTGTGCTGGATGCCGCAGGGCACATTGCCCGGATTTCCCGACGGCATGGTGATCGGGCAGCACGGTTCATGGAACCGCTCGATCCTCAGCGGATACAGGCTGACCTTCGTGCCCTTCGAGAACGGCCGCCCGGCCGGCCCGCCACGCGATATCCTGTGGGGGTTCCTGTCCGATGACGAGCGATTTGCCTTCGGCCGACCCGTCGGCGTCACCATTGGTCCCGACAGGGCATCGCTGCTGATGGCGGATGATGTCGGAAACACCATCTGGCGGATAACCGGCGCGTAAGGTGAGGATCAGGTGTTTGATCCCATGGCTTGATGGTGCGCTCCTTTCGTTGGAATAGAAGGATGCGACAGACACTATAAGCCGACGGTTCAAGTGGCCGGCTCCGGACTGGGGTCGGAGCGTCGCGCGATATACTGGCGCAGGACAACCACGCCAAGGATGGTCGCTCCGATCACGGTGGAAATGATTTCCGGCGCTATCATCAACAATGCCGCGATGGGCAGCAGCAGCCGTTCGACCCGCAGCAACGGTCCCAGCAGCCAGTTTGTGATCGCGGCCGACAGGGCCACGATACCAAGAACCGCGCCGGCAAAGGCCAGCAGGAAGTCGGGCAAGGTAAAGGCCTGTGTGACCAGTAGAAGCGAAGGCGAGAATACGAAGACGAATGGTACCAGCGCCTTGCCCATCGACAACCGGAATGCCGTGTTTCCGGCCTTGAAGCCGTTGGCGCCCGCGATCCCGGCACCGGCATAGGCCGCCAGGGCAACCGGTGGTGTTACATCGGCCAGCACGCCGAAATAGAACACGAAGAAATGCGCCACCAGCGGCTCGACGTTCATCATCCCCAGCACCGGTGCCGCCACCGCCACCATGATGATGTAGTTCGCCGTCGTCGGCACGCCGCACCCCATCAGCACACAGACGACAGCGGTCATCAAAAGCGTAAAGAGCAGCGTCAGCGTCTGGATGCTGAAGAATTCGAATGGCAGCACGGTCAGAAGGCCATGCAAGGACGTGGCCCAGTTCTGCGCCATGCTTGTCACCATGAAGGCAATCTTGAAGCCGACGCCGGTCAGGGTCACGATGCCGATCACGACCCCGACAAGTGCCGCCGCCGCCGTCACCGCCAGCGACTGCCGGCCGCCCGCGACGAAGCCTTCGTAAATGCCGGCGGCGGTTTCCTTGACACCCTTGATGACGCCCGCTGCCATGACCCGCTGAATCAGATAGACGACCATGCAGGCGGTGATCGCCCAGAACGCTGACAGAAAAGGCGTGCGGCCGGACATGAGCATCCAGACCAGCAGGACCAGCGGAAAGACCGACAGCCAGCCTTCGCGCAGGACCTTGGCGGCTTTCGGCAACTCTTCCTGGCGCAGGCCACGGATGCCAAGACGTTTGGCCTCCAGATGGACCTGAACCAGCACACCGAAGAAATGCATGAAGGCCGGGACGATGGCTGCGATCAGGATGGTGCGCAGCGGGATGCCCAGATACTCTACCATCAGGAAGGCGACCGCACCCATCACCGGGGGGGTGATCTGCCCGCCGGTCGAGGATGCGGCCTCGACGGCAGCGGCGAAGTGGCGCTTGAACCCGATCCTGATCATGGCGGGGATCGTCAGCGCGCCGGTCGTCACGGTATTGGCGATCGACGAGCCCGAGATCGTGCCCAGCATGGCCGAGGAAATGACCGAGACCTTGGCCGGACCCCCGGCAAAGCGGCCGGCCAGCGCGGTGGCCAGGTCGATGAACAACTGTCCCAGCCCGATCTTCTGCGCCATGACACCGAACAGGACGAAGTGGAACACGTAAGTGGCAATGACCCCGAGCGCGGTGCCGTAAATACCCTGCGAGGTCAGATAGAGATGATTGACGATATTGGCCCAGTCGGCGCCGGGATGGACCAGGATCCCCGGCATCGACCTGCCGAAATAAGCATAGGCGATGAACGCCAGCGCGATAACCGGCAACGGCCAGCCCATCGAGCGCCGGACCGCCTCCAGCAGCGCCAGCAGCAGCACGGTGCCCATGACAATGTCGATGGTCATCGGATTGCCGACGCGGAAGGCCAGCTGGTCATAGATCCACGGCACATAGAAGGCGCTTACCGCGCCGCCGATGGCCAGCACCCAGTCCATCACCGGCACACCAAGGATGGCGAAGCCGTCGGTCTTGTGGCGCGTGCGGGACCGGGCCGAGAAACTGAGATAGACGATAAGCAGCGACACGCCCATATGCAGCCCACGATGCGTCGTGGCCCGGGGAATGCCGAAACCCGCTGTATAGAAGTGATAGACGGACAACAGGAACAGGACGACGCCGGACATGACGGCAACCGGACGGGTGACCGTGCGGAACCGCGCTTCGGGATCGTATTCCTCTTCCAGGGCACGAAGATCGGCATCGGAAAGCTGGCGTGTCGTTTCGGTCATTCGAGTTCCTGGTGTTCAGCTCAAAGGCAAGGACGCGGCCGTAACCCGGTCGCGTCCTTTCATTATATGGAAGGCCGTGTCATTCGACCTTGCCGGCTTCCTTGTAGAAACGCTCGGCACCGGGGTGAAACGGGATACCCGCGCCCTGAACCGCACTGTCCAGAGTGATCTGCTGGCCTTTGGCATGTCCCACGGCAAACAGCTTTTGCGTGTTGTCGTTATACAGCGCCTGAACGATGCCATAAATCAGGTCGTCCGGTTGGTCTGCACTGGTGACAAGCTGGGCACCGACCGAAAGCGTGTCGATATCGGCGTCCTGACCTTCATAGGTGCCGGCCGGAACCGTGTCGTTTGCGAAGAAGGTATAGGTCTCTCGCAGCGCGTCGATCTCGGATCCGGTGATGGGGACCAATGCGATATCGTGCTGGCTGGCCAACTCGGCGATCGCGCCGGCAGGATAGCCGCCCACGAAGAAAAAGGCGTCCATTGCGCCATCCCGCATGCGGTCCGCGGCCTGCTCCGGCTTGAGATATTCCGGTCTGATGTCGGATTCGGACAGGCCATATGCCTCCAGAATGATCTTGGCATCGACCAGCGTGCCAGAGCCGGGTTCATCCAGCGAGACCCGCTTGCCCTTGAGATCGGCGACCGAGGAGATTGCCGCGTCCTT